>NZ_JBEAFN010000023.1:0-39487 GCF_040061795.1 Klebsiella sp. GN_Kp190
GGGTCCACCGCCGTCTGCGGGCCGGTAGCCCGGGTCAGGCGTTTACGCCGCAACCCGGGAATGTACGGGGATAAATACATCGGTGCGGCTTCTTCCCCGGCTGCGCTTACCCGGACTACGAGTCCGCCGCCGTCTGCGGGCCGGTAGCCCGGACAGGCGCAGCGCGCCGCCTCCGGGAAACCCGGCTGAATTAATTTTCGCTCGCCGTCTCCGGGCGCTGAAAGCGGCGCAGCTCGCGTAGCAGCCCCACCAGCACCACGCCCACAATGACCAGCGCCCAGCCGCTGGCGCTCGCCGAAGCGGCCGGCGTCAGAATCGCGCCCAGGCCGCCGAGCAGCGCCGCGCCTATCGCATCGCCGGTCACGTTCTGCGCGGTCCACAGCCCGTTGATACGCCCGAGCATATTTTCCGGGGTTTGCGTCTGAATCAGCGTATATTGCAGCAGCGAGCTTATCGCGCTCAGCCAGCCAAACAGCGCCAGGCACAGGGCGCCCAGCGCCCACACCGGCATCAGGCTGAACAGCGCAATCGCCACAAAGGAGCCAACGGTAGTCGCCAGCATCAGCACGCCGGGCCTCGCCGTCTGCGCCAGCTGTCCGCTGGTCAACGCCCCGAACGCCGCGCCCAGAGGGATCGCGGCGTACAGCAGGCCAATCTGCGACGTCGACATCTGCCAGCTCCCGGCCAGCGCCGGATAGAGCACGCGCACCGCGCTGGCCATGGTCAGCAGGCCGCCAAGCAACGCAATGCCGCCGATAAGCGGGCTGTTAAACAGAAACTTCAGTCCCGCGTACAGCGATTTTAGCGGATGCTCGCGCGGCTGCGGCGGCGGCGCCAGCCGCGGCAAACGCAGCAGCGTCAGCGTCGTAATAAAGGTACCTGCCGCCGCCAGGCCGTAGTTCCAGGCTACGCCGCCGGTTGCCAGCAGCAGGCCGCCGATCATCGGCGAAATCACCGAGCCCAGCCGCACCGTCAGCATGGTGATCGCCCCGGCCTGCATCAGGTTTTCCCGGCCAACCAGCGCCGGAGTCGCCGCCAGCAGCGCGGTCACGCCGATTGAGGCAAACAGGCCGTCCCAGATGCCCAACAGATAGATGGCGATGAGCGACGGCTCCGGCAGCATGGCGTTGAGACACAGGCCGACGAAGCCAATCCCGCAGGTGCCGCGCGCCAGCAGGATCAGACGTTTACGCTCATAGCGGTCGGCAAGCACGCCGCCGATCATCAGACCGACAAACATCGACCCGCCGGTTAAGGTCACCGACAGCCCCACTTGCCAGGTGGAATGGGTCATCAGCTGGATTTGTACCGGGATCGCCACGCCCAGCAGGCCAAGCGACAGGATCGAGATAAAGCGGGCGATAAAGACGGCGCGAAAGGCCGGGTGGGTTTTCAGCAAGCTGAGATTCAGCAGCCAGGATTGTCGGTTCATGACAGCGCCTTGTTATTATTTTCCATACCATTTTTATGGGTGCACATGCTAACATAACCGGATAGAATCGATAACGATAATTACTATCATTATCATGTCAGGGATGTAAGCCATGTCGTCTTCCACGACCGCGGCGCGCGCCTTTGCCGTGCCGGGTCTTTTAATCGTTTTAATCATCGCCGTTGCGCTCAGCCTGCTGGTCGGCGCCAAACCCCTGCCGTTTAGCGTCGTCATTGATGCCTTCACCGGCACCTGCCAGAGCGCCGATTGCACCATCGTCCTTGATGCACGACTGCCGCGAACCCTCGCCGGGCTGCTGGCCGGCGCCGCGCTGGGCCTGGCCGGGGCGCTGATGCAAACGCTGACCCGCAACCCGCTGGCGGACCCGGGGATCCTCGGCGTCAACTCCGGCGCCAGCTTCGCTATCGTGCTGGGCGCGGCGCTGTTTGGTCTCTCCTCGCCGCAGGAGCAGCTGCTGATGGCCTTTTGCGGCGCGTTCGGCGCCTCGCTGCTGGTGGCCTTTACCGGCAGCCAGGGCGGCGGCCAGCTGAGCCCGGTTCGCCTGACCCTCGCGGGGGTCGCCCTGGCGGCGGTGCTGGAAGGGCTTTCCAGCGGTATCGCCCTGCTTAACCCTGACGTCTACGACCAGCTGCGCTTCTGGCAGGCGGGCTCGCTGGATGTGCGCACCCTGCAAACATTGAAAATCGTGCTGATCCCGGTACTCATTGCCGGCCTGGTGACGCTGCTGCTGAGCCGGGCCTTAAACAGCCTGAGCCTCGGCAACGATACGGCCACCGCGCTCGGCAGCCGGGTCGCGCGTACTCAGCTTATTGGTCTGCTGGCGATTACCGTCCTGTGCGGCAGCGCCACGGCGGTGGTCGGGCCCATCGCCTTTATCGGCCTGATGATGCCGCATATGGCCCGCTGGCTGGTGGGCGCGGATCATCGCTGGTCGCTGCCGGTGACCCTGCTGGCTACCCCTGCCCTGCTGCTGTTTGCCGACGTGCTGGGGCGCCTGCTGGTGCCCGGCGAACTGCGGGTTTCGGTGGTCAGCGCCTTTATCGGCGCACCGGTGCTGATCTGGCTGGTACGCCGCCAGCCGCGCGGAGGTGGCATGTGATTGCGCCTTCTCGTCGCCTGATTTTTAGCTGCCTGCTGCTGCTGGTCGCCAGCGCGCTGGTCTCCCTGTGGGGGCTGGGCACCGGCCTGGTGCCATTGAGCGTTGAGCAGGTTATCTCGGCGCTGCTCGGAGATGCGCCGCGCAACGTCGCCATGGTGGTGACCGAGTGGCGCCTGCCCCGCGTGCTGATGGCGCTGCTGATTGGCGCCGCCCTCGGCGTCAGCGGCGCGATTTTCCAGTCGCTGACCCGCAACCCGCTGGGGAGCCCGGACGTGATGGGGTTTAACACCGGGGCCTGGAGCGGCGTGCTGGTAGCGATGGTGATGTTTGGCCAGAACCTGGCGGCCATCGCCATGGCGGCCATGGCTGGCGGGATCCTTACCGCGCTGGCGGTCTGGCTGCTGGCGTGGCGCAACGGGATTGAAACCTTTCGCCTGATTATTATCGGCATCGGCGTGCGCGCTATGCTGGTGGCATTCAATACCTGGCTGCTGCTGCGCGCTTCGCTGGAAACCGCCCTCTCCGCCGGGCTGTGGTATGCAGGCTCGCTTAACGGTTTGACCTGGGGAAAAACCTGGCCCTCGGCGCCGCTGATTCTGCTGATGCTGGTCTGCGGGGCGCTGCTGGCGCGGCGCATGCGGCTGCTGGAGATGGGTGACGATACCGCCTGCGCCCTGGGCGTGCGGGTTGAGCGCTCGCGGCTGCTGCTGATGCTGGTCGGGGTGGTGCTGACCGCCGCCGCTACCGCGCTCGCCGGGCCGATTTCGTTTATCGCCCTGGTGGCGCCGCATATCGCGCGCCGCCTCAGCGGCACCGCGCGCTGGGGGCTGGCCCAGGCGGCGCTGTGCGGCGCCCTGCTGCTGGCGCTGTCTGATTACTGCGCGCAGCGTCTGTTTATGCCCTATCAGTTACCGGTGGGCGTGGTGACCGTCAGCCTTGGCGGCATCTACCTTATCGGGTTGTTAATTCAGGAGTCCCGCAAAAAATGACCGCTGTAACCTCCCGTTTGCGCGGCGACCAGCTGACCCTGGCGTACGGCAAAAAAACCATCGCCGAATCGCTGAGCGTCACCATTCCCGACGGCCACTTCACCGCCATTATTGGCCCTAACGGCTGCGGTAAATCGACGCTGCTGCGCACCCTGAGCCGCCTGATGACCCCGACATCCGGTCATGTGTATCTCGACGGCGAGCAGATCCAGCGTTACGCCAGTAAAGAGGTGGCGAAGCGGATCGGCCTGCTGGCGCAGAACGCCACTACGCCGGGAGATATTACGGTTCAGGAGCTGGTGGCCCGCGGGCGCTATCCGCACCAGCCGCTGTTTACCCGCTGGCGCAAAGAGGATGAAGAGGCGGTCAGCAGGGCGATGAAGGCCACCGGCATTACCGACCTGGCGCTGCAAAGCGTCGATACGCTCTCCGGCGGCCAGCGCCAGCGGGCGTGGATCGCCATGGTGCTGGCCCAGGAGACGGCGATTATGCTGCTCGATGAGCCCACCACCTGGCTGGATATCAGCCATCAGATCGACCTGCTTGAGCTGCTAAGCGAGCTGAATCAGGAGAAGGGCTATACCCTGGCGGCGGTGCTGCACGATCTGAACCAGGCCTGCCGCTACGCGACCCACTTGATCGCCCTGCGCGACGGCAAAATCGTCGCCGAGGGCGCGCCGAAGGAGATTGTCAATGCGGCGCTGATCGAGGAAATTTACGGCCTGCGCTGTACGATCATTGACGATCCGGTGGCGCATACGCCGCTGGTGGTGCCGCTGGGCCGCAAGTAGAGATTCCCGGCTCGCGCTGCGCTTAGCCGGGCTACAGGTTCACCGCCATCTGCGGTCCGGTAGCCCGGACAGCCGTGTCAGGTGCCGCCTCCGGTAAATGAGCCGGGCTGATACATTGGCGCTAATGCTTCCCGGCTCGCGCTGCGCTTAGCCGGGCTACCCAATCTGGCACAAACGGTAGCCCGGGTAAGGCGTTAGCCGCAACCCGGGAGTTCATCTGCCCCTAATCCAATATCTCCCTGAGCACCGGGCCGATCGCTTCAAAGGCCTGCGGAGAGATAATATCCACGTGGGCGCAATCCTGGCTGAACACCTCCAGCTCGCCGACCCACGGCCCCCACACCACCTGCGGGTCCATCCCCGGCTGACGGGTTTTCTCCGCCACGAACAGCGTCGCCTTACCGTCAAACTTCGCGCTGTGCGCGGTGGTCAGCAGGCGCACCGCATCGGCATAGTTGCCTTCGATAACGCTGAACAGCTCGCCGGAAGCCTGCCCCTGCTGGGCGGCCAGAAACGCCTCGCGTTCACGGGCAATCTCCGCCAGCACCTCAGGATCCAGACCGTTCGCCTCTTTCTCCGCCCAGTTCTGCGTCTCCGGCGGCCAGGTATCGAGCAGCCCGAGGAAGGCCACCGCTTCGCCGCGCTGGCGTAACCGGGCGGCAATCCCCTGCGCCAGGGTACCGCCGAGCGAATAGCCCAGCAGATAATAGGGGCCGTGGGGCTGCTGCGAAAGCAAGGTTTGCAGATGATGTTCACACACCGCATCCAGATCCGCCGCCGTGGCCATCGGTCCCTGCGGTCGCGGCGACTGAATGCCGACGATCGACCAGCGCGGGCTTAAATAACGCGCCAGCACGCTGAACTGCCAGGCAAAACCGGAAGCCGGATGGAAGCAAAATAGCGTCGGGCCGTCGCTCTCGCGCAGCGGCAGGAGAGCGTCGAAGCCCAGCCGTTGCGCCTGCTCATCGCTGAGGTCCGATGCCAGCAGCGCGCTCAGCTTGCCGACGGTAGACGCGACCATCACCTGCCCCGGCGTCACCTGCCGCTCCAGCTCGCGGCCGAGCGTCGCCGCCAGGCGCATCGCCAGCAGCGAATGGCCGCCGAGGGCGAAGAAATCGGCGTCGATATCGTTCACCTCGCAGCCGAGCAGCTGGCTAAAGGCCGTGGCGACGGTGGTTTCCACGCCAGGCTCCGGCGGACGGCCACTGCGCTCACCGCTCAACGTGGGTAACGGCAGCGCTTTACGATCCAGCTTGCCGTTAGCGCTCAGCGGCAGCGCCGGCAGCTGTATCAGCACCACCGGCACCATATGCGGCGGCAGCTGTTCGCCAAGCCGCGCCTTGAGCGCGACGGCGTCCAGCGGCAGGCCGGAGTCAGAAACCAGGTAGCCCACCAGCTGACGGGCATCGCCGCCGGTCGCCGCCGCCTGATTGAAGACGCAGGCGTGAGCCACCGCCTGCGCAACGTCCGGCAGCGCGGACATCGCGCGGTCAATCTCGCCCAGCTCAATCCGCTGGCCGCGAATTTTTAGCTGGTCGTCGCTGCGCCCGAGATACTCGACGGCGCCGTTATCCAGCCAGCGGGCAACGTCCCCGGTGCGGTACATGCGCTCGCCCGGCGCGTAAGGGTCGGCAATAAAGCGGCTGGCTGTCAAATCGGGGCGCCCCAGATAGCCCTGCGCCAGCTGAATGCCGGTCAGGTAGAGATCCCCCGCCACGCCCGGCGGCACCGGGCGCATGGCGGCATCAAGAATGCGCAGCCCGGTATTCCACACCGGCCAGCCAATCGGCACGCTGGTGCCGCTTACCGCCGCCAGTTCGGGCCCGCAGGCCGGATACCAGCTAACGTCCACCGCCGCTTCCGTCGGGCCATACAGGTTATGCAGCGGCGCGCCGGTCAGCTGCTCCCATTCCCGACACAGCGCCGTCGGCAGCGCTTCGCCGCTGCAAAATACCCGGCGCAGGGTTTGGCAGGCGCCGACGTTCTCCGCCTCCAGCGAGGCGACGAACGCCGCCAGCATCGACGGCACAAAGTGGGTGGTGGTGACGCCATAGCGGGCAAAGAACCGCTGCATCGCCAGCGGATCGCGATGGGCTTCCGGCTCGGCCATCACCAGCTGCGCGCCGGCGATAAATGGCCACCAGAACTCCCAGACCGACACATCAAAGCTGCACGGCGTTTTCTGCGCCACGACGTCGTCAGCGCAGAGCGGATAGTGGTCCTGCATCCACAGCAGGCGGTTGACGATGGCGGTTTGCCCGACCATCACCCCTTTCGGTCGCCCGGTAGAGCCGGAGGTAAAGATGATATAGGCAGTATGCTCCGGCCGTGAGAGCGCCAGCGGTGCGGACTCGCCCGCCGCCAGCGGCTGCTGGTAGCACAGGCTTTCCAGGCCGGGAATATCGCTAAAGCGCGCCCGCTGATCTTCAGAGGTAATCAGCAGCGACGGCCGGGCGTCTTCCAGCATCATCCGCAGACGATCGTCGGGATAGCCGGTATCCAGCGGCAGCCACGCGGCGCCGGCCTCAACAATACCGTGCAGCGCCAGCGTCAGGAATACCGAACGCGGCAGCGCGACCGCGACGCTATCGCCCGGCTTGACGCCCCGCGCGCGAAGCTGTTCAGCCAGCGCCACCACCTGCTGGCGCATCTCGCGGTAGCTAAACTGCCAGCGGCCGTCCGCCAGCGCCGGGGCATTCGGGGTTTTCGCCGCCTGCTCCGCTACCAGCGCGCTCAGGGTGGTGAGCGGCAGGTCGACGGCGGTCGCGTTGACCTGCCGCAGCTGTTCCGTTTCCGCCGCCGACAGCATATTCGCCTCGCCGCAGCGCAGGGTCGGATTATCGGCAAACTGGGCCAGCAGCGCGGAGAGTCGGGAGATATGGTTACGCAGCGTCCGTTCCTCGTATCGCTGCTTATTTGCCAGCACCTCCAGCGACAGCCCCCCGGCTTCATCCGGGAAGAGCGCCAGCTCCAGGTCATTGACCGGGCCGGTGGCCAGGGTGTGGGTAATGGCCTCCACGCCGTCGATATCCAGCTGATAGTCGAAGACTTTAATATTGAGCACCGGGCCAAACAGCGGTTCATCGCCCGCCGCTCTGCCGCTGTCGCGCACAATCTGTTCGGCGTCATAGCGCTGATGGCGGCGCATTTTCTTCAGCTGCCCGGCAAGACGCGTGGCCAGCTCCGGCAGCGTTTCCCCGGCGTCAATAGTGACCGCCAGCGGCAGAACGTTGAGCACCGGGCCGGTAGCGGTGAGCGCCGCAGAGCCCATGCGGCGCATAAAAATAAAGCCCGCGGCGTAGTCCGTTCGGCTGCACAGCCGTCCCAGCCACAGGGCGGTCAGCGCCAGCGCCAGATCGGCGCGCTGGCACTGCGGCGCCCCTGCCGCCAGCCGGCTAAAGACCCCGGCATCCACCTCCAGCTTCATGCGCCAGATATCGCTGCTGGTCGCCCTTCCCGCCAGCGGCGCGTCCGACAGCGAGGCCGGTGCCGGCAGCGCCTGACGCTGCGCCTGCCAGAACTGTTTGTCGCGCTGCCAGGCGTCGCTGCCGTAGTAGCGCTGATACTCTTCCACCACCTCGGCAAACGGCGTAAACGGGGAATCAGGCGTCGCTTCGCCGCGCTGCCAGGCGCGGTAGATCGCGGCGATCTGGCGGGTAATCGCCGGGAAGCTGAAGCCATCGACCAGCAAATGGTGGTAACGCTGATACCAGTACCAGCGGTTATCGCCCACCCGCAGCAGCTGATGGCAGACCAGCGGATTGCCGCCGTCCACCCGCAGGTTTTGTCCGAGGTCGGCCTGCATCAGCGCCAGCGCGGCCGCGTGCGGGTCGCTCGCGGCACGCAGATCCCGGTAATCCGGTTCGGCAAACGCACGATGTTCATCGACCCACTGCCAGGCTTCGCCGTTATCTTCGCAAAAACGCATGCTGAGGGTGTCGGCCTGCGACAGCCCGGTGACAATGGCCCGGCCGAGCAGTATCGGGTCGATATCACCGCGCAGCTCAACATAGTGGGCGACGCTCCAGGCGCCGGGCAGCGTCGAGAGGCGCTCCGCCATCCAGATCCCCGGCTGCGCCGCAACCAGCGGTAAACGTGTGGTCATCGTGGGCTCCTCAGGATGCATGGTGGGCGGGGGTCAAGGTAGACCAGTTTGCCGCCAGCCAGTCATTGCACGCCGCTAACGACTGCGGCGGGCACTCCACCGACCAGCCTTCCGGCAGCGCGCAGGAGTGCGGCCACAGGCTGAACTGCTGCTGGCCATTGCGCAGGATGTAAAACTGCCCTTGCGGATTGTCGAAGGGGTTACTGAATTGCATGTCTAATTCCTCGTAAAGCGCGCGTTGTTACTCATCACGGCATAAAGGCTGCCACAGCTGGATAAGCCCGGCGGTCAGCCCGCCGCGCCAGCACAGCGCATCATGCCCGCCGTCAACCTGACGCCAGAAAATCGTCTGCTGTTCCAGATGCGCCAGTAGCGCCTGGTTGGCGCGAAAAATGATCGGCTCGCGAATACCGGCTTCCAGCCAGATACGTAGCCCTTGCGGATGTAATTCGCCGCGGCTCAGGCGGTCAATCAGCAGACCCGTCTGCGCGCCGCCGCGATGCGGCCACCAGTAAGAGCCGGACTGGCTGAGCACGCAGCCAAAGCGCTGGGGCCAGTAGAGCGCGGCGAACATCGAGGCCAGGCCGCCAAAGCTCTGACCCGCCACCACCGTGCGATCGGCGCGATCGCTGAAAGGCGCCAGCCGGTGAACCATTGGCAGCAGTTCTTCCTGAACCGCCAGCCAGAACGCCTCATTGCAGGGAAGCTCCGCGGCCCGGTGCGGATTATCAATCGCGTCAATCAGTAGATAAACCGCCGGCGGCAGCCGTTTTTCGCGGGTTAAGCCCGCCAGCGGCGCCCATACCGGCATGCTTTCTGCCCAGAACTGGCCATCCAGCAGGATCGCCAGCGGGCGCGCCTGCGGCTGCGCGTCGCCGGTGGCGTAAACCCATATCCGTCGGCGGTTGCCGAGTCGCTGGCTCTGCCATTCGATGCAGAGCGGAGGTGGATAAGGTTCATCGCGTATCGCCCAGCCCGGCTGCTCCGGGGCTGCAGGCAGCTCCAGCGCGGAGACCGCGTGGCCGCGCCCTCCCTTCCAGCTTTGCGGATTGAGCGGGTCGGCAATCGCCTGCGGCAGCAGCCTGCGCCAGCCTTCGCGCAGCAGCGCGCGGTCCGGGCCGTCACCGTTAAAAAGCTGGGGGGAAAAGTCGTCGTCGCGGGCGGAAGGGATAAAGCAATAGCTGCCGCGCCAGGTCGGAGAAAGCGTGGTTTGCCAGTACCAGGCATCGGTACCGGGAATGCGCCGCAGGGTTTGCGGTACGGCATTTTTATGATGGTCAGTCACGCCGGTGATATAAATCCATACCCGCTGGATGGCCGAAGACGTTTCGTTGCCCGCCGGATCGCGCCACCAGAAGGTTACCCGATACGCGCCGTCAACGGCTTCGATTTGCGGGCCGGAGATATGCTGCCACCAGTCGTCACTTCCTGTCTTATGCATTCCTTTTCAACCCTATGTTTATCGTGACATTTATCAACAAACGCATTAATAAACGCAATATTTATTGATAATATTATTGATAACTATTTTCATTTGCAATAGCGTATTAGCGCGCTGTGGGAAGCGCGTCTTTCAAAATTAAACATGTCTGAGAGGGCTCATTTAGTCCGCGACGGAGCGCCCTTTGCCCTCGACTGGCAACATTGATACCGCCTCTCCTCCCGCTGGGAAGGGTCTTTTGGAGAAGGTGGCGACAAAAAGCAGGAATTACAATGAATAACAGGATCAAATCCCTGGCCTTGCTGGTCAATCTGGGAATCTACGGGGCTGCGTTTCCGCTGAGCGCGGCGGAAACCGCCTCCGATAGCAAAACCGCAACCGCTGATGAAACCATGGTCGTCACCGCCGCCGAGCAGAACCTGCAGGCGCCCGGCGTTTCAACCATTACCGCAGATGAAATTCGTAAACGCCCGCCTGCGCGTGACGTGTCGGAAATTATCCGTACCATGCCCGGCGTTAACCTGACCGGCAACTCCACCAGCGGCCAGCGCGGCAATAATCGCCAGATTGATATTCGCGGCATGGGCCCGGAAAACACCCTGATCCTGATTGACGGCAAGCCCGTGACCAGCCGCAACTCCGTGCGTCTGGGCTGGCGCGGCGAGCGCGATACCCGCGGCGATACTTCATGGGTACCGCCGGAGCTGATCGAACGTATTGAAGTCATTCGCGGCCCGGCGGCCGCGCGCTACGGCAACGGCGCGGCGGGCGGCGTGGTCAATATCATCACCAAGAAAAGCGACGGCGAATGGCACGGTTCATGGAACACCTACATGAACGCCCCGGAGCATAAAGAAGAAGGCTCGACCAAACGCACCAACTTTAGCCTCAGCGGCCCGCTGGGCGGCGATTTCAGCTTCCGCCTGCTGGGCAACCTCAATAAAACGCAGGCCGATGCCTGGGATATCAACGACGGGCATCAGTCAGAGCGTACCGGTGCGTACGCTAATACCATGCCTGCCGGGCGTGAAGGGGTTAAAAATAAGAACATTAACGGCGTCGTGCGCTGGGATTTCGCCCCGATGCAGTCGCTGGAGTTTGAATCCGGCTACAGCCGTCAGGGCAACCTCTACGCGGGCGATACGCAGAACACCAATACCAACGATCTGGTGAAAGAGAACTACGGGAAAGAGACGAACCGCCTCTATCGCCAGACTTATTCCGTCACCTGGAACGGCGGCTGGGATAACGGCGTGACCACCAGCAACTGGGCCCAGTACGAACGTACCCGTAACTCGCGTAAAGGCGAAGGTCTGGCGGGCGGTACGGAAGGTATCTTCAACAGCGATCAGTTCAGCGATATCGACCTCGCCGACGTGATGCTGCACAGCGAAGTTAACATCCCGCTGGATCTGGTGTTTAACCAGAACCTGACGCTGGGCACCGAGTGGAACCAGCAGCGGATGAAGGATCGGGCGTCAAATACCCAGACCTTTATGGGCGGCGATATCGACGGCTATGACAGCACCGGCCGTAGCCCATACTCGAAGGCCGAGATCTTCTCCCTGTTTGCCGAAGACAACGTGGAGCTGACCGACACCACCATGCTGACGCCGGCGCTGCGTTTCGATCATCACACGATCGTCGGCAACAACTGGAGCCCGTCGCTCAACCTGTCTCAGGGTCTGGGGGATGACTTCACGTTAAAAATGGGCATCGCCCGCGCCTATAAAGCGCCGAGCCTGTACCAAACCAACCCGAACTATATTCTCTATAGCAAAGGCCAGGGCTGCTACGCCAGCGGTACCGGTACCGGTTGCTACATGATGGGTAACGATGACCTGAAAGCCGAAACCAGCATCAACAAAGAGATTGGCCTTGAGTTTAAACGCGACGGCTGGCTGGCGGGGGTGACCTGGTTCCGCAACGACTACCGCGATAAAATCGAAGCCGGCTACGCGCCGATTTCGCAGACTACGAACGGTAAAGTGAAAACTGATATCTATCAGTGGGAAAACGTGCCTAAAGCGGTGGTTGAAGGTCTGGAAGGCACCCTGAACGTGCCGGTCAGCGAAACGGTGAACTGGACCAATAACATCACTTATATGCTGCAAAGTAAAAACAAGGAAACCGGCGATCGTCTGTCGATTATTCCGGAATATACCCTGAACTCCACCCTGAGCTGGCAGATTCAGCAGGATATTTCCGTACAGTCGACCTTCACCTGGTACGGCAAGCAGCAGCCGAAGAAATATAACTACAAAGGTGAGCCCGCGGTGGGTTCTGAAACGGATGAAGTCAGCCCATACAGCATCGTTGGCCTGAGCGCCACCTGGGATGTGACCAAAAACGTCAGCCTGACCGGCGGCGTGGATAACGTCTTCGACAAGCGCCACTGGCGCGCGGGGAATGCGCAAACCACCGGTAGCCTGACCGATGTTTCTTATATGGCTGGCGCGGGCGCCAATACCTATAACGAATCAGGCCGCACCTGGTATCTGGGCGTCAATACCCACTTCTGATTGTCTGGCCGTTCCCCCCGCCCTCTTGCCATAGAGGGCGGCGGGGAGAATCTGTTAACATCCCCCCTATGCAAACCCAACGTTCTATCATTCAGCTTGCCGATCGCTCGCTGCAGCGTGTCGATTTCGACCCATTGACCTTTCGGCCTGAAGATCTCCTCTGGCTGCCTCATCATGCCCGGCTAAGCGGCTGCGCCCGCAAGCGGCAGAGCGAACATCTTGCCGGGCGTATCGCCGCGGTTTATGCGCTGCGGGAGGTCGGTGAGACAGAGATCCCTGCCATTGGCGACCAACGCCAGCCCCTGTGGCCCGCGCCGTGGTACGGCAGCATCAGCCACTGCGAACGCAGCGCGCTGGCGGTTGTCTCCGCCGGGCCGGTCGGCGTTGATATTGAGCGCATCCTGTCTCCCGCCCTCGCGGCCGAGCTGGAAAGCAGCATCGTCAATAGCGCGGAAAAAAGCCTGCTGGACGCCAGCGGCCTGCCGTCGGCGCTGGCGCTGACGCTGGCGTTTTCGGCAAAAGAGAGCGCATTTAAGGCCAGCCCGCCCGAAATACAGAACGGCGTGGGTTTCAGCGATTTTGAGGTGACGTATATAAAGGAAGGAAATCTGCTTCTTCGGATCTCCGCCGGGGAGTATCGGCTGCAATGGATTAAGGCCGGTGACTACGTCATCACGCTCTGCGCGACGTAAAAACAAAACCCGCGCGGCAGACCGCGCGGGTTATCGGTTTAAGCCGGCGTAAAGTCAGCGCATTTTCTGCGCCAGCCCGGCGACGGAAGCGGCATCGAAGCCGTGGTGTTTGCGCAGCCAGCCGCGGTCCGCCGCCGCCGCATACTCGCCATCCGGGATCCCCAGACGTTTGAGCGGGATTCCCGCGCCGGCTTCGGCCAGCACCTCCGCCACCAGGCTCCCCAACCCGCCGTTGACATTATGCTCCTCCACCGTTATCACCGCCTTGCACGGCTTCAGGGCCGCCAGCAGCGCGGCGGTATCGCAAGGGCGAATGGACGGCACGCTCACCACTTTGGCCTGAATCCCCGCATCGGCCAGCCTCTGCGCGGCATCGACGATTTCATGCACCGTCGATCCGGTAGCGACCAGCGCGATATCCTCGCCTTCCCGCAGCGTAACGACTGCTCCCGGCACAAAGCGATAGCTTTCATCGTGCAGCTCCGGCAGCGCCTTGCCGTCGAGGCGAATATAGACCGGCCCCTGATAGCCGATAGCGTAATCGATAATCTGCCGACATTCGCGCGGCGAAGACGGAGCGAAAATCTGGATATTACCGAAGCCGCGCATCACCGCCAGATCGTCAATCGCGTGATGGGTGCCGGCCAGCGGGCCGTAGCTGGCGCCGGCGTTAAGGCCAAATAGCTTAACGTTGGTGTTGTTATAGCAAACGTCGACTTTAATCTGCTCATTGGCGCGGGAAATCAGGAACGGCGCGGCGTTACAGGTGACCGCCACTTTGCCTCCCAGCGCCAGACCCGCCGCCGTCCCGACCATGCTCTGCTCGGCGATGCCCACGTTCACCAGACGCCCGGGGAACTGTTTAATAAACGGCGCGATTTTGGCCGTTGACGTGGAGTCAGCCACCACCGGCACCAGATCGACGCCGCGGTCGACCGCATCAATAAAGGCCTGAACCATCACGCTCGCCAGGTGTTCTGCATTACTCATCTTTCAGTTCCTCCAGTGCCAGTGCAATTTCTTCGCCTTTCGGTACCCGGTGGTGCCACTCCGGGCGCCCCTGGATAAAGGAAATACCGGCACCTTTCGTGGTGTTGGCGATAACGACGTTCGGTTTACCTTCCTGCTTCAGCCCTTCCAGGGTCGCCACTACCGACGCCATGTCGTTGCCCTGGCATTCGGTGACCGTCATCCCGAAGGCCTTCCATTTATCAGCCAGCGGATCGGTATTCATGATTTCGCGCGTCGGACCCGCCAGCTGGAGATTGTTCTTGTCATTAATAATGATGAGATTATCAAGGCCGTAGTGCGCAGCGGCCAGCGCCGCTTCCCAGTTGCTGCCTTCCGCCAGCTCGCCATCGCCGGTAATTAAAAAAATGCGGCGGGAGCTGTTGCTTTTTTTCGCAGCCAGCGCCAGCCCCACCGCAACAGGCAAACCGTGGCCCAGCGCGCCGGTGTTGAGCTCAATCCCCGGCGTTTTCTGGCGCACCGGGTGACCCGGAAGATGGGAGTTCGCATGCTGATAGGTTTCCAGCCACTCAACCGGAAAGAAGCCCGCCTCGGCCAGCACGCAGTAGTAGCAGCCCACCGCATGGCCTTTCGACTGGATGTAGATATCGCGCTGGTCGTCAGCCAGACGCTCCGGCGCGACGTTCAGAATGCGGAAATAGAGCGCGGTGAGCAGTTCAACCTGCGACAGGTCGGCGCCGGTGTGCCCGCCCGCAGGGCTGTTGGCGTTCAATCTGACGATATGGCGACGTACGGCGCGGGCTTTACGCTCAAGGGCCTGGACATCATAGCTATAGGGATTCATTTAATACCTCTGAATTTATTTTCAACTTGGAATATTTATTCCGTCAGGGACTAAAAAAACCAGACATCCCCAGGCAACGCATCGTAAGGCTTACGCCGCTGCATCATACTCAGGAACATTCTGCCTCCTTACCACCGGGCGTGACGTCACCCGGGCACTTTTCAGTTGACCTGAAATCGCTATGAATATATATTCACTAACGACTCTTTATTCAATTATGCGGCTACTGTTCTGTTTTTGTCCATAGCTGATTTTGAGGATTGGCGAAAGTTAGATATCCATCACACTTAACTGTCTTTTCTTTTCGCGTATGATAATGAGCTCTAACATAATGGCTGCACGTAAATGATTTTCGGGGAAATATATGGCTAAGCAGGATGAACAACGGCTATTAGTTAAGATTGCCACGCTCTACTATCTTGAAGGACGAAAGCAGTCCGATATCGCTCAACTTCTCTCGCTTTCTCAGTCATTTATCTCCCGAGCGATCGCCCGCTGCCAAAAAGAAGGCGTGGTCAAAATCAGCGTTGTTCAGCCATCGAATATTTTCCTCAATCTTGAAAAAGGCCTCGAGGATCGCTACGGAATTAAACAGGCCATCGTCGTGGATACCGAAGAGGACGCCAGCGATCACACCATCAAGCGCGCCATTGGATCCGCCGCGGCCCACTATCTGGAAACGCGATTGCGGCCGAAAGATCTGATTGGCGTCTCGTCGTGGAGTTCGACTATCCGCGCAATGGTTGATGAGGTTCACGCGCAAAACCTGAAGGCCAACGGCGTGATTCAACTGCTCGGCGGCGTGGGTCCTAACGGTAACGTGCAGGCGACCATCCTGACCCAGACCCTGGCGCAGCGTCTGAACTGTGAAGCCTGGCTGCTCCCTTCCCAGAGCATCGAAGGTTCTACGGAGGAGAAAAATCGCCTCGTGGCCAGCAAAGATGTCGCCGATGTGATTGCGCGCTTCGACGAAGTCGATATCGCCATCGTCGGGATTGGCATCCTTGAACCTTCGCAGCTGCTCAAAACGTCCGGTAACTACTATCACGAAGATATGCTGCAGGTGCTGGCGGAACGCGGCGCCGTGGGTGACATTTGCCTGCACTACTACGATAAAAACGGCAAGGCGGTGTTACGCGATGATGAAGATCCTGTGATCGGCATGGCGCTGGAGAAAGTGAAGAAGTGCCCTAACGTGGTGGCCCTTGCCGGCGGCAGCGAGAAGGTAGCGGCTATCAAAGGCGCGCTTTCAGGCGGTTATATCGATGTTCTGATCACCGATTATCCAACGGCCAGGCTGCTTATCGCCGGGTAATTTCCTCACTCAAACACTTTCCCACAGCCTTTACGCTTTCCTTCAGGCGTAAAGGCTTCGCCAATAAATTTTTATATTTCAAACGTATATAACCAGCCAACCGCGCTCTTTTCCCCCGACACCCGGAAGCTTCACCAAACGGATAAGTGTGATTGCCAGCACAATTGATAACTTTTCCTGTAGCCCGACGGGAAGTTTCTGGCTAAGGTAACAAATAAATAATCACTATCGAATATATATTCAGTGATTAAAAAAGTGAAAACGAATTGTCACATCATGGCCTGCTAAGAAGCAATGCGATAAAGAGGAATGCCGACTTCCCCCTCCGCGCCAGGACGAAGTGTGACTCAGGAGACTACCTAATGCAGGCAACACGTAAAGAGTTCATCATTGCGCTGGACGAAGGCACCACCAATGCCAAAGCCGTCGTACTCGATAGCCGCGGCCAGGTCGTGGTGAAATTCTCTCAGCCGCTGGCGATCCAGACGCCGCGTGAAGGCTGGGTCGAGCAGTCGGGAGAAGTCCTGGTTGACGCTTCGCTGGCGGTTATCGCGCAAGCGGTAGCGCACATTGGCGCAGAAAACGTCGCGGCATTAGCCATCAGTAACCAGCGCGAGACCGCGATCGGCTGGTATCGCCAGAGCGGTAAGCCAATCAACGCCGCGATCACCTGGCAGTGCAGCCGCAGCGCCGCGTTTTGCGATGAACTGCGCCACAGCGACAAAGAGCGGCAAATCAAGGCCGTGACCGGCCTGCCGATTGCGCCTCTGTTTTCGGCCTCGAAAATGCGCTGGCTGCTGGAATCTCTTCCTGAGGGGCGCGCGCTGGCTGAGCGCGGAGAAATCTGCCTCGGCACTATCGACAGCTGGCTGCTGTGGAACTTAACCCAGGGCGAGGCGTTCTACTGCGATTACTCCAATGCCGCGCGTACCCAGCTGCTGAACCTGCAAACCGGCCAGTGGGATGACAACATGCTGGCGCTGTTCCAGATCCCGCGCGCCGCGCTGCCGGAGATCAAGCCCTCCAGCGGATTGTTTGGCTATACCCGGGGGTTGAACGCTATCCCTGACGGTATTCCCGTAATGGCGATGGTCGGGGATTCCCACGCCGCGCTGTTTGGCCACGCGCTGGGTGAACTCGGCTGCGTGAAAGCCACCTACGGTACGGGGTCATCGGTGATGGCGCCGGTAAAATCCGCACAGTGCGATATCGACGCGCTGGCCACCACCATCGCCTGGCACGACGGCGACAGCATCACCTACGGACTCGAAGGTAATATTCCGCATACCGGCGATGCCGTGGCGTGGATGGCGGACAGCACCGGTCTGAGCGAACTTTCCGATGCCGAACTGGCGCATGAACTCAACACCCTGCCCGCCTCCGTGGACTCCACGCTGGGCGTCTATTTTGTGCCGGCGTTAACCGGCCTGGGAGCCCCGTGGTGGGATGACAGCGCCCGCGGCGTGATTTGCGGCCTGAGCCGCGGCGTCAAGCGCGCCCATCTGATTCGCGCCGCGCTGGAATCCATTACCTATCAAATCGCCGATGTCGTGGTGGCGATGCGCCAGCAGGACGACTTCCACTTAACGGCGCTGATGGTCGACGGCGGCCCAACCAGGAACGACTGGCTAATGCAGTATCAGGCTGACCTGCTCGGCTGCCCGGTGATGCGCAGCGACGTTGCCGAGCTGTCGGCGATTGGCGCGGCCCTGCTCGCGCGCAAAGCCCTGAATCCCGGATCGGTGACCGACCTGAACGCGTTTTTAACCGAACACAGCGAATTTATCCCCGATATGGCCCGCCACCAGCGCCTGCAGAAAAGATGGCAGGAGTGGCGCCATGCGGTGAACAGAACATTATGGAAACCGGCAACGTCCGCCTGACGCCCACCAGGGAATCGAACGCGTGACGCACCTTAGAGCCTATCCCAGTAGGCGTTATTGGCGCAGGCAGTTTGAACACGGACAGCGCGGAAGAACCGGAGCGTACACGTAGTACGTGAGGATTCTGAGCACTGCCCTGGTTCAAAATGGCCAGTAAAATAGCCCTAATGGATAGGCTCTTAATCATCAACAAAAGGAGACCCCCGGCCCATAAACTCGATTTACAGGCCTTACGTTGTTTCACCGTACCCGACAATAACAACCAAGAGAGAAAATTGTCATGAAATTACGTTTAACGCTTTTAACCGCTGCTACCCTGACCGCCTTTTCTTTCGCTGCCCAGGCGGCAGAAAAAGGCACCATCATGATCATGGTTAACTCGCTGGATAACCCCTATTACGCCTCTGAAGCCAAGGGCGCTAGCGAAAAAGCCAAAGAGCTGGGCTACCAGACCACCATTTTGTCGCATGGTGAAGATGTCAAAAAACAGAATGAGCTGATCGATACCGCCATCGGTAAAAAAGTTCAGGGCATTATTCTGGATAACGCCGACTCCACCGCCAGCGTCGCCGCCATTGAAAAAGCGAAGAAAGCGGGTATTCCGGTGGTTTTAATTAACCGCGAAATTCCTGTCGATGATATCGCGCTGGAGCAAATTACCCATAATAACTTCCAGGCCGGTTCTGAAGTCGCCAACGTATTTGTCGAGAAAATGGCGGAGAAAGGCAAATATGCCGAACTGACCTGTAACCTTGCGGATAATAACTGCGTGACCCGCTCTAAATCTTTCCACCAGGTGATTGACCAGTACCCGGATATGGTCAGCGTCGCTAAGCAGGACGCGAAAGGCACGTTAATCGACGGCAAGCGCATTATGGACAGTATTCTGCAGGCGCACCCCGACGTGAAAGGCGTGATTTGCGGCAACGGTCCTGTGGCCCTCGGCGCCATTGCCGCGCTGAAAGCCGCGAATCGTAACGATGTGGTGGTGGTCGGTATCGATGGCAGCAACGATGAGCGCGACGCGGTAAAAGCCGGCACCCTGCAGGCCACCGTAATGCTTCAGGCGCAGGCCATCGCCGCTCAGGGGGTGACCGACCTCGATAACTACCTGCAAAAAGGTGAAAAACCGGCCAAGCAGCGCGTGATGTTCCGCGGCATTCTGATTACTCAGGACAATGCAGACAAAGTGCAGGACTTCAATATCAAATCCTGATTTCGGGTTGTTGCGCCCCGTCCGGGGCGCACAGGAGCGTATTATGTATAAAAAAATCTCGCTGACGCTGGTTATTCTTGCGCTCGGGGGCTGTCGTATCGTCTCTCAGCAGGAGCTGGCCGATCTTAAATCTCCGCCCAACCCGCATATGGCGGATATCGATCGGACATGGCAAGACCAGCTGGTTCCCCAGGTTGTGGCTAAAGCCCGCCCCGTTGCCGAGCTGATGACCGCCCTGCGCGCGGCGAAAGATATCGATAGCGCCTGCAAAACCTTAGGCTATCGCGCTCAGGACGAAAACCCCTGCGTGTTTTACGTCAAAGTCGAAGGCAATATCAGTAAAATTGATTCCGCTTCGCGCAGCGGAAAAATGACGATTGAGGATATCAGTGGCGGCAACGTGGTGGTGCAAATTGGCCCAACGCTGCGCGGCACATTATTACGCGACGGCTATCAGGGCGCCAGCTATCAGGACTTTAACGATCAGGTGCTGTTTGGCGAATATAGCCGGGCGATTAACGAACATGCGGTCAAGATGATCCAGACGGCGCAGGTGAAAACCGGCGAAGCGGTACAGGTGTACGGCGTGTTCTCGGCCTGGGATATTCCGCAGACCATGCCTGATATTACGCCAGCCAAAATTGTTCGTTTGGGAGGGCAATAACATGCAGCGGCAAGAACTCGTCAATTCCCAACCAGTCGACTCTGAAGTTATTATCGAAACTCGCGAATTATCTCGCGTTTATCCGGGCGTTGTCGCCTTAGATAGCGTGAATTACCGGGTCTATCGAAATAAAGTAAACGTTCTGATCGGTGAAAATGGTGCGGGTAAATCCACCATGATGAAAATGCTTGCTGGCGTTGAAACACCCTCTTCCGGTCAAATCATTCTTGATGGCGCCCCGGTGACCCTTAGCTCGACGCACCAGGCTGAAAAGCAGGGAATCAGCATCATTTTTCAGGAATTAAATTTATTCCCGAATATGAACGTCATGGATAATATTTTTATGGCTAACGAATTCTTTCAAAAAGGGAAGATTAACGAAAAATATCAATATGAGTTAGCCAAATCATTACTGGAAAGACTGGAGCTGAATGTCGATCCCTACACCCAGCTTGGCGAATTAGGCATTGGCCATCAGCAGCTGGTGGAAATTGCGCGAGCGCTTTCTAAGGACACCCGGGTATTAATTATGGATGAACCCACTTCCGCGCTCAGCCAGTCGGAAGTCAAAATCCTGTTTAACGTGATCGAACAGCTTAAACGCCGCGGCGTCACCATTATCTATATTTCCCACCGTCTGGAAGAGCTGATGGAAATTGGCGACCACATCACTATTTTCCGCGACGGGCGCTTTATCAGCGAGCGCGAGGTCAGCGACGCCAGTATTCCGTGGATTATCGAACAGATGGTCGGCGATAAGAAAAAACATTTCGACTACCGGCCGGCGCCGAAAGGCGAAGCGGTCCTTGCCGTTGAAGGTCTGACGGCGCTGCACCCCAGCGGCGGCTATAAGCTCAACGATGTGACCTTTACCTTAAGTAAGGGAGAAGTGATCGGCATCTACGGCCTGCTCGGCGCCGGACGCACGGAGCTGTTTAAAGGCCTGGTCGGCCTGATGCCCTGCCAGAGCGGTAACGTCCATCTCAACGGCGAAAATATCGAAAAGGCCCCGTTCCAGGCGCGGCTAAAAAAAGGGCTGGCGCTGGTGCCTGAAGACCGCCAGGGAGAAGGCGTGGTGCAGATGATGTCGATTCAATCGAATATGACCTTATCCGATTTCAGCCTGCAGGGCTTTCGTCGGGCGTGGAAATGGCTGAATCCGCAGAAAGAAATCGCCTGCGTCAAAGAGATGATTCGCGAACTGGCAATCAAGGTGAGCGACCCCGATCTGCCTGTCACCTCGCTCAGCGGCGGCAACCAACAAAAGGTGGTGCTCGGCAAGGCGTTGATGACGAAGCCGGAAGTGGTGTTTCTCGATGAGCCCACTCGCGGTATCGACGTCGGCGCGAAAACCGACGTTTATCATCTGATCGGCAAAATGGCCCAGCAGGGTCTGGCAGTGATGTTCTCTTCATCGGAGCTGGATGAAGTAATGGCGCTGGCGGATCGCATCCTGGTCATGGCCGACGGTCGGATTACCGCCGATTTACCGCGTCATGCGGTGACCCGCGAAAAATTAATCGCGGCTTCAACACCTCAAGATTAATCAGGCTGGAACCCATCATGAACCAGAAATATATGATTTATATGTACCTGCTGAAGGCCAGAACGTTCATCGCTCTGCTGCTGGTTATCGCGTTCTTCAGCGTGATGGTACCGAATTTCCTGACCACATCTAACCTGCTGATTATGACCCAGCACGTGGCCATCACCGGCCTGCTGGCCATCGGCATGACGCTGGTTATCCTGACGGGCGGTATCGACCTCTCCGTCGGCGCCGTGGCTGGCATCTGCGGCATGGTGGCCGGGGCGCTGTTAACCAACGGCCTGCCCTTATGGAACGGCAGCGTTATCTTCTTCAACGTACCGGAAGTGATCCTCTGCGTGGCGCTCTTCGGCGTGCTGGTTGGCTTCGTTAACGGCGCGGTCATCACCCGCTTCGGCGTCGCACCCTTTATCTGCACCCTGGGCATGATGTATGTCGCCAGAGGCTCGGCGCTGCTGTTCAACGACGGCAGCACCTACCCCAACCTCAACGGCATGGAAGCGCTGGGCAACACCGGCTTCTCCACCCTGGGATCCGGGACGCTGATGGGCATCTATCTGCCAATCTGGCTGATGATCGGCTTCCTGCTGCTGGGCTACTGGCTGACCACCAAAACCCCGCTGGGCCGCTATATCTACGCTATCGGCGGTAACGAATCCGCCGCACGCCTGGCCGGCGTGCCTATCGTCAAGGCAAAAATCTTCGTTTACGCCTTCTCCGGCCTGTGCTCAGCGTTCGTCGGCCTTATCGTCGCTTCGCAGCTGCAAACCGCGCACCCGATGACCGGCAATATGTTCGAAATGGACGCCATTGGCGCCACCGTGCTCGGCGGAACCGCGCTGGCGGGCGGTCGCGGCCGGGTGACCGGATCAATCATTGGCGCGTTCGTCATCGTCTTCCTCGCCGACGGCATGGTGATGATGGGGGTCAGCGATTTCTGGCAGATGGTCATTAAGGGGGTGGTTATCGTCACCGCCGTCGTCGTCGACCAGTTCCAGCAGAAACTGCAGAACAAAGTCATCCTGATGCGCCGCCATGAGGAGAAGCTGGCGGCGGCAGGCGCCACCAGTTAATCACGTCTTTATTACCCCGCCGGATGCTCTGCCGTCCGGCTTCAATAAGGGATGAAAAACATGCAAAGAAATTTCACAAACAAAACGGTGGTTATTACCGGCGCCTGCCGCGGAATTGGTGCAGGTATTGCCGAGCGCTTTGCGCGCGACGGCGCGAATCTGGTGATGGTCTCTAACGCCGAGCGCGTCCACGAAACGGCGGAAACCCTCCGCCAGCGCTACCAGGCCGACATCCTGTCGTTACAGGTTGATGTGACCGACGAAGCGCAGGTGCAGTCGCTGTACGAGCAGGCGGCAGCGCGTTTCGGCACCATCGACGTCTCTATCCAGAACGCAGGCGTGATCACCATCGACTATTACGATCGCATGCCGAAAGCCGACTTTGAAAAAGTGCTTGCCGTTAACACCACCGGCGTCTGGCTGTGCTGCCGCGAAGCCGCCAAATATATGGTCAAGCAGAACCACGGCAGCCTGATCAACACCTCTTCCGGCCAGGGTCGTCAGGGCTTTATCTACACCCCGCACTATGCCGCCAGCAAAATGGGCGTGATCGGCATCACCCAAAGCCTGGCGCACGAGCTGGCGCCGTGGAATATCACCGTTAACGCCTTCTGTCCGGGCATTATCGAAAGCGAGATGTGGGACTACAACGACCGCGTCTGGGGCGAAATCCTCAGCACCGAGCAGAAGCGCTACGGTAAAGGCGAGCTGATGGCGGAGTGGGTCGAAGGCATTCCGATGAAGCGCGCCGGCAAACCGGAAGACGTTGCCGGGCTGGTGGCGTTTCTCGCCTCCGACGACGCGCGCTACCTCACCGGGCAGACCATCAATATCGATGGCGGCTTGATTATGTCGTAATGCCGCCAGCCTGGCATTTTTCAGGTCAGGCTACACAAATCATGTCCCGGAGGCGGTGCTGCGCACCTGTCCGGGCTACCCGACGGCACAAGCCCCGTAGCCCGGACAGGCGCAACGCGCCGCCTCCGGGAACGCCAACACCGGGCATGCTAAAGAATATTTTTTAGAGAGAAATGACTATGATCGCAAAAGATTTTGCCCAACAGCTGTTTAACCTGCAGGACCGCGTGGCCTTTGTCACCGGCGCGGGCAGCGGCATCGGCCAGATGATTGCTTACGGGCTCGCCAGCGCGGGAGCTCGGGTCGTCTGCTTCGATCTCCGCGAAGACGGCGGCCTCGCCGAAACCGTCAAAAATATTGAAGCCATCGGCGGAGAGGCCTGCTACTACACCGGCGATGTGCGCCAGCTTAGCGACCTACGCGCCGGCGTGGCATTAGCGAAAAGCCGCTTTGGCCGCCTCGATATAGCCGTCAACGCCGCCGGGATTGCCAACGCCAATCCGGCGCTGGAGATGGAAACCGAGCAGTGGCAGCGGGTTATCGATATTAACCTGACCGGCGTGTGGAACTCCTGCAAAGCGGAAGCCGAACTGATGCAGGAAACGGGCGGCGGTTCGATTATTAATATCGCCTCGATGTCCGGCATTATTGTTAACCGCGGTCTCGATCAGGCGCACTACAACTGCTCTAAAGCGGGCGTTATCCACCTGTCAAAAAGCCTGGCGATGGAGTGGATCGGCAAAGGGATTCGGGTCAACTCCATCAGCCCCGGCTATACCGCCACGCCGATGAACACCCGCCCTGAGATGGTTCATCAGACCCGCGAATTCGAAAGCCAGACGCCGATCCAGCGTATGGCGAAGGTTGAGGAGATGGCCGGCCCGGCGCTGTTCCTCGCCAGCGATGCCTCCTCGTTCTGCACCGGCGTTGACCTTGTGGTTGATGGTGGTTTTGTCTGCTGGTAGAACGGATTTAGCGTAGAAAAATGCCGGTAAGGGTGAGGTTGACGTCAGCGAAGCAGTATGCAGGGTGGCGGCGCGATTGTTTTAACCGGTCGATGTTCTCTCGCCGTCCATCCTGCCCCCATAAGCAGAAAAAAGGTGCCTTAAGGTTCCTTACCCAGCCTGCGGATAAGCGGGGATAGCTCCCCGCATACCGGCTACTTCTTCGTTTCGTAAGCGAGAACGGCCTTGAACTCCATACTACGTTCTTTGATGCTCAGCTCGCACAGCGAATCGCGCACCATTAACGTCAATCCCAGCGCTGTCAGACACAGCACGATGATTGCCACCAGGGCGTATTTTGTCAGCATCTCGTTGCCTCCATGCGAAGAAGAGGCTACTATCCAACGTGCTAGGTTTGGATTGTAGGCCTCAGGTTGATGGGAACATCTCCTGGGGCTTCGTCTTTCTGAATCCTCACCTAAGCCTGAACGCAGAAAGCCTCAGGCACCCGCCGCCATCATACGCTTCCCTGCGCAATTCACTGTATATTTAACCAGCCGCAATCCTTTTTCAGAAAACGTTTAGATGGCCTACATTCCGGGGAAGGTCACACTGTTGCCCGGCGCTTCGCGATGCAGATGGATAAAGTTCAAATGACGCTCGTACTGGTCAAGAATATCGGTAATGACCTGCTCTTTGCTGTAGTCCATCAGGTCGTTGCCCTGACTCCCTTCCAGCAGGAAGGTCTCCAGACGATAGTAGGTCGACTTCCCGCTGCGCGCCCGGTAGGTAAAGCCGGGAATGGAGTACTGCTGCGGCCAGATCTGATAAACAAAGTTCTGCTCGTCGCCCATATGCACCAGCAGGTCAAGATGGCCCAGGCTGTCTCCCTCTTCCGGCGGCAGGCTTTTCAGCTCGACGTAAGCGCCGCGCAGCTTCAGCTCCTGCGCCACCTCTTCCATCGCCGGGAAGCACACCGTCTCCATCATCTGGCGGGTATAGCGCGTGCCGGGATAGTTCATCAGCCGCGACAGGCGCTTCTTCCAGCTCAGGCGATCCTGCACGCCGAGCGGTCGCGGAGCGGTGTCGCGGTTGGCGCTCTCGCGGCGATAATCCTCGACCTTCAGCGACTTGTACAATCCCGCCATCACGAAGAAGATCACGAAGCTAAACGGCAGCCCCATAATCACCGTCGCGTTCTGCAGGGCGGAAATGCCGTTAGTCATCAGCATCCCGAGGGTCAGCAGGCCGATAACCACCGACCAGAAGATCCGCAGCCAGTTTGGCGCATCGCTGTTGATATCCTTCAGCTTCGAGGTGAAGTTACCCAGCACCAGCGCCCCGGAATCCGCGGAGGTCACATAGAACAGCAGGCCGGTAATCGTCGCCACCGAAGCGCTAAAGGTAAACGCCGGATACTGCGCCAGCAGGTTATAGAAGCCGCGCTCCGGGTGGGCGACCGCCTCGGCGGCGAAGGCCGCATTGCCGTGGATGATTTCATACAGCGCGCTATTGCCGAACACCGACAGCCACAGCAGGGTAAAGGTGAACGGGATAATCAGCGTTCCTACCACAAACTGACGAATGGTGCGTCCACGTGAAATACGCGCCAGGAACAGGCCGACAAACGGCGACCACGCCACCCACCACGCCCAGAAGAACAGGGTCCAGTTGTTCATCCACTCTACCGGACGATCGAAGGCGAAGCTGTTCAGGGTCATGCCCATAAAACGATTCACATAGTCGCCAACGTTGAGCACCAGCGCGTTGAGCAGAAACTCGGTGTCGCCCATAAACAGGACAAACAGGATCAGCCCGAGGGCCAGCACCACGTTAAGCTCGGAAAGAATACGAATGCCTTTATCCACCCCGGAGGTCACGGAGATGGTGGCGATAATGACCGACAGCACGATCAGCGCCGCTTTCGCGCCCAGCGAGTCCGGAATATCAAACAGCACGTTGAGGCCGTAGTTTAGCTGCACCACGCCAATCCCGAGCGTGGTGGCGATACCAAAAATGGTGCCGATAACGGCGGCGATATCCACGCTGTGGCCGATTGGGCCATTAATCTTTTTGCCGAAGATCGGATAGAGCGCGGAGCGGATGGTCAGGGGTAAATTATAACGATAGCTAAAGTATCCCAGCGCCATCCCCATCAGGGCATACATCGACCAGCCGGTCAGCCCGTAGTGAAACAGCGTCCACACCATCGCCTGGCGCGCCGCCTCCATGGTCTGCCCCGCCCCTTCCGGTGGCTGCATATACTGGGTCACCGGTTCGGCGACGGAGAAGAACATCAGGTCGATACCGATACCGGCGGCGAACAGCATTGCCGCCCAGCTGAGCACGCTAAATTCCGGCTTCGAATGTTCCGGCCCGAGCTTCACCGAACCGAAACGCGAGCAGGCGATGCACACGACAAACACGATATAGAGCGTCGCGGCGAGCAAATAGTACCAGCCAAAGGTGCGGGAAACCCAGTTCAGGGTACGGCCAATCCAGGCCGCGGAAAAATCGCTGAAGAAGAGAGTCATCAGGGAAAACAACAAAATCAGTCCGGCGGAAGTGTAAAAAACCACCGGATTGATTTTGTCCTTTTCTCTGCTCGGCGAAAGGTCTGTCATCCATTCTCCTTACTGTTTTTGCAACTATTAGAACCAAAATCGGCAACAATTAAGACACATTTTATATTGAACGTCCAATCAAAAACCGCTTTAATAGATAAACAAAGCTGATGAATGGAGTCTGAGAAATGCCCAAACTGGGGATGCAACCGATACGGCAGCGGCAGCTGATTGACGCCACCCTGGCCGCCATCAATGAAGTGGGAATGCACGATGCCACCATCGCGCAGATCGCCCGGAGGGCTGGCGTATCAACCGGCATCATCAGCCACTATTTCAAGGATAAGAACGGCCTGCTGGAAGCGACGATGCGCGATATCACCGGCCAGCTGCGCCAGGCGGTGTTGGGCCGTCTGCACGCCCTGCCCGACGCCGGCCCGCAGGAACGCCTGCGCGCCATCGTGGCGGGAAACTTCGACGACAGCCAGATAAGCAGCGCGGCAATGAAGGCCTGGCTCGCCTTTTGGGCTAGCAGCATGCATCAGCCGATGCTCTATCGCCTGCAGCAGGTCAGCAGCCGGCGACTGCTGTCGAATATCGTCTATGAGTTTCAGCGCGCCCTGCCGCGCGAAGAGGCGCAGGAGGCCGGATACGGTCTCGCCGCGCTGATCGACGGGCTGTGGCTACGCGCGGCGCTGAGCGGTAAACCGCTGGATAAAGCCCGCGCCGAAACGCTCGCCGAGCACTTCATCAGCCAATATCTGCCACCGACTTCTCACTAATGGAGGACCCATGTCCCGAATGGCCGAACAGCAGCTTTACATCGACGGTGGTTATGTTTCCGCCACCAGCGGTAAAACCTTCGAGACGATTAACCCCGCCAGCGGGGAAGTGCTGGCGACCGTCCAGGCCGCCGGCCGCGAAGACGTCGACCGGGCGGTAAAGAGCGCCCAAAAAGGGCAAAAAATCTGGGCGGCGATGAGCGCCATGGAACGTTCGCGCATTCTGCGTAAAGCGGTCGATATTCTGCGCGATCGCAACGATGAACTGGCGCGTCTGGAGACTCTCGATACCGGCAAACCGCTGAGCGAAACCGCCGCCGTCGATATCGTCACCGGCGCCGATGTGCTGGAGTACTACGCGGGCCTGATCCCGGCGCTGGAAGGGAGCCAGATCCCGCTGCGCGACAGTGCATTCGCCTACACCCGCCGGGAACCGCTGGGCGTCGTCGCCGGGATCGGCGCCTGGAACTACCCGATCCAGATCGCCTTGTGGAAATCAGCCCCGGCGCTGGCGGCCGGTAACGCGATGATCTTTAAGCCGAGTGAAGTCACCCCGCTCACCGCCCTGAAGCTGGCGGAAATTTACCGCGAGGCGGGACTGCCGGCGGGGGTATTTAACGTGCTGCCGGGCACGGGCGCCGAAACCGGCCAGTATCTCACCGAGCACCCGGACATCGCCAAAATCTCCTTTACCGGCGGCGTCGCCAGCGGCAAAAAAGTGATGGCCAACTCCGCCGCCTCCTCGCTGAAGGAAGTCACCATGGAGCTGGGCGGTAAATCGCCGCTGATCGTCTGCGAAGACGCCAACCTCGACCTCGCCGCCGACATCGCGATGATGGCTAACTTCTACAGCTCAGGACAGGTCTGCACCAACGGCACCCGGGTATTCGTTCCGGCGCGCCTGAAGGCGGCGTTTGAAGAGAAAATCCTCGCTCGCGTGGCGCGTATCCGTCCCGGCGATCCGTTTGCTGAAAGCACCAACTTCGGGCCGCTGGTGAGCTTCCCGCACCGCGATAACGTGCTGCGCTACATCGCGATCGGCAAGCAAGAAGGCGCGCGCCTGCTCTGCGGCGGCGAGGTGCTGAAAGGCGAAGGCTTCGACCGCGGCGCGTGGGTCGCCCCGACGGTGTTTACCGACTGCGATGACCAGATGACCATCGTCCGCGAAGAGATCTTCGGCCCGGTGATGTCGATTCTGAGCTACGACGATGAGGAAGAAGCGGTTCGCCGCGCCAACGCCACCGAATACGGCCTCGCCGCCGGCGTCGTCACGCCGGATTTAAACCGCGCCCATCGCCTGATTCATCGGCTGGAGGCCGGGATCTGCTGGATCAACACCTGGGGTGAATCCCCGGCGGAGATGCCGGTCGGCGGCTACAAGCACTCCGGTATTGGCCGCGAAAACGGCGTGCAGACGCTGCACAGCTACACCCAGATAAAATCCATCCAGGTTGAGATGGGTCAGTTTCAATCCATATTTTAACCAGGAGGTCATTTTTGCAGTTTGACTACATTATTATTGGTGCCGGTTCCGCCGGCAACGTACTGGCTACACGACTGACGGAAGATCCCCAGACCACCGTCCTGCTGCTGGAAGCGGGCGGCCCGGATTACCGTTTCGACTTCCGCACCCAGATGCCCGCCGCGCTGGCCTTTCCTCTACAGGGTCGGCGCTATAACTGGGCCTACGAGACCGAGCCTGAACCGCATATGAACAATCGCCGCATGGAGTGCGGACGCGGTAAGGGCCTCGGCGGGTCCTCGTTAATCAACGGCATGTGCTATATCCGCGGCAACGCTATGGATCTCGATAACTGGGCCTCGGCGCCGGGGCTTGAGCACTGGAGCTACCTCGACTGCCTGCCCTACTACCGCAAAGCGGAAACCCGCGATATTGGCGCCAACGACTACCACGGCGGCGACGGCCCGGTCAGCGTCACCACGCCAAAGCAGGGCAACAATCCGCTGTTCCACGCGATGATTGAAGCCGGCGTACAGGCCGGCTACCCGCGCACCGACGATCTTAACGGCTACCAGCAGGAAGGGTTTGGCCCCATGGATCGTACCGTGACGCCGCAGGGACGCCGCGCCAGTACCGCGCGCGGCTATCTCGACCAGGCGCGCGCGCGACCCAATCTGACCATTCGCACCCATGCGCTGACCGATCGCATTATTTTTGCCGGCAAACGCGCCGTCGGCGTCGAGTGGCTGGAGGGCGACAGCACGGCGCCGTCAAACGCCACCGCCAGTAAAGAAGTGCTGCTCTGCGCGGGCGCCATCGCTTCGCCGCAAATCCTGCAGCGCTCCGGCGTCGGCAGCCCGGAACTGTTGCACCAGTTCGATATTCCGCTGATTCACGCCCTGCCCGGCGTCGGCGAGAACCTGCAGGATCATCTGGAGATGTATCTGCAGTACGAATGTAAAGAGCCGGTGTCGCTCTACCCGGCGCTGCAGTGGTGGAACCAGCCGAAAATCGGCGCCGAATGGCTGTTCGGCGGGACCGGCATCGGCGCCAGCAACCAGTTTGAAGCGGGCGGATTTATTCGCAGCCGGGAAGCCTTTGCGTGGCCGAATATTCAGTACCACTTCCTGCCGGTCGCGATTAACTACAACGGCTCAAACGCGGTGAAAGAGCACGGATTCCAGTGCCACGTCGGCTCCATGCGCTCCCCAAGCCGCGGCCACGTGCGTCTGAAGTCGCGCGACCCGCACGAACATCCGGCGATTCTGTTTAACTATATGTCCAGCGAACAGGACTGGCAGGAGTTCCGCGACGCGATTCGCATTACCCGCGAAATCATGCATCAGCCGGCGCTGGATAACTATCGCGGCCGGGAGATCAGTCCGGGGGCGGAGTGCCAGAGCGATGCCGAGCTGGATGAGTTTGTGCGCAATCATGCGGAAACCGCCTTCCATCCGTGCGGCACCTGTAAAATGGGCTACGACGAGATGGCGGTGGTGGATGGCGAAGGTCGGGTTCACGGGCTGGAGGGCCTGCGCGTGGTCGACGCCTCGATTATGCCGCAGATTATTACCGGCAACCTTAACGCGACCACCATCATGATTGGCGAAAAAATGGCTGACGCCATTCGCGGCCGTCAGCCGCTGCCGAAGAGCACCGCGGCGTATTACGTGGCGAACGGCGCGCCGGTTCGCCGGTAAGAGTAAGCCCCCACCCCTCTCCCTGCGGGAGAGGGTTAGGGTGAGGAAAAACTAGCGGAAATCTTCCAGCCGCTTTAGCTGCCGTCCATCAGCATCAAAGTTCTCCGGCGCCAGCCACGCCCGCAGCGCCGCGTCGCGCGCGGGCCATTCGCTATCGATAATCGACAGCATATCGCTATCGCGGGTGCGTCCTTTGCGTACCATCCTCTGACGAAGACGCCCCTCCCAGGTAAACCCCAGCCGGTCGGCGGCGCGGCGGGAGGCGAGATTCATCGAATCGCACTTCCACTCCAGCCGACGATAGCCGTGAGCAAAACCATTTTGCAGCAGCAGCCACACCGCCTCGGTCCCGAGCGGCGTATTTTTCATCGCCCGCGACCAGGTGACGTGCCCTATCTCCACCGTGCCCATCGCCCGCTCAATCGCCATATAGCTGACCAGCCCGACGGCTCGCTCGGCGCGCAAATCGATAACCGCATACGGCACCAGCCCGTCGTCCATAACCTTACCGGTGATCCAGTTCGCCGTTGACTCCACGCTCTGTGGGCAGGTGCTGGCAAGCCAGGTCCAGTCGCTGTCGTCGCCGAGGGCATAGGCGGCAAACAGATCCGCCGCGTGCCGCTCGGTATCCAGCGGCTCCAGCCGGCAAAAGCGGCCATTTAACGCCGTGCGGCGCAGAAGTCCCGCGCCCTGCCACCCTGGTACGCGATCGTTGACCTGCTGACCAAATTCATTAATTTCCGGCACGCTTATCTCTCCCGTAGTGTTATCAAATTGTTATATCAAGAAAGGCGAATGGCCGGAAGATGCCCGGTACGATCGATCGTCATAACCCCTTGGTCTTGCTTATGCTTTTTAAGCATAAACTTAGCCGATCTTTGACTTTACGCCCGTAATTAAGCGGCCTAACGTAGCGAAACATCAATAATCACAATAACTTTTTTCAGGGATCGCATATGACTAAAAAACTGCTGCCGCTGCTGGTGCTCGCCGCGTTATCCGCCGCCGTTGACGCCGCCACGCCGCCGGGGACCCTGGTGGTCGCGCAGGGCCTCGACGATATCGTCAGCCTCGACCCGGCGGAAGCCAACGAGCTCTCCAGCATCCAGACGGTACCGAGCCTTTATCAGCGCCTGGTGCAGCCGGACCGCGATAACCCTGAAAAAATCACCCCGATCCTGGCCGAAAGCTGGCAGGCCGATCCGGCGGCGAAAACCCTGACCATCAAGCTAAAGCCCGACGCCAAATTCGCCTCCGGTAACCCGCTGCGCCCGGAAGATGTCATTTACTCGTACACCCGCGCGGTCATCCTGAACAAATCGCCGGCGTTTATTCTTAACGTCCTCGGCTGGCAGCCGGATAACATCGCCAGCCAGCTGAAGAAGCTAGACGACCATACCCTGGAGCTACGCTGGACCGCCGACGTCAGCCCGGCGGTGGCGCTGAATATTCTCTCAACGCCGATCGCCTCTATCGTCGATGAGAAACAGGTCGCCCCGAACGCCAAAGATAACGACTTCGGTAACGGCTGGCTGAAAATGCACTCGGCGGGCAGCGGCGCGTATAAAATGCGGGTCTATCAGCCGCATCAGGCCATCGTGCTGGAGGCCAACAGCAGCGCACCCGGCGGCGCGCCGAAGCTGAAAAGCATCATTATTAAGAACGTTCCGGACCCGGCCTCACGTCGTCTTCTCATCCAGCAGGGTGATGCCGACGTGGCGCGCGATCTCGGCGCCGACCAGATTGCGGCTCTGCAGGGTAAACCGGGCGTCAAGGTCCTCAGCATCCCTTCCGCTGAGCAGAACTATCTGGTCTTTAATACCGGCAACAGCGCCAACCCGCTGCTGAAAAACCCGGCCTTCTGGGAAGCGGCGCGCTGGCTGGTGGATTACAACGGCATCACGAAAGATTTGCTGAAGGGGCAATATTTCGTCCATCAGAGCTTCCTGCCGGTCGGCCTGCCGGGCGCGCTGGACAATAACCCGTTTACATTCAACCCGCAAAAAGCCAAAGATATCCTCGCTAAAGCGGGCATCAAAGAGGCGCATTTCACCCTCGACGTCGAAAACAAGCCGCCGTTTATCACCATCGCCCAGTCGATGCAGGCGAGCTTCGCCCAGGGCGGCGTGAAGGTGGATTTGCTGCCGGCCGCGGGTAGCCAGGTCTATGCTCGCGTGCGCGCCAAACAGCATCAGGCGGCGATTCGGCTGTGGATCCCTGACTATTTCGATGCCCACTCTAACGCCAGCGCCTTTGCGTACAACGACGGTAAATCCAGTACCGTCGCCGGGCTAAACGGCTGGCAGATCCCGGAGCTGAATAAAGCGACCCTGGCGGCAGTCGCCGAGCCGGACGCAGCGAAGCGCCTGGATCTGTATAAAAACATGCAGGAGGCGCTGCAGCGCAGTTCGCCTTACGTGTTTATCGATCAGGGTAAAACCCAGATTGTGGTTCGCGATAACGTGAAAGGTTATCAGCAGGGTCTCAATGCCGATATGGTCTGGTATGACCGGGTAACCAAATAACGCCTGGGGCAGGTACGATCGGGTAGCCCGGACAGGCGCAACGCGCCGCCTCCGGGAACGCAGGCCCCGATACCTTATGTTTTCCCGGTGGCGCTGCGCTGACCGGGCTACAACAACAGATCGCGCCAACTGATAACACTGTACTTTTTACCAACGGAATAACCATGTCTGCTGTGTTACCCCCCCGAGCAGAGCGGCGCGCAAAACGCCCCCTGCTCGCGCTGTTTCAGGGACTGCTGACGCTGGCCCTGACGCTGCTCGGTCTGCTGCTGGTGACCTTTGCGCTCTCGGCGCTGTCGCCGGTTGATCGGGTGCTGCAAATCGTCGGCGACCACGCCAGTCAGTCCACCTATGATCAGGTACGTCACCAGCTCGGCCTCGACCAGCCGTTGCCGCTGCAGTTCTGGCGCTATCTGGTGAATCTCGCCCACGGCGATCTCGGTATCGCCAGCTCAACCGGCCAGCCGGTGCTGCACGACCTGCTTGCCGCGTTCCCGGCCACCCTCGAACTGGCCACGCTGGCGTTGATTATCGGCGCGCTGTCGGGCGTTATCGCAGGCGTTCTCTGCGCCCGCTACGTCGGCTCGCCGTGGGATCTGGCGATGCGCACCTTTACGCTGCTCGGCAACTCGGTGCCGATCTTCTGGCTCGGTCTGCTGATGCTGGCGCTGTTTTACGCCAAACTGCAGTGGACGCCGGGGCCGGGGCGGCTGGACGATATCTATCAGTACACCGTCGAACCGCGCACCGGCTTTGCGCTCATTGATACCTGGCTCTCGGGTGATAAAGAGGCGGTTAAAAACGCCGCCGGGCACCTGCTGCTGCCGGTGCTGCTGTTGGCCTATTATTCTCTGGCGAGCATTACTCGCCTGACCCGTTCCGCCTGCCTGAGCGAAATGAACAAAGAGTACATCCTGCTGGCCCGCGCCAAAGGGGCCGGTGAGATGACGATTCTACTGCGTCACGTCCTGCCCAATATCCGCGGCACCCTGCTGACGGTGACCGCCCTCGCCTGGACCGCCATGCTGGAAGGCGCGGTGCTGACCGAAACCGTCTTCTCCTGGCCGGGAATTGGCCGCTATCTGACCACCGCGCTCTTTGCCGGCGATACCACGGCGATTATGGGCGGTACGCTGCTGATCGGCGCGAGCTTTGTGCTGATTAATAACCTCACCGACCTGCTGGTGCGGCTGACCGACCCGAGGATACGCTGATGCCGGGCTATCAGTTTTTACGCCGCCTGCGCCGTTCTCCCGCCGCCTTTTGCGGTCTGATCATCATTACGTTACTCCTGCTGACTGCGCTCTTTGCGCCCTGGCTGGCTCCGTTCGACCCGAACTGGCAGGACGCCGCCGCGCGGCTGCAGGGTCCGGGCGCGCAGCACTGGCTCGGCACCGACAGCTACGGCCGCGATCTTCTCTCAAGGCTGATTTTCGGCACCCGTCCGGCGCTGGGGCTGGTCGCGCTGGTGACGGCGATTACGCTCCCCGCCGGTCTGCTGGTGGGGATCCTGTCCGGCTATTACGGCGGCTGGCTGGAACGCGTGCTGATGCGTTTTACCGACGTGGTAATGTCGATGCCGCGGCTGATTCTGGCCTTCGCGTTTGTCGCGATGCTCGGCCCGGGCCTGGTGAACGGCGCCCTGGCGCTGGCGCTGACGACCTGGCCCGCTTACGCCCGTCAGGCGCGCAGCGAAATTCAGCGCTTGCGCCATAGCGACTATCTGGCGGCGGCGGAGATGATGGGCATTCGCGGCTGGCGTCTGCTGATGGGTCATATTCTGCCGCTCTGTCTGCCCTCGGCCATCGTCCGGCTGGCGCTGGATCTAGCCGGGATTATTCTCGCCGCTGCCGGTCTTGGCTTCCTCGGCCTCGGCGCCCGCCCGCCAATGGCGGAATGGGGCGCGATGATCGCCGACGGCATGCAGGTCATTTTCGACCAGTGGTGGATCGCCGCCGCCCCTGGCGCCGTTATCCTGATCGCCAGCCTGGCGTTTAACCTGCTGGGCGATGGCCTGCGCGACGTTCTGGAGCCGCAACATGACTGATACTCGCCTGATCGTTCAGGGATTGACCATCGACTATCCCACCGCCAGAGTGGTGGACCATTTAAGCTTCACGCTCGGCAACGAGCGGCTGGCGCTGGTCGGCGAATCCGGCTCCGGTAAATCCATGACCGCCCGCGCCCTGATGGGGCTGGTCCGCCGGCCCGGCGTCGTCAGCGCCGAGGCGCTCAACGTGCTGGGGCGCGACGCATTAACCCTTCGCGACCGCGGCTGGCGCGAGCTACGCGGCAACGATATAGCGATGGTGCTGCAGGACCCGCGCTACGCGCTCAATCCGGTAAAAAGCATTCAGGCGCAGTTGGAAGAGGCATTAACTCTGCATCAGCGCCTTAGCCGCCGCGCGCGGCTGGAGGCGGTCAAAGCCACCGTTGCCGCCGTCGGTCTGGATTTACCGGTGCTCAACCGTTATCCAGGCGAACTCTCCGGCGGGATGGGCCAGCGGGTGATGATTGCCCTTGCGCTGCTCAATAATCCGCAGGTGCTGATCGCCGATGAGCCCACTTCAGCCCTCGATGCCCGGCTGCGCAATCAGATCCTCGAACTGCTGGTAGAGCAGTGCGAACAGCGGCGGATGGCGATGCTGTTGATTAGCCACAACCTGCCGCTGGTGGCCGAGCACTGCCAGCGGGTGCTGGTCCTGTATCAAGGGGAAAAGGTCGATGAGATGGCGGCGCGAGATCTGCCGACGGCGACGCATCCCTACACCCGTACGCTCTGGACCTGTCGCCCGGCCGCGCAAACTTACGGTCAGATGCTGCCGACCCTCGACCGAACCCTGAACTTGACGGAGGCGGCGCATGGCGGTCGTTAATCTCAAGGATTTACAGGTTATTTTTGGCGAAAAAACCGCGGTGTCCGCCGCCAGCTTTGCCGTTGACGCGGGAGAAACGTTCAGCCTGATCGGCGCATCCGGCTGCGGAAAATCAACGATTCTCCGGGTGTTAGCCGGGCTGCAGCGGGACTGGCGCGGCCGCGTTGAACTGTTCGATAAGGCCATTACGCCGGGCCTGCGTTTCCAGGGCGAGCTGCGGCGCAACGTACAGATGGTGTTTCAGGACCCGTACGCTTCGCTGCATCCCAATCATACGCTATGGCGCACGCTGGCGGAGCCGCTGAAAATTCACGCTATCGGCGAAATCGCACAGCGGGTGTCCACCGCCCTGCAAGAGGTGGGGCTGCCTGCCGACGCCGCGCGCCGCTATCCGCACCAGCTTTCCGGCGGCCAGCGCCAGCGGGTGGCGATTGCTCGCGCGCTGCTGCTGCGGCCAAAGATTCTGCTGCTGGATGAGCCAACGTCGGCGCTGGATATGTCGGTGCAGGCGGAAATACTGAATCTGCTCAATCGGCTAAAGCAGGAGCACGGAATGACCTATCTGCTGGTCAGCCATGATGCCGATGTGATTGCCCATATGTCGGACCGGGCGGCGTTTATGGCGGAAGGCGTGATTCAGCGCTTCTTTGACCGCGAAGCGCTGGTGAACGGCGAACATCGGATAGGCTGAAAACCCGCCCCCGCTCGCGCTACGCTTAGCGGGGCTACGGGTTCGCCGCCATCTGCGAGAAGGTCGCCCGGGTAAGGCATTTACGCCGCGACCCGGGAAATCATCCCCTTACTTCGCCAGGCTCGCAAAGCGGGCGAATACCGCATCAAAAATCGCCAGCCCTTTTGCCACCTGTTCGGCGCTGATGGTGCACGGCGGCACCACGTGAATGCGGTTCTCCACCACAAACGCCAGCAGGCCGGCTTCGGTTAACGCGCCTTTAATGGCCGCCATATCGGCAGCGGTCAGAGGCGTTTTCCGCTCGCGGCTGCTGACCAGCTCCAGCGCCTGGAACAGACCGCGGCCGCGTACGTTGCCGATAATCGCGTGCTTCTCCGCCAGCGCTTCCAGCCCCGGACGCAGCACTTCGTTGCCGATGGTCGCCGCGTTCTCCACCACCTTCTCTTCCTTCATCGCGTCAATGGTGGCGACAATCGCCGCCATCGCCAGCGGATGGCCGGAATAGGTCAGCCCCCCGGCAAAGAAATGGTCATCAAAGTAGCGGGCGATTGGCTCGCTAATCAGCACGCCGCCGGCCGGGACGTAGCCGGCGTTAACCCCTTTGGCGAAAGTCACCAGATCCGGCACCACGCCATCCTGCTCGAAGGCGAACCAGCTCCCGGTACGACCAAAACCGGCCATCACTTCATCGAGGATCAGCACAATGCCAAACTCGTCGGCCAGCGCCCGCACGCCCTGCATATAGCCCTCCGGCGGGACAAGAATCCCGGCGGTGCCCGGAATCGACTCCAGCAGAATCGCGGCTATCGCGTTCGGGCCTTCGCACTCAATCATCCGCCGCAGATGGGCCAGCGCGCGCTGGCACTCCTCCTCTTCCGTCGTGGCGTTAAATTCGCTGCGGTAGAGATAGGGATTAAAGAAGTGCACGTGACCGCGTGAATACTCATTCGGCACGCGGCGCCAGTCGCCGGTGGCGGCAATCGCGCTGCCGGTATTGCCGTGATAGGAGCGATAGGCGGAGAGCACTTTATCGCGCCCGGTATAGAGCCGCGCCATACGGATGGCGTTCTCGTTAGCGTCGGCGCCGGCGTTGGTGAAGAACACTTTGCTAAAGCCTTCCGGCGCCAGCTCGACAATCCGCTTCGCCGCTTCGCCGCGGGCGAGGTTGGCTGTGGCGGGCGCGATGGTCACCAGCTCTTCCAACTGGGCTTTCATCGCCGCCAGCACGCGAGGATGCTGATAGCCAATGTTGACGTTGACCAACTGGCTGCTGAAATCCAGGTAAGTATTGCCTTCGTAATCCCACAGCTCGCAGCCTTTTGCCCCGGCGATCACCAGTGGATGTAAATTGCCCTGCATCGACCATGAATGAAACACATAAGCGCGATCCAGCTGCCGAACTTCATCATTGCTTATCGCTACCTCGTTCTGTAGTGCCAGCTTCATACCCTGCCCTCTCTCATGTCGTTGTTGTTGGCCTCATCATTGGCCGTGCGGGGGAGAAACGGATAGAGCCAGTCAGGCGAAAATGATGTGACACCGTGTCACATCGCCGTGCGCCGACTGGCCCTGTGCCCGCACGCGCGCGGTTTTTATAGTGGGAGCGACAACCTGCACAGGAGAATGAAATGGCAACGAGCAAAGTGGTGTTTATTACCGGGGCGACCTCGGGATTTGGGGAAGCAGCGGCGCAGGTCTTCGCCGATGCGGGCTGGTCGCTGGTGCTGAGCGGACGCCGTTTTACGCGGCTGAAGACGTTACAGGATAAGCTCGCCTCGCAGGTGCCGGTGCACATTATCGAACTCGACGTACGCGATAGCGATGCGGTGGCCGCGGCCGTAGCGGCGCTGCCCGCGGGCTTCGCCGATATCACGACGCTGATTAACAACGCCGGGCTGGCGCTGTCGCCGCAGCCCGCGCAGAAAGTGGATCTGGACGACTGGAAAACGATGATCGACACCAACGTCACCGGGCTGGTCAACGTGACCCACGCGCTGCTGCCGACGCTGATTAACCACGGCGCGGGCGCGAGCATCATCAATATCGGCTCTATCGCCGGGCAGTGGCCCTATCCCGGCAGCCACGTCTACGGCGCCAGTAAGGCTTTCGTGAAGCAGTTCAGCTATAACCTGCGCTGCGATCTGCTCGGGACCGGGGTGCGCGTGACCGATCTCGCGCCGGGTATTGCCGAAACGGAATTTACCCTGGTGCGCACCAAAGGCGACCAGGCGGCGTCGGACAACCTGTATCGCGGTACCACGCCGCTGAGCGCGCGGGATATTGCCGAACAAATGTTTTACATCGCCACGCTGCCGGACCATATGAATATCAACCGGGTCGAGGTGATGCCGGTGCGTCAGGCCTGGCAGCCGTTCGCCATCGATCGGGATTAAGGTTTGGTAGAGCGGAGAGGCGCGTAAGCGCCGCTTCCGGGAGAGTTTCATGCAGCTACGGATATGTCTCTGAAACAACGTGTTATGCAG
>NZ_JBEAFN010000024.1:0-37028 GCF_040061795.1 Klebsiella sp. GN_Kp190
GGACGCGGGGTGGAGCAGCCTGGTAGCTCGTCGGGCTCATAACCCGAAGGTCGTCAGTTCAAATCTGGCCCCCGCAACCAATTAAAATCAGAGAAGTAACGTTACTCGATGGAAGAGTAATGACGGACGCGGGGTGGAGCAGCCTGGTAGCTCGTCGGGCTCATAACCCGAAGGTCGTCGGTTCAAATCCGGCCCCCGCAACCAACATCATAAACACCCTCAAGGGTGTTTTTTTGTTTCTGCGCTGCGCAAAATCTTATACCTGATTCAGGGAACGGCGCAGCGCCGCTCCCCGGCCCTTTTTCAGCCCTTCGGCAACACAATATTGCTCGCCGCCAGCATGCCCATCTCGTGATACATCGCGCAGGCCGCTTCCACGATCGGCATCGCCAGCGCCGCGCCGCTGCCTTCGCCCAGGCGCATCCCCATGTTGAGATACGGCTCCAGCTCCAGGTGCATCAGCGCCGTACGCGCCCCCTTCTCCGCCGAATAGTGGGACGGGATCAGATAGGGTTTCACTTCCGGCGCAATTCGGCACGCCGCCAGCGCCGCCGCGTAGGAGAGGAAGCCATCGAGCACCACCGGAAGGCCGCAGGAGGCCGCGCCCAGCATCACGCCCGTCATCCCCAATAAATCAAAACCGCCCACTTTTGCCAGCACGTCGAAACCATCGTTCGGGTCAGGCCGGTTGACGGCGATAGCCCGGCGCACCACTTCCACTTTATTAGCGACCTTCGCCAACGGCAGATTAGCGCCAATCCCGACCACCTCCTGGGCATCGCTGCCGGTCAGAACGCTGACAATTGCCGCCGCCGGGGTGGTATTGGCCATTCCGAGCTCCCCGACGCCAAACAGGGTGACGCCATCCTGCGCCAGCCCTCGGGTATAGCGCATCACCTCCAGCAGCAGCTCTTCCGCCTGGCCGCGGCGCATTGCCGGACCGACGGCGATATTGCCGCAGCCGCGCGCCACGCGCATGTTGATAACGCCCGGAATCAGCTCAGCATCGATCCCGACATCAATCACGTGCATTTTCGCGCCCGCCTGCGCCGCCAGCACGCAAACGCCGGTTTTCCCCAGCGTCATATTCGCCGCCTGGATGGCGGTCACCGCTTTCGGCGAGATGGCGACCCCTTCGTCCCACACGCCGTGGTCGGCGCACATCACCAGCAGCGCCTTCTTTTTCACCTGCGGCACGCCGTCAAGACCGGGCATACCCGCCAGCTGTACGGCAAGATCTTCAAGGCGTCCAAGGCTTCCGGGCGGCTTCAGCAGGCCGTCGATATGAAGCCGGGCGCGCGCCATCGCGCTTTCATCAGGCGCCGGGATCGCGCCCAGTAGAGAGGTTAAGCTTTGCATAGAGGTTCTCGTCTTGTTGGCTGGCTCATGGCAGAGCCAGCAGGAAGAATAACGCCCGGTACGGCGCGCCTGGCCTATTTGATTTTTACGCCAATGCCCGACACCACCAGCCACACCTCGTCCGCCGCCGCCGCCAGGCGCTGGTTGACGCGCCCGGCGATGTCGCGGAAATGGCGGGCCAGACGGTTTTCCGGCACAATCCCCATCCCCACTTCGTTGGTCACCAGCACCACGCGGGCCGGGCAGCGCTGGCAGGCGGCAATCAGTACCGCGATTTCGGCGTCGATCGCCCGCTCCATCGCCGCATAATCCCAGTCGTCCGGCGCGCTGTCGCCCCCCAGCGCAAACAGCAGGTTGGTTACCATGGTGGTGATACATTCCAGCAAAATCGCCTCCTCCGGGGCGATATCCGGGGTGATCAGTTCATCAAGCTGCTGCCAGCGCTCGGCGGTGCGCCAGTGCGCGGGCCTGCCGTCGCGGTGGTGCTGGATCCTCGCCGCCATCTCGTCATCAAAGATCTGCGAGGTGGCGATATAGAGTACCTGCGGCGCATGGGCGATCAGCGCTTCGGCATGGCGGCTTTTACCGCTGCGCGCCCCGCCGGTCACTAAAGTCAGCATACGGGCTCCTGATGTTGGCGCATGATGGCGTAGATTTTTTCAATATCAATATGCTGACGCATCGCGTCCGCCAGCAGATCGAACTGGCGAGATTTATACTGCGCATACTCGAAATCGCTATCCAGCGCCGCCAGCCCTTTACGCTGGCGCAGGCCGTTAACCAGCGCGCGGGTAAATGCATCGCTATCGAACAGGCCGTGCAGATAGGTGCCAAACGCCAGGCCGTCATCGCTGACCGCGCCGTCCGCCACGCTCAGGCCGCCTTTATGTAATTGCATCAGCGAACGGCAGCCGTCGCGCAGCTCGGTTTCGCCCATATGAATTTCGTAGCCGCTTACCGCCAGCCCCGCCGTTGCCGCCAGCCACGCCGGCAGCGCCGGAGCCAGAGTCGCCGTTACCTGGGTGGTCGTTTTGCTGTGCGCAAAGTGGGTGACGGTATTGAGCAACCCCAGCCCCGGCTGGGTGCCAAGCCCCGACTCCACCTCATCGATTATGGTTTCGCCGAGCATCTGGTAGCCGCCGCAGATCCCCAGCACCGGTACGCCCTGGCGCCGGGCCTGCAGTACCGCGTGCGCCATGCCGCTCTCGCGCAGCCAGCCCAGGTCGCCGAGCGTATTTTTACTGCCCGGCAGGATAATCATATCCACGCCCGCCAGCTCCTGGGGCTGGCGAACATAGCGGACGCGGACGTCCGGCTGCGCCGCCAGCGCGTTGAAATCGGTAAAATTGGCGATGTGCGGCACCTGTATCACGGCAATCTCAATATCACGCCTGTCGGTACGCAGATATTTCCCTTTTTGCAGCGCGACTCCGTCCTCATCTTCAAGATCGACGTCCAGCCACGGCATGACGCCGAGCACCGGGACGCCGGTGAGCGCTTCTATCTGCTCGATCCCGGAATACAGCAGCGCCACGTCGCCGCGAAATTTATTGATAATCACCCCTTTGACCCGCGCGCGCTCGCGGTCATGCAGCAGCGCGAGCGTGCCGTAGATGGAGGCGAATACGCCGCCGCGATCGATATCCGCCACGAGGATCACCGGGCACTGGGCCATCTCGGCCATGCCCATATTGACGATGTCGCGATCGCGCAGGTTGATCTCCGCCGGACTGCCCGCCCCTTCCAGCACCAGTACATCATGTTCGGCGGCCAGGCTGTTATAAACCGCGAGGATCTGTTCGCGCAGGCGCGGCTTGTATTCGTGATAGCTCACCGCGTCCATATCGGTCGCCACTTTGCCCATCAGCACCACCTGCGCTTTACGGTCGCTGGTTGGCTTAAGCAGCACCGGGTTCATGCGCACATCCGGGGTAATGCCCGCCGCTTCGGCCTGGAAAATCTGCGCGCGGCCCATCTCTTTGCCATCCGGCGTGATACCGGAATTAAGCGCCATATTCTGCGATTTAAACGGCGCGGTGCGCTGCCCGTCCTGATAAAAGATGCGGCACAGCCCCGCGACCAGCACGCTTTTGCCGACGTCGGAAGCGGTGCCCTGTAACATAATTGCCAGCGTCATGACGCCTCCTTCATCGCGTTGTTTCGCATCCGCGTAAAAAATTCTTCTTCGGTTTTACACAGCGGCAGCCCGAGCTGCGCGTGCAGTTTCACCAGCCACGGCTGGGTGAGCCCGGCCTGGGCCATCAGTTCGCTGCGGGCAAACACCTCCCCGGGTTCGCCATGCGCCAGCACTTCGCCGCGGCGTAACACGTAAACCGCATCGCTGATTTCATAGATCAGATCGATATCGTGGCTGGAGATCGCCACGTGGTTGCCCCGATCGGCAATGCGCTTAATGATGTCGATCATCTGCGCGCGTCCCGAGGGATCGAGCCCCGCCGTCGGCTCGTCGAGCAGTAAATAGCGCGCCTGCAGCACCAGCGCGCCGGCTATCGCCACGCGCTTTTTCTGCCCGTGGCTCAGGCACTGAATCGGCTGGTGACGAAACCCCTGGGCATCGACGAGAGTCAGGGCATCGTCCACCCGGCGGGCAATTTCCTCTTCCGCAACCCCCAGGTTACGCAGGCTAAAGGCGATATCGCTGTCGATATCGGTATAGAAAATCTGCTGGTCCGGGTCCTGAAAAACGGTCGCCACCTGCTGACGCAGCGCCAGCAGGCCGCGTTTGCTGTAGTCCAGCGGTTTTCCCTGCCACAGCACCGCCCCGCTCTGCGGGCGCAGCAGACCGCTCAGGTTCATAAACAGCGTGGATTTTCCGCAGCCGTTCGCCCCCACCAGTCCGGTCACCGCGTGACGGGAAAAATCCAGCGTCAGCCCCTTCAGCACCGGCTCGTCCTGATAGCGAAACCAGAGATCGGTCGTGGCAAGCATACTTATCCTTAGAGGTGAAAGTCACCCTGATACAGTTTGATATCCAGCGTGGTGCTCATCTGCTGGTAGCGGATCATCACCCGGGTAAACAGCAGCCCTACCAGCATCGCCAGCGAACGATAGCCCTTCGGCACGCTACGGTAGCCAAAACGTAATGTTTGCGCACGATGAATCGCCAGCGCTTCGTCTAACAGAATAAAAATAAAGCGCCAGGTTAGCAGGATTTGCTCGGTCAGCAGCCGCGGCACCCGCCCGCGCTTGAGCAGCACAATAAGCTGCGGGAACGGCAGATTCAGCACCAGCCAGAAGGTGGACGCCAGCGCCGCCAGGCTGCGCCAGAAGGTCTGATTGGCGGTCGTCAGCCCCTCCGACGTGATGCCCAGCCAGACGCTGCCCAGCGGCAGGCTCAGCAGCAGATCCTGCGGATTGCGGCTGACGCTAAACAGAATGGTCAGCACGCCGATCAGCAGGAAGCCAAACGGCAGCGCCATCCAGCGGCACCAGCGCCACGGCGAGACCCGCAGCAGCCAGCAGGTTAAGGCGGCAATCAGCGCCATTTCGATACCCTGCCCCAGCGGAGGCAGGGTAAAGGCCAGCACCATCAGCAGCAGCCAGAACAGGAACTTGCGCTCCGGCGCGACGTGAAACCAGCGGCTCTGATAGCTAAGTCGGTCAAACCCGGTCATCACGGCGCTGTCTGCCTTTGCTGTAGCCCAGAATATAGAAAATCACCGCCGCGCCGAGGGAGCCCTGGAGCGTAAACAGCAGGCTCTCAATTTCTCCACTCGCCGGTTCGTACAGCGGCTGGAACCACGGCTCATAGTGCGGCGCGACCACCTGAATCTGGCTCTCCGCCTCGCCGTCCGAACCGCCAAACTCGCCGCCGTGATCGACAAAGAACGGCAGGATCACCAGCGCCACCACCATGGCTAACAATATCAGCGTCTTTTTCATGTTAATGCCCCTGTGCGGTAATCAGCTGACGTTTGGTCAACTGGTCGTAGATCATGACGGTTAACAGTCCTTCAGCAATGGCGATCGGGATCTGGGTCAGGCAGAAGATCCCCATAAACTTGACGATCGATCCGGTCGCGCCGGCGGTCGGATCCGGGAAGGCCACGCCGAGCTGTACGGAGGTGACAAAGTAGGTCACCAGATCCGCCAGCATCGCGCAGAGAAACACCCCGACATCGCGGCGAATGCCCGCGCGGCAGGCCATTTTCCACACCATATAGCCGACCACCGGCCCGATGACCGCCATCGACATCCCGTTCGCGCCGAGCGTCGTCAGCCCGCCGTGCGCCAGCAGCAGCGCCTGGAACAGCAGCACGATGGCGCCAAGGATCGCCACCACGCCAGGCCCGAAGAGAATCACCGCCAGGCCGACGCCGGTCGGGTGCGAACAGCTACCGGTCACGGAAGGAATTTTCAGCGCCGAGAGGACAAAAATAAACGCCCCGCACAGCGCCAGCAGCACCTTCTGGTTGTTATCTTCCTGCACGATGCGGCGCAGGCGCACCAGCCCGTACCACAGGCAGGGTAAAAACAGCAGCCACCATGCCAGGGCCCACATCGGCGGTAAAAACCCCTCCATAATGTGCATCGCGAAAGCCTTTTCGGGTACCACTATCAGCAATAGCGCCGCGGCTAACCCGCTGAAAGACAGCTGTTTTAGCTGTTGTTCAAGTTTCATTCTGCATACTCCCACTGTTTATTGACCAGAATGGTCGAGAAATAGGGCAGCGGCTGGTCGTCGCTGACGTCACGGAGATGGCGCCAGCACTGCTCGCCCGGCAGCGTGGCTTCGGACATCATCAGCGCGGCATCCAGCAGACCGTTTTTCGCCAGCAGCGCTTTGATGCGGGGAAACCGCCCGTACACTTTCATCAGCACCAGGCTTTCATGCTGGCGCAGCGCCTGCTCGATTTCCGTTTCCGGCGCGGTGCAGGAGATCACCGCCAGCGACTGCTGCTCCATGGCCAGCGGCGTTTTTGAACGCGCGGCAATGGCGGCGAAAGAGGTGACGCCGGGAACAATCTCCAGCCACTCCGGGCTGCCGATACGCTGGAGTAAGAACACCCAGGTGCTGAACAGCATGGCGTCGCCGAGGGTAATAAACCCGACCTGCTTGCCCGCCTCCACTTCCTGCACCAGCGCGGCGGCGACCTCATCCCATACCGCCTCTTTTTCCGCGCTGTCGGCGCTCATCGGGAAATGGCAGCAGCGCACTTCGGTCCGTTCGCCGATATACTCCCGCACGATGGAGAGCGCGAGGCTGTCGCCGCCTTTACGTCCGGCGGGCGCGTAGAGAATGTCCAGCTTGCCCAGCACCCGCGCCGCGCGCACGGTGATCAGGTCGGCGGCGCCAGGGCCGGTACTCAGGGCATACAGTTTGCCGCTCATGCCGCCTCCTCCATCGCCAGGCTCAGCGCCTGCTGCAGGTGAGCGACGAACATTGCGCGCACCGCCGGATTCTCTCCCAGCCCGTTCAGCCACGGCGTCGCCGTGATACCGGCGGCGTTGAACAGCGTTTTCCAGGAGTCCTCTTCGTCCGAGGCCATATCGTTAATGGCGTGATCGCCGGCCACCAGCATCAGCGGCATCAGGTGCACGCCCTTCACCCCCTGCCGGCGCAGGCTGTCGATAAGAATATCGACTTCCGGATAGCTCTCGACCGCGCCGACCCGCGCCGGAAACCCCTTCGCCGTCATCATATGGTCCAGACAGGCGTAGGCGGCGAAAGCGTGATGGCTGGCGCCGTGGCCCATAAAGACCACCGTTTCATCGGCGGCAAGCGGCGGCATCTGCTGGCGCAGCGCCTGCATCAGCTGGACATAATCATTATGGCTGCTCAGCAGCGGCGCCCCCAGCGTCAGGCGGAGGAACAGCGGGCGCAGGCTCTGCACTTCGCGGACGATCTTTTCATATTCATCGCCGTTGATAATGTGCAGCGACTGAATCGCCACATCCTGGTAGCCCTGCTCGGCCAGCTTCTGCAACGCCTGCAGCGGCGTATCAATCTCGATACCGTCGCGCTGCTTGAGCTTGCGGATAATCATCCCGGAGGTGAAGGCGCGAAAGGTGTCGCGGTCCGGGCAGCTGGCCGCCAGCTCGCGCTCGCAGGCGACGATATTCTTTTCACAGGTGTCGGGATAGCTGGTGCCAAAACTGACCACCAGAAGCGCTTTTTTCATTTCGGACTCCTTAAGCAGCGGCCAGCCAGCGCGCTAAGCGCCGGGCAAAGGCAGCCTGACTTTCCAGTAATTCTTCACCGGTCACCAGCGGTGCCGGGCGCGTAATCACGATGCAGGGGATACCGGCATCCAGACAGGGTTGTACTTTTTCCTGATAGCCGCCTTCGGCGCCGGAGGCCTTAGTGATCACCACATCGGCCCGGCACTGGCGGTAGAAAGCGGCGTTGAACTCGGCGCTGAACGGCCCGCACAGGGCGAAGATCTCGCCAACGCCGAACCCCAGTCCGGCGCACTGGGCGATGACATCGGCGACCGGCAACACCCGGGCCAACAGCGTTTTTTCGCCTAATCCCGCCCGCCAGCGCGCCAGATCTTTGCTTCCGGTGGTGAGCAGCACGCGCTGGCCGAAGCGCCGCGCCACCTCGCAGGCCTGTTCAATGCTCTCCACGGTATAGAGCAGCGGATGCGTCAGGCCGCTCAGCTGTTCAGGGCGCTGATAGCGGCTCAGCAGCACGCCGGCGGTTTCGCAGGCCCGGACGATATTGCGGCTCACCGCTTCGGCATAGGGGTGCGAAGCATCGATCACCCAGCGGGTCCGGTTAGCCTTCAGCCAGGCGATCATCTCCTCCAGCTCGAGACGCCCGCAGCGCACCTGGCCGCGAATGTCTCCCGCCAGCTGCTGGCCGGTGGGCGTCGCCACCGACAGGGTGTATTTAACCTGCGCCGCGTCAAGCTGCTGGCACAGCGCCCGCGCGTCGCTGGTTCCGCCCATCACCAGCACCTCGCCGTGGCTCACAGCACGTAGCCTCGTGGGGTGATCATCAGGCCATCCTGGATATACGTCGCTTTGTTGCCAACGATCACCAGGCTGGTCATATCGACCGGTGCAAAATCCATCTCCCCCAGGGTGGTCAGCCATTTCTCCTGTTTTTTACGTCCGGCGGACTTCACGACCCCCACCGGAGTCTGCGCGCTTTTGCTGGCCGACAGCAGCTCAAAGGCGCGCGCCAGATGGCCCTCGCGGCCGCGGCTGCGCGGATTGTAAAAACAGATCACGAAGTCGGCTTCCCCGGCGGCGACAATACGCTTTTCAATCACCGGCCACGGTGTCAGCAGGTCGCTGAGGCTGATATGGCAGAAGTCGTGCATCAGCGGCGCGCCCAGCAGCGAGGCGGCGGCGATGCTGGCGGTCATCCCCGGGATCAGGCGGACTTCCACATCCAGCTTCTGCTTGCTGACCAGCTCAAGCACCAGTCCGGCCATGCCGTAAATACCGGCGTCGCCGCTGCTGATCAGCGCCACGTTATGCCCGGCCTGCGCCAGCTCAATCGCCGCCTGGCAGCGCTCAATCTCTTTGCACATGCCGGTTTTGATCACCTGCTTATCGCCGGTAAAGGCTTTCACCAGGTGCGTGTAGGTTTTATAGCCAACGACGATTTCCGCCGCCTGCAGCGCTTCAATGGCTTCCATGGTCATCATGGACTGCGAGCCAGGGCCGATTCCGATTACGCTTAACATCAGTGTGAAACTCCCAAAGTGATAGTGACGCCCTGTTCGCGCAGGGTTTCGCCCAACAGTTGCCCATGGCTCAGCAGCCAGGCCGCCGGGCCGGATACGCTCCCCACGCCGACGGTTTTTCTGACGAACGATGAGGCGGGGAAATGGTGCTCATGCTCGCGCAGCGCATCAGCGGGAAAGGTTTCGAACGGTACGCGACAGCAGGAGGCCAGCTGAATCAGCCCCTGCTCGTGCTTCTTCAGCGTCACGCTGCCGATGGCTTTCAGCGCCAGCGGATCCAGGCGCTGCGCCTCAAGCTGGCGCGCCAGCAGCGCTGCTAACAGCGGGAATGGCGTATCGCGACGGCAGCCAATTCCGGCGACCACCCGCTGCGGCACCAGCTTCCAGTGCAGCACGGCGATGGCCGGCAGCTCGTTGCGCAGCGTGACGCAGACCAGCGCGTCCAGCTCGGGAAGCTGGTGCAGATCGGTCACGGTGATAAATCCCCGCCGGTCGCAGCGGCTGACGTCTTCATCCAACTCGTCGTCCCACCACAGGCCGACGCGCTGCTGGCTGACCAGCATCTGGTTGACGGTTTTCACCGCCGCGCGGAAGTCGCTCATCCTGGCATTAAGCTGGAATGCCAGGGTATCCAGCGCCGCCATCTCGTTGACATCGGTGGCGGTGGTGATCACCGGGTCGGCGCCGAGCATCCCGGCCAGATAGCGGCTGAGGGCATTCGCGCCCCCCGCGTGGCCGGAAAGCAGGCTAATAACGTGCTGGCCGCGCTCGTCAATCACCACCACCGCCGGGTCGCTGAACTTGTCATTCACCAGCGGGGCCAGTACGCGTACCGCGATCCCGGTGGCGCCGATGAAAATCAGCGCCGAATAGCTGCTGAAGGCCTCGCGCGCGGCGCTGGCAAAACCGTTTTCAAAGGGGAGAAACCCCTCTTCCAGCAGCTTCTCGCTGGTAAAGCAGGTTAACGGCAGCATCGCCGCCAGCCGTTTCGCCAGCCGCACGCCGCCAGGGGTCAGGCAGAAAAGCGCGATTGATTCAGGCTTTACGGTATTCATGGCTAAAGTCCGCCGCGTAGAGTTTTGAGTAGTGATACTCAGAGCCCAGGAAATTCCCGACCAGAATGAGCGCCGTTTTGCGGATCCCCGCCTCGCGCACCTTGTCGCCGATATCCGCCAGGGTACCGCGTACGGTCTGGCTTTCCGGCCAGGTCGCTTTGTAGATCACCGCCACCGGCGTGGTTGCCGGATAGCCGCCTTCCATCAGGCGCTCCGCCACCCGGTGAATGCGCTGTACGGAAAGGTAAATCGCCATCGAGGTCTGGTGGCTGGCAAACGACTCAAGCTGCTCGCGCTCCGGCACCGGCGTGCGCCCTTCGAGGCGGGTAATAATCAGGCTCTGGGAGACTTCCGGGACGGTGTATTCGACGCCAAGCTCCGCCGCGGCGCCCAGAAACGCGCTGACGCCCGGCACCACCTGCCAGTCGATGCCGCGTTTGGTCAGCTCTTCGCCCTGCTCGCGGACCGAGCCGTACAGCGACACGTCCCCGGTCTGTAACCGCACCACCGTTTTCCCGGCGTTAACCCCGGCTTCCATCAGGTCGAGAATTTGCGCCAGATGCAGTTCGGCGCTGTCGTGACACTCGGCGCCGGGCGGACAGTACTCCAGCAGCGCGGTGTTTATCAGCGACCCGGCGTAGATCACCACCTGGGCCTGCTGGAGCAAGCGGTAGCCCTTGAGGGTAATCAGCTCACGGTCGCCCGGCCCTGCTCCAACGAACCACACACAACGGGGGTCAAATGTCTCAGCCATGGTTTTCTTCCTTCTGACAGGCGATAACAAAAACGGGATTATTCGGTTTGAAATAGTGGCCGCTGCCCAGCGCGGTCAGCGATGAAACGTTCAGCTGCAGGCAATCAATCTGCGTAATTCCCCGCTGCCGCAGATAGTCGAGAGCGGCGTTCAGGTTCTCCTGCAGGATAAAGGTCATCACCAGGCGACCGCCGGGGTAGAGCTGCTGCCACGACCAGTCAATGAGCTCGTCGAGGCGGCCGCCGCTGCCGCCCATAAAAATGGCGTCGGCCCGCTCGGTGATCACCATCGGCGCTTCGCCGGGCAGGATCTCAATGTTGCCGCAGGCGAAATGCTGGCGGTTTTCGTCCAGCAGCTGCAGGGCCGCGGGATTGCGTTCGACCGCCGTTACCTGCAGCGAGGGGTACTGCAGCGCCGCCTCAATCGACACGCTGCCGGTACCGGCGCCGATATCAATCAGGTGGCTTGCCCGGTGTAGCTCAAGTTTGGCCAGCGCCAGCGCGCGAACCGCCTCTTTGGTCATCGGCACCTTCTCGCCGCGCAGAAAAAGCTCATCTTTCATCGAGGATCACCACCGCGTTCATCTCATATTCGCCGTCGACCTCACTGACCGGTAGCCAGCGGATCCGCTCGTTATCCATCGCCAGATTTTCGCCAATCACCATCCAGCGATACCCTTTACCCCGCGCCGCCAGCTGGGCGGCGATTTCCCGCGGCCCGCAGCGCCCGTCGGTCACCATCGCCACCTTGCGCTGGCGAGCCAGCTCATCAAAACAGACGTCCCGCCCGTGGCTGCTGGTCAGCCAGATATCGTTCATATCGATACCGGCCTTCGCGCAGAGATACTGCACCGCGCTGATGCCGGGGATAATGCGCACGCGCTCGATGCCAAAGTGGGCGATCAGCCGCGTACCGATGCCGTAAAACAGCGGGTCGCCGGAGGCCAGCACCACCACCTTCTGCGCTTCGCGTTCGCCGAGCCATACCAGCAGTTCGGCAATATTGGCGCCCAGCGCAAACCGTTCGCCGTCAAACTCAGGGAACTGCTGTAAATGCCGCTTGCCGCCCACCAGCGCGTCCGCGCTGGCGACCGCGTCCCGCGCCGCCGGCGTCATCAGATGCAGGCCTGACGGGCCCATGCCGACGACCGTTAACATGCCATCTCCCGCGCAATCTCGACGATCGGCCGATTGCTGCCGAGGACCTTGTTATCAAAGGAGAACATGATGGCGTCGCAGACGGGCGGCGTTTTGGTAAAGCGCAGCATCTGCATCACCCGCAGGCAGATGCGTTCGGCAAGATGATGATAGATATGCTGAAAACCGTACGCGTCGATGTGCTCCATCGCCGCTTCGGTGGTATCGCATTCGCTCACCAGCTGCAGCAGCGCCAGCGGCGCGCCCAGCAGCGCCAGATGCGCGACCAGGGTTTCCATCCGCGCATCGGCGATATGGCTGTGGGTGTGGAAGATCCCGGCGGCGACTTTAATCAGCTTGCCGGGATGGCCAATCAGCACGATCTGGCGGAACCCGAGGCGCACGGCCTCTTCAATCATGTAGCCGACGAAGTTGCTCATGGTGACCACCACCTGCGCATCAATGCCCATCTGCTCGCGTACAAAGCGCTCGCCGTGGTTGCCTGGCACCAGCACTACCCGCTCCAGCCCCGCCGCGCGCTTAATTTCCAGCTCCAGCGACAGCGAACGCTTCCAGCTCTCCTCCGACATCGGCGTCACGATACCGGTGGTGCCGATAATCGAGATGCCGCCCAGGATCCCCAGCCGCGAGTTATAGGTTTTCTGCGCCCGCGCCTCGCCTTCCGGGGCGAAAATCTCTACCGTCGCCCCGCGCGACGGGCCAATCGCTTCGCGCACCGCCGACTCGATGGTGTGGCGTGGGGTGCGGTTAATCGCCGGGCTGCCGATGGGCAGGCCGATCCCTTTGCGGGTGACCGTGCCGACGCCTTCGCCGCCGCGCAGGGTAATCTCGCCGGAATCGTCGAGCGTTACGCGGGCGAAAATCAGCATCCCGTGGGTGGCATCAACATCATCGCCGCCGTCTTTACGGATGGCGGCGATCGCCTGCTGCCCTTCAACGTGCGGCGACTCGACGTTAAGGCACAGAGTGACGCCGGAAGGGGTGACAATGGAGACCTGATGAATCAGATGCTGACGCATCACCATCAGCGCCGCGACCTTTGCTGCCGCCGTGGCGCAGGATCCGGTGGTATAGCCTTTGCGCAGCGCCTTGCCGTTGTGCCATACCGGGGCGTCAAAGGATTGCTCGCTCATCGCGCCCCCTGTAAGTGGTACAAAATGGCGTTGACGATGGCGGCGGCGACGTTGCTGCCGCCTTTACGACCCAGCGCGGCGATGCCCGGCAGGCCGCTCTGCGTCAGGGCCTCTTTCGACTCCGCCGCGCCGACGAAACCGACCGGCACGCCAATCACGCCGTTGACCGCGACGTCATGCTCCAGCAGACGAAACAGCGCGGTGGGCGCATTGCCGAAAACAAACACCTTCTCGCCCTCTTCGGCGACCGCGATATCAACCGCCGCCATCGAGCGGGTCATCCCCTGCGCTTTGGCCTCCGCCACCACCCGCGGATCGCTGATATAGCAGCGGCACTCGCCGCCGAATTTCGCCAGCAGGGTTTTATTGATCCCGGACAGGGCCATGGTGGTATCGGTATAAAGCGTGCAGGGCTGGCTCAGGGCGGCGCTCAAGCGCGGAAGCACGTCGGGCGAAAACCACAGGATATCCAGCCAGTCAAAATCAGCGGTGGTGTGGATCACCCGCTTGATAATGGCTTCGTGCAGCGGGCTGGCAAAGCGGTAGTCCGGGCGGGTCTGCGCAATAATGTCGCCAATAATGTCGAAGCTTTTCGCCTCAATCGCCTGCGGTTGCTGGATATAGTGCATTCATTTGTCCTCAGGCAGCGCCGACCAGCCAGTACCGGACCGCCATAAACAGCGCCAGCGCCAGGGTCGAAGACACCCACATCAGTCGAATCGTTCGGGAAATATCGTCTACGGAAATATCGCGCGTCGCGTCGCCGATCCACGGCTTCTCCACGCGCTGTCCAAAGTAATCGTTAGGGCCGCCAAGCCGGATGCCGAGCGCCCCGGCGACCGCCGCTTCCGACCAGCCGCAGTTCGGGCTGCTGTGGTTGTAGCGGTCGCGCCAGCCGATGCGCAGCGCGCGGCCGCCCGCTTCACCGCAGAGGAGAGCGGCGAGGCTGATAAGCAGCCAGCTCAGGCGGGCGGGGATAAAGTTGGCGACATCATCGAGGCGGGCGCTGACCATGCCGATGGCCCGATATTTTTCGTGCTTATAGCCGACCATCGAATCCAGGGTGTTGACCGCTTTATAGGCCATCGCCAGCGGCGCGCCGCCCAGCAGCAGAAAGAAGAGCGGCGCGATAATGCCGTCGACGGTGTTCTCTGCGACGGTTTCCACCACCGCGCGATTAATCTGCTGCGGCGCAAGCTGCGACGTGTCGCGCCCGACGATCCACGACAGCTTGATACGGCTCTCCGCCAGATCCCCCGCGCGCAGCGGGCGCTCGACGTCCCGCGCCGACTGCGCCAGGCAGCGTCCGGCCAGCACGGTGAAAATCATCCATACCTCAACCAGCCAGCCAAGCCACGGATGAATCGTCCGCGCCAGCGCCAGCACGCCCCAGCAGAGGCTCCACGTTAGCCCGACCACCACCAGCCACATCACGGCGCCGCCGACGCGCAGGGCGACATCGCTGCGGCAATAGCGGCGCACGCCGCGCTGAACGGCGGCGATCAGGTTGCCTATCCAGCGCACCGGATGCGGCCAGCTCTGCGGATCGCCGATGATAAAATCGAGGAGCCAGGCAACGCCCCATGCCAGCAGCGTCATAGAGCGCTCCTTGCCGCAGCCAGCCAGTGGTTGAGCATGATGGGACGCTGCGCAAAGTGCAGGTGCAGATAGCTGGCGAACGTGTTGCCCACCTGCCAGCCGCCCGACCACTGCTGAAGGGTCATACCGTCGCGGACTTTACGGCAGGCCAGAACCGCCGGGATCTCAGGGGTAAAATCCGAGTAGTGAAACTCATGCCCGCGCAGGGTTTCGCCGGGCGCCGCCAGCAGCGTTTGCCGCATCGCCCGCGCCTCGCAGTAGCCAAAGCGGGTAAGCCGTTTGCCCATCTTGCTGTGGCCGGGAATCAGATTGGCCATCGGATAGATGTCGCCGCTGGCGTCTTCAAGGGTGCTGCCGAGATACATCAAACCGCCGCACTCGGCGTAAATCGCCACCCCGCGCCGGTGCGCCTCCCGCAGCTGCGCCAGCATCGACGTATTGGCCGCCAGCCCGGCGGCATGAATTTCCGGATAGCCGCCGCCGAGCCAAATCATCTGGCACGGCGGAAGCTCGCTATCGCGCAGCGGACTGAAGCGCACGATATTCACCCCGCAGCGTTCAAGCAGCGTAAGGTTATCCGGGTAGTAAAAGTTGAAGGCTTCGTCGTCGGCCAGCGCCAGCGTCAGGCCCGCGCCGGCGTCGGGCGACGGCAGCGGGGGCCACTCCCCGGCGGGTAGGGCGGTGAGCTGGCTAAGAGCCAGGAGCCGTTCAATATCCAGCGTTTGCGCCAGCGTTTGGGCAAAATCGCGCCACGGCTGCTGATTGACCAGCGACTCGCGGGCGGTGACCAGCCCCAGATGGCGTTCAGGTAACGCCACCCCTTCCACGCGCGGTACGTAGCCGAGCACCGGCAGCCCGCAATAGCGTTCAATGGCGCCTTTGAGAAGCTGATAATGGGATTCGCTGTTGACGCGATTGACGATAACGCCGGCGATATTCAGGCTGGGGTCGAAGTGTTGAAATCCCATCACCGTGGCGGCGATGGAGGTGGAAACCGCTTTGCCATCTACCAGCAAAATAACCGGACAGCCGAGCTGTTTAGCCATCGCGGCGGTGCTGCAGTAGCCAGGGTCGGTACCGAAGCCGTCATACAGCCCCATCACGCCCTCAATGACCGCGATATCCGCCCGCTGCATCCGTTCGCAAAACAGCGCATTGAGCACCGGTTCCGGGAGCATAAAGCTGTCGAGGTTGCGGGAAGCGACGCCGCTGACGACGGTGTGCCAGCCGGTATCGAGGTAGTCCGGGCCGACTTTGCAGGGCTGAACCCGCATACCGCGCTGCTTCAACAGGCTGAGCAGACCAAGCGTAACGGTGGTTTTACCACAACCGCTGCCGGTACCTGCGAGAATAAATGCGTGCTGCCTGGCTGCCATACCCCGATCCTGTGCCGGGTGGTAGGGCTGCGTGCATTCCCAGTCTTTCGACTGTACGCATCTGAGCAACCCACTTCCCACCGAAGTTGTTGATTATTACCGACAGGCAGGTCTTCTGGCTTAGCGTCGTCCTCTCCCATCCTTCCCAATCCGCTAAGCAGATCAGTGGTCATACCCGTCATACTTCACGTTGTATGTGCGTTGGCTTTACTTGTTCACCCCAGTCACTTACCTGTGTAAGCTCCTGGGGATTCACTCGCTTGCCGCCTTCCTACAACGCGAATTATTTAGCGTATATATGGGTTCGTCAGCATCACAGCAGCGGGGGCTGCGGGGGATTCACACCCCCTTCCCTGGCGCCTGTCGGTTTAGTCCGTCATGATTCGAGCGGGACTGCCCGGCTCGCATGATTTCCGGAATATCTTACGGAAGCTGGATGGCTCCCGTCGTGTTTAATTTTTAATTACCAAGGCCGTTTCATTACGCCGATGGCGCGCTGAAAGCCATTTCGGATATCACTCTATCCCATCAAATAAATAAAAACTGGTGCAGCTTATCGTTCTCTCATTATTATTTTGTTGCGCTATGACAATTTATTGCTCTGAATGAGATATTTTCATTTTAGAATGAGCCAGATACAAGGGCATATCAAAAATCGGCAATAACAAAATATTGTCATTTAAAATGACTCAGTTTGTGATCTGGCGTTAATTTGCTGGCGATAGGCCTGCGGAGTGACCTGATAAGCCTGGCGAAAAACTTTGCAAAAATAGCTGGTTTGCGAAAATCCTAAATTCCGCGCAATGCTGGCGATGCTCCAGTCGCTGTGGCAAAGCAGCTCTTTGGCGCTCACCATCCGCTGATGGTTCACCCACGCGTTAAAACCGATACCCTGATATTTTTTAAATAGCTTACTGAAGTAATAGGGGCTGAGATAAACGTGGGCGGCGACGTCTTCCAGGCGAAGCTCGTCGGATAAATGGGCGTCAATGTAGCGCAGCGCTTTCTTCATTTTGCTGTCGTGAGGGCTGGCGACCCGGCTGGCGCGCGCGGGTTCCGGCTGCTGGGGATTATCTTTAATCACCACAAAGTTGAGCTGCTTTTTCAGGCAGTTCTCGACGATCAGCTTCAGTAAATCCGCGGAGGCAATCACTCTGGAGTAGTCCATCTCCGGCACGTCGCGGAACGCGTTGAGCAGCTCGGGGTCCGCCTGCCAGCCGTCGTCCACGTTGAGGATATCCACCAGTTCTACATCGTTGCTTAAGCGCACCTGCCCGCATAGCACGAAGCCCACAAGGTGCCCGGCGATAACCAGAGGAATGGAAAAATCAGTTAACCCGGCGTGGCAGCGGTAGATACAGAGCTGATCGGTTTTTGACGCCTCGAGGCCGCCGCAGCGGTCGCTCATCCGGCAGCGGGTGCTGTGCTGAGGGTGCTGGCGCATCAGCTGGCAGAAAGGGGTGAAGTTAAACAGTTCAGATATTTCATCACCGTGAATATTGACAACCACAACCGCCAGACTGGTGGCCTGCGCAAAATCCTGTGCGATTTTATTAATGAGTTCTGAGTTCAGTGTGCTCGCAGAAATCATGATAAAACCTCTCAGTTAATTTTTTGTTATAAATAAAACATTTCTTTAATATTCACTTCCTTTCATCATCATTTACCGCCAACGATAAAAGAATATTACGATAGCAAAAGTCTCCCATCCGTGGGAGACGTTTTTGGCCAGTTCGTGATACCGGTTCATGAAAATTTTTCGCTATTTCAGCGGATGCATTAATCCTCTAATTTACAGGTATTACACGGTAAGTTATTTCCTATCAGATAACGATAGATGGCCGCGCCGAGGCAGGCGCCGATCAGCGGCGCAATAATCGGCACAATAAAGTACGGAATATCCCTTCCGCCGGTCATCGCGATATCGCCCCAGCCCGCCATCCACGTAAACAGCTTCGGCCCAAAATCACGCGCCGGATTCATCGCAAAGCCGGTCAGCGGCCCGGTTGACGCGCCAATCACCGCCACCAGCAGGCCAATCAGCAGCGGGGCCAGCGGCCCTTTCGGCACGCCGTTGCCGTCGTCGGTCAGCGCCATAATCATCCCCATCAGCATGGAGGTGATCACCACTTCGACCAGCGCCGCGTGCCAGATGCTCAGCGAGGCCGCCGGGTAGGTGCTGAAAATACTCGCCAGCTGCAGGCTCTCAACGCTGCCGCGAGCGATATGGTGGGCGGATTCAAACTCGGTAAACATAGTGCTGTACAGCACATAGGCCAGCACCGCGCCGCCGAAGGCGCCCGCGACCTGGGAGACAATATAGGGGAAGACTTTGCGCCCAGGAAAACAGGCAAATAGCCATAACGCAACGGTCACCGCCGGGTTGAGATGGCCGCCGGATATTCCCGACGTCAGATAGACGGCAAGCGAGATCCCCAGACCCCAGATAATGCATATCTCCCACAGTCCGAGGCTGGCGCCCGCTACCTTTAACGCGCTCAGGCAGCCGATGCCGAAAAACAAAAACAGCCCGGTGCCCAGAAACTCGGCGGTACATTGCGCTTTTAACGAATCATTCATGGTGACACCTTCTTAGCAGAGTTCGTGTCCTGACCAGCCAACCTCCTGCTGGCAGTAGAGTACAACGGGCCCACTATATGAACTCCGCTCCGCAAATTGTTGGCAACCTGCTGACGGCGGCCCCGGAAAATTCGGGCATCAATAACAAATTATTGTCATTGAATAACTCAGAATAGCATTGCTCACGCGCGGATTTCGCAATTACGCCATCGCCATGACATGCAAAAATATTGCTAAAACCAACTCATCGTTTTCCAACAAACATCACAAATCAGTTTTTCTCGCATAGCAGATAAAATTAAATTCGTCATGAACAAATTTGTAAATATGGAATATACAAAACAAGATAATCACATAACAATAAATAAAAATAACAATTAAAATCAATAGATTAAATTTACATGTAGCAATTTTATATTATTCAATACCCACTATTTTTTCACCATCAAATTCAAGTCAGCCATTCTTTTTCCTCGCATCTTCTTATAGTCCCAACTATCGGAACACTCCATGCGAGGTCTTTATGCAACAAGAAGCACTAGGAATGGTAGAAACCAAAGGCTTAACCGCAGCCATAGAGGCCGCTGATGCAATGGTTAAGTCAGCCAATGTGATGTTAGTGGGCTATGAAAAGATTGGCTCCGGACTGGTGACCGTCATCGTACGCGGCGACGTTGGCGCGGTAAAAGCGGCCACCGATGCGGGGGCCGCCGCCGCACGTAATGTGGGTGAAGTGAAAGCCGTACACGTCATCCCACGCCCCCACACCGATGTAGAAAAAATCTTACCGAAGGGAATTAGCCAATGAGCAGCAATGAGCTGGTGGAACAGATCATGGCTCAGGTGATTGCCCGCGTGGCAACGCCGGAACAGCAGGCCATCCCTACTGAAAACCATCCAATACGAGAGACGGCTATGGCAGAAAAAAGCTGCAGTTTAACGGAATTTGTCGGGACCGCCATTGGCGACACCCTGGGTCTGGTTATCGCCAACGTCGATACCGCCCTGCTGGATGCGATGAAGCTTGAAAAGCGCTATCGCTCCATCGGCATTCTCGGCGCCCGCACCGGCGCTGGCCCGCACATTATGGCGGCGGACGAAGCGGTGAAAGCCACCAATACCGAAGTGGTCAGCATTGAGCTGCCGCGCGATACCAAAGGCGGAGCGGGCCACGGTTCGCTGATTATTTTGGGCGGTAACGACGTTTCCGACGTTAAGCGCGGTATCGAAGTCGCGCTGAAAGAGCTCGACCGCACCTTTGGCGATGTTTACGGCAACGAAGCCGGGCATATCGAGCTGCAGTACACCGCTCGCGCCAGCTACGCGCTGGAAAAAGCCTTCGGCGCGCCGATTGGCCGGGCCTGCGGCATCATCGTCGGCGCACCGGCCTCCGTGGGCGTGCTGATGGCCGATACCGCCCTGAAGTCAGCCAACGTGGAAGTCGTGGCCTATAGCTCTCCGGCACACGGCACCAGCTTCAGTAACGAAGCCATTCTGGTGATTTCCGGCGACTCCGGCGCGGTCCGCCAGGCGGTCACCTCCGCGCGCGAAATCGGCAAAACCGTCCTTGCGACCCTCGGTGCTGAACCGAAAAACGATCGCCCGTCCTACATCTGATACCCACGAGGCTGATTCATGAGATCGAAAAGATTTGAAGCACTGGCGAAACGCCCTGTGAATCAGGACGGCTTCGTTAAGGAGTGGATCGAAGAAGGCTTTATCGCGATGGAAAGCCCGAACGATCCGAAACCGTCGATTAAAATCGTTAACGGCGCGGTGACCGAGTTGGACGGGAAACCGGTAAGCGATTTTGACCTGATCGACCACTTTATCGCCCGCTACGGTATCAACCTGAACCGCGCCGAAGAAGTGATGGCGATGGATTCGGTCAAGCTGGCCAACATGCTGTGCGATCCGAACGTTAAACGCAGCGAAATCGTCCCGCTGACCACCGCGATGACGCCGGCGAAAATTGTCGAAGTAGTTTCGCATATGAACGTCGTCGAGATGATGATGGCGATGCAGAAAATGCGCGCCCGCCGCACCCCGTCCCAGCAGGCGCACGTCACCAACGTCAAAGATAACCCGGTACAGATTGCCGCCGACGCCGCCGAAGGGGCATGGCGCGGATTTGACGAACAGGAAACCACCGTTGCGGTAGCGCGCTATGCGCCGTTCAACGCCATCGCGCTGCTGGTGGGCTCGCAGGTAGGCCGTCCGGGCGTGCTGACGCAGTGCTCGCTGGAAGAAGCCACCGAGCTGAAGCTCGGCATGCTGGGCCACACCTGCTACGCCGAAACCATCTCCGTCTACGGCACCGAGCCGGTCTTTACCGACGGCGACGACACGCCGTGGTCGAAGGGCTTCCTCGCCTCGTCCTACGCCTCTCGCGGGCTGAAAATGCGCTTTACCTCCGGCTCAGGCTCGGAAGTGCAGATGGGCTACGCCGAAGGCAAATCCATGCTTTATCTGGAAGCGCGCTGCATCTACATCACCAAAGCCGCGGGCGTACAGGGTCTGCAAAACGGTTCCGTAAGCTGCATCGGCGTGCCGTCTGCGGTGCCTTCCGGGATTCGCGCGGTGCTGGCGGAAAACCTGATCTGTTCGTCGCTGGATCTGGAGTGCGCCTCCAGTAACGACCAGACCTTCACCCACTCCGATATGCGTCGTACCGCGCGCCTGCTGATGCAGTTCCTGCCGGGCACCGACTTTATCTCCTCCGGTTATTCCGCGGTGCCGAACTACGACAACATGTTCGCCGGCTCCAACGAAGATGCCGAAGACTTTGACGACTACAACGTCATCCAGCGCGACCTGAAGGTGGACGGCGGTTTGCGTCCGGTTCGCGAAGAGGACGTCATCGCCATCCGTAACAAAGCCGCCCGCGCGCTGCAGGCCGTGTTTGCCGGAATGGGGCTGCCGCCGATTACCGATGAAGAAGTTGAAGCCGCGACCTACGCCCACGGTTCGAAAGATATGCCGGAGCGCAACATCGTCGAAGACATCAAGTTCGCCCAGGAAATCATCAATAAAAACCGCAACGGTCTGGAAGTGGTGAAAGCGCTGGCGCAGGGCGGATTCACCGACGTGGCCCAGGACATGCTCAACATCCAGAAAGCCAAGCTGACCGGGGACTACCTGCATACCTCCGCGATTATCGTCGGCGACGGGCAGGTGCTGTCGGCCGTCAACGACGTCAACGACTATGCCGGTCCGGCAACGGGCTATCGCCTGCAGGGCGAACGCTGGGAAGAGATTAAAAACATCCCTGGCGCTCTTGATCCCAACGAGATTGATTAAGGGGTGAGAAATGGAAATTAATGAAAAATTGCTGCGCCAGATAATAGAAGACGTGCTCAGCGAGATGAAGGGCAGCGATAAACCGGTCTCGTTTAATGCGCCGGCGGCCTCCGCGGCGCCCCAGGCCACGCCGCCCGCCGGCGACGGCTTCCTGACGGAAGTGGGCGAAGCGCGTCAGGGCACCCAGCAGGACGAAGTGATTATCGCCGTCGGCCCGGCTTTCGGCCTGGCGCAGACCGTCAATATCGTCGGCATCCCGCATAAGAGCATTTTGCGCGAAGTCATTGCCGGTATTGAAGAAGAAGGCATTAAGGCGCGCGTGATTCGCTGCTTTAAATCCTCCGACGTGGCCTTCGTCGCCGTTGAAGGCAATCGCCTGAGCGGCTCCGGCATCTCTATCGGCATCCAGTCGAAAGGCACCACGGTGATCCACCAGCAGGGGCTGCCGCCGCTCTCTAACCTGGAGCTGTTCCCGCAGGCGCCGCTGCTGACCCTGGAAACCTATCGCCAGATCGGCAAAAACGCCGCCCGCTATGCGAAACGAGAATCGCCGCAGCCGGTCCCGACGCTGAATGACCAGATGGCGCGGCCGAAGTACCAGGCGAAATCGGCCATTTTGCACATTAAAGAGACCAAGTACGTGGTGACGGGCAAAAACCCGCAGGAACTGCGCGTGGCGCTTTGATAAAGGATAACTCCATGAATACCGACGCAATTGAATCGATGGTACGCGACGTATTGAGCCGCATGAACAGCCTGCAGGGCGAGGCGCCTGCGGCGGCTCCGGCGGCTGGCGGCGCGTCCCGTAGCGCCAGGGTCAGCGACTACCCGCTGGCAAACAAGCACCCGGAATGGGTGAAAACCGCCACCAATAAAACGCTGGACGACTTTACGCTGGAAAACGTGCTGAGCAATAAAGTCACCGCCCAGGATATGCGTATTACCCCGGAAACCCTGCGCTTACAGGCTTCTATTGCCAAAGACGCGGGCCGCGACCGGCTGGCGATGAACTTCGAGCGCGCCGCCGAGCTGACCGCGGTACCGGACGATCGCATTCTTGAAATCTACAACGCCCTCCGCCCCTATCGCTCGACGAAAGAGGAGCTGCTGGCGATCGCCGACGATCTCGAAAGCCGCTATCAGGCGAAGATTTGCGCCGCTTTCGTTCGCGAAGCGGCCACGCTGTACGTCGAGCGTAAAAAACTCAAAGGCGACGATTAATTACAGGGGCATGTGATGCGATATATAGCTGGCATTGATATCGGCAACTCATCAACGGAAGTCGCCCTGGCGACCCTGGATGAGGCTGGCGCGCTGACGATCACCCACAGCGCACTGGCGGAAACCACCGGAATCAAAGGCACGTTGCGTAACGTGTTCGGGATTCAGGAGGCGCTCGCCCTCGTCGCCAGAGGCGCCGGGATCGCCGTCAGCGATATTTCGCTCATCCGCATCAACGAAGCGACGCCGGTGATTGGCGATGTGGCGATGGAAACCATTACCGAAACCATCATCACCGAATCGACCATGATCGGCCATAACCCGAAAACGCCCGGCGGCGCGGGGCTTGGCACAGGCATCACCATTACGCCGCAGGAGCTGCTAACCCGCCCGGCGGACGCGCCCTATATCCTGGTGGTGTCGTCGGCGTTCGATTTTGCCGATATCGCCAGCGTGATTAACGCTTCCCTGCGCGCCGGGTATCAGATTACCGGCGTCATTTTGCAGCGCGACGATGGCGTACTGGTCAGCAACCGGCTGGAAAAACCGCTGCCGATCGTTGACGAAGTGCTGTACATCGACCGCATTCCGCTGGGGATGCTGGCGGCGATTGAGGTCGCCGTACCGGGGAAGGTCATCGAAACCCTCTCTAACCCTTACGGCATCGCCACCGTCTTTAACCTCAGCCCCGAGGAGACGAAAAACATCGTCCCGATGGCCCGGGCGCTGATTGGCAACCGTTCCGCCGTGGTGGTCAAAACGCCATCCGGCGACGTCAAAGCGCGCGCGATACCCGCCGGTAATCTTGAGCTGCTGGCTCAGGGACGTAGCGTGCGCGTAGATGTTGCCGCCGGCGCCGAGGCCATCATGAAAGCGGTCGACGGCTGCGGCAGGCTCGATAACGTCACCGGCGAATCCGGCACCAATATCGGTGGCATGCTGGAACACGTGCGCCAGACCATGGCCGAGCTGACCAACAAGCCGAGCAGCGAAATATTTATTCAGGACCTGCTGGCCGTTGATACCTCGGTACCGGTGAGCGTCACCGGCGGTCTGGCCGGGGAGTTCTCGCTGGAGCAGGCCGTCGGCATCGCCTCGATGGTGAAATCGGATCGTCTGCAGATGGCAATGATCGCCCGCGAAATCGAGCAGAAGCTCAATATCGACGTGCAGATCGGCGGCGCCGAGGCCGAAGCCGCCATCCTGGGGGCGCTGACCACGCCGGGCACCACCCGACCGCTGGCGATCCTCGACCTCGGCGCGGGCTCCACCGATGCCTCCATCATCAACCCCAAAGGCGACATCATCGCCACCCACCTCGCCGGCGCAGGCGACATGGTGACGATGATTATTGCCCGCGAGCTGGGGCTGGAAGACCGCTATCTGGCGGAAGAGATCAAGAAGTACCCGCTGGCCAAGGTGGAAAGCCTGTTCCATTTACGCCACGAGGACGGCAGCGTGCAGTTCTTCTCCACGCCGCTGCCGCCCGCCGTGTTCGCCCGCGTCTGCGTGGTGAAAGCGGACGAACTGGTGCCGCTGCCCGGCGATTTAGCGCTGGAAAAAGTGCGCGCCATTCGCCGCAGCGCCAAAGAGCGGGTCTTTGTCACCAACGCCCTGCGCGCGCTGCGTCAGGTCAGCCCCACCGGCAACATTCGCGATATTCCGTTCGTGGTGCTGGTCGGCGGTTCGTCGCTGGATTTCGAAGTCCCGCAGCTGGTCACCGATGCGCTGGCGCACTACCGCCTGGTTGCCGGACGGGGAAATATTCGCGGCAGCGAGGGCCCCCGAAACGCGGTGGCCACCGGCCTGATTCTCTCCTGGCATAAGGAGTTTGCGCATGAACGGTAATCACAGCGCCCCGGCCATCGCGATCGCCGTCATCGACGACTGCGACGGCATGTGGCGCGAAGTGCTGCTGGGTATCGAAGAGGAAGGTATCCCTTTCCGGCTCCAGCATCACCCGGCCGGAGAGGTCGTGGACAGCGCCTGGCAGGCGGCGCGCAGCTCGCCGCTGCTGGTGGGCATCGCCTGCGACCGCCATACGCTGGTCGTGCACTACAAGAATTTACCCGCATCGGCGCCGCTTTTTACGCTGATGCATCATCAGGACAGTCAGGCCCATCGCAACACCGGTAATAACGCGGCACGGCTGGTCAAAGGGATCCCTTTCCGGGATCTGAATAGCGAAGCAACAGGAGAACAGCAGGATGAATAACGCACTGGGACTGGTTGAAACAAAAGGGTTAGTGGGCGCCATTGAGGCCGCCGATGCGATGGTGAAATCCGCCAACGTGCAGCTGGTCGGCTACGAAAAAATTGGCTCGGGCCTCGTCACCGTAATGGTGCGCGGCGACGTCGGCGCGGTCAAAGCGGCGGTAGACGCGGGCAGCGCGGCGGCGAGCGCGGTGGGCGAGGTGAAATCCTGCCACGTGATCCCGCGTCCGCACAGCGACGTTGAGGCCATTTTACCGAAATCAGCCTGATTGATGGCGAATAAGGAGCACCGCGTGAAGCAATCACTGGGATTACTTGAAGTTTGTGGTCTGGCACTGGCTATCAGCTGCGCCGATATCATGGCGAAATCCGCTTCTATCACGCTGGTCGCCCTCGAAAAGACCAATGGTTCAGGCTGGACGGTGATTAAAATTACCGGTGATGTGGCCTCCGTGCAGGCGGCCATCACCACCGGCGCACAGTTTGCCGAGCAGCGAAACGGCCTGGTGGCCCACAAAGTCATCGCCAGGCCCGGAGAAGGGATCCTGCGCGCGGAGGCGCCCCCGCCCTCCGTCATGCAACCTGAACCTGAAGCGTCAGGGACGGCTGATGTCGTTTCGCCAGCGCCAGCAGAAGAGCTTCCCCAGCAACACGGCGTGGTCAGCTGCAACCTGTGCCTCGATCCAAAATGTCCACGCCAGAAGGGTGAGCCGCGCTCGCTTTGCATTCATCCCGGCAAGCGAGGTGAAGCGTAATGGATAAACAGCTTCTGGAATCAACGGTCAGCAAAGTTCTCGACGAGATGCGGCTACGCCCCATCCCGCTGGGGGTTTCAAATCGTCATATTCACCTGTCGGCGGCGGATTACGAACGCCTGTTCCCCGGCCATCCCATCAGCGAGAAAAAGGCGCTGCTGCAGCCGGGACAGTACGCCGCGGAGCAAACCGTCACCCTGGTGGGGCCGAAGGGGCAGCTTAAAAATGTGCGCCTGCTCGGTCCGCTGCGCTCGGTAAGCCAGGTGGAAATCTCGCGTACCGATGCCCGAACCCTGGGGGTTGCGGCGCCGCTGAGGATGTCCGGCGATCTGAAAGGGACACCGGGCATCCGCCTGGTCAGCCCTTTTGGCGAGCTGGAGCTGGCGTCAGGGGTTATCGTCGCGCAGCGGCATATTCATATGTCGCCGCTCGATGCGCTGATCCTGCGGGTCGCCCACGGCGACAGAGTTTCGGTGGCCATTGAAGGCGACGCGCGCGGGCTGATCTTCAACAACGTGGCGGTTCGCGTTTCGCCGGATATGCGCCTCGAAATGCACATCGATACCGATGAAGCCAACGCCGCCGGCGCCGATAACCCGCAGGTCTTTGCCCGGCTGGTAGGCCCGCGATGAACGGCGAAGTTCTGCAGCGCATCGTGGAGGAGATTGTCTCCCGGCTGCAGCGTCGCGCCCATAGCACGGCGACGCTGAGCGTGGCGCAATTGCGCGATGCCGACTGCCGGAGCCTGTTCTGCCAGCACGCGTCGCTGCGCATTCTGCTCGTCGACCTGCCCCTGCTGGGCCAGCTGACGGAGGCGGAAACCGACGATCCCGCGGCCCGCAACATTCACGACGCGCTGGCTTTTGGCCTCCGCGTACAGCTCACCCTGCACCGCCAGCTGCTGCCGGTTATCCCGGTTAAAAAACTGGCCCGCCTGCCGGTGAACTTCACCGACGAGCGCGGAGTGCCGCTGATCCTGCACGCGGGTTCGGTGCTGAGCTATCGCGACGTCGCGCCGCTGGGCCAGGGGCGCCTGGTTTTCCACCGCAAATGCCTCGTGACCGCGCTGGCGCGCGACGCGGCGCAGGCGCGGAATATTGAACTCATTAAGCAGGAGTAAATCATGCATCTGGCACGAGTCACGGGCGCGGTTGTCTCCACGCAAAAATCGCCTTCCCTGGTCGGCAAAAAGCTGCTGCTGGTGCGGCGGGTCAGCGCCGATGGTGAGCTCCCCGCCTCGCCGACCTCCGGCGATGAAGTCGCCGTGGATTCCGTCGGCGCGGGGGTTGGCGAGCTGGTGCTGCTCAGCGGCGGTTCCAGCGCCAGGCACGTTTTTTCCGGGCCAAACGAGGCCATCGACCTCGCCGTTGTCGGCATTGTCGATACGCTTTCACGTTAAGGAGCGACTATGGCGATTTATACCCGAACGGGCGACGCTGGCACCACCTCACTCTTTACCGGCCAGCGGGTGAGCAAAACCCACCCGCGGGTTGAAGCCTACGGCACGCTGGATGAGCTCAACGCCGCGCTGAGCCTGTGCGCCTGCGCCGCCGCGGATAAACACCACCGCGCCCTGCTCGAAGCTATCCAGCAGCAAATTTTCTGGTTTAGCGCAGAACTGGCCAGCGACAGCGAACGGCCGTCGCCGAAACAGCGCTACATCAGCAGCGAAGAGATTTCCGCTCTGGAAGCCGCTATCGATCGGGCCATGGCCCGCGTCGAACCGCTGCACAGCTTTATTTTACCCGGCCGCTGCGAAGCCGCGAGCCGTCTGCATTTTGCCCGCACGCTGGCCCGCCGGGCCGAACGCCGGCTGGTTGAGCTGGCGGCGGAAGTCACCGTGCGCCAGGTGCTGATGCGCTACATCAATCGCTTATCAGACTGCTTGTACGCCCTGGCGCGCGCGGAAGATAGCGATGCTCACCAGAACAACATCATCCGCGAAGTGAGCCGGCGCTATCTGGCCGCCAGCCAGCCGAGCCGCAGCAAGGAGACGACGCCCGTGGCCCTCTCATTCCACGATCTGCACCAGCTTACCCGCGCCGCCGTTGAGCGCGCGCAGCAGCTACAGGTGCCGGTGGTGATCAGCATCGTTGACGCGCACGGCACCGAAACCGTGACCTGGCGGATGCCGGACGCTCTGCTGGTCAGCAGCGAGCTGGCGCCGAAAAAGGCCTGGACCGCGGTGGCGATGAAAACGGCGACCCATGAGCTGAGCGACGCCGTTCAGCCGGGCGCCGCGCTTTATGGCCTCGAAACGCATTTACAGGGAAAAGTGGTCACCTTTGGCGGCGGTTACGCCCTGTGGCGCGACGGCTTATTAATCGGGGGTCTTGGCATCAGCGGCGGCAGCGTTGAGCAGGACATGGACATAGCACTGGCCGCCATCGCGGCCATTAACGTGGGAACTCATCAATGAATACTTCCGAACTCGAAACCCTTATTCGCACCATTCTTAGCGAACAGTTAACCCCGGGGCAAACGCCGGAGCAGCCGCAGGGCAAAGGGATTTTTCAGTCCGTCAGCGAGGCTATCGACGCCGCGCACCAGGCGTTCTTACGTTATCAGCAGTGCCCGCTGAAAACCCGCAGCGCCATCATCAGCGCAATCCGTCAGGAGCTGACGCCGCAGCTGGCCGCGCTGGCGGAAGAGAGCGCCAATGAAACGGGGATGGGCAACAAAGAAGATAAGCTCCTGAAAAACAAGGCTGCGCTGGACAACACGCCGGGCGTGGAAGATCTCACCACCACCGCGCTGACCGGCGACGGCGGCATGGTGCTGTTTGAGTATTCGCCGTTTGGCGTTATCGGGTCGGTCGCACCGAGCACCAACCCGACGGAGACCATCATCAACAACAGCATCAGCATGCTGGCGGCGGGCAACAGCGTCTATTTCAGCCCGCATCCGGGAGCAAAAAAGGTCTCTCTGAAGCTGATTAGCATGATTGAAGAGATTGCCTTCCGCTGCTGCGGCATCCGCAATCTGGTGGTCACCGTGGCGGAACCGACGTTTGAAGCCACCCAGCAGATGATGGCCCATCCGCGCATTGCGGTCCTCGCTATTACCGGCGGCCCCGGCATTGTGGCGATGGGCATGAAGAGTGGTAAGAAAGTGATCGGCGCCGGCGCGGGCAACCCGCCCTGCATCGTCGATGAAACGGCGGATCTGGTCAAAGCGGCGGAAGATATCATCAACGGCGCCTCGTTCGATTACAACCTGCCCTGCATTGCCGAGAAGAGCCTGATTGTGGTGGAGAGCGTCGCCGAACGTCTGGTGCAGCAAATGCAAACCTTCGGCGCGCTGCTGCTGAGCCCTGCCGATACCGACAAACTCCGCGCCGCCTGCCTGCCTGAAGGCCAGGCGAATAAAAAACTGGTCGGCAAAAGCCCATCGGCCATGCTGGAAGCGGCCGGCATCGCCGTTCCGGCGAAAGCGCCGCGTCTGCTGATAGCGCTGGTTAACGCCGACGATCCGTGGGTCACCAGCGAGCAGCTGATGCCGATGCTGCCGGTGGTAAAAGTCAGCGATTTCGATAGCGCGCTGGCGCTGGCGCTGAAGGTTGAAGAGGGGCTGCATCATACCGCCATTATGCACTCGCAAAATGTCTCGCGCCTGAACCTCGCGGCCCGCACTCTGCAAACCTCGATATTCGTTAAGAACGGCCCCTCTTATGCCGGGATTGGCGTCGGCGGCGAAGGCTTTACCACCTTTACTATCGCCACGCCGACCGGTGAAGGGACAACCTCGGCGCGCACGTTTGCCCGCTCCCGTCGCTGCGTGCTGACCAACGGCTTTTCCATTCGCTAACCGAGGTCGCGATGAAGACTTTCTCACTACAAACGCGGTTGTACAGCGGTCAGGGTAGCCTGGCGGTGCTCAGGCGCTTTACCCACAAGCATATCTGGATCATCTGCGATGGCTTTCTTGCGCGCTCGCCGCTGCTGGAAACCCTGCGTCAGGCGTTGCCCGCAGATAACCGCATCAGCGTCTTTAGCGAGATAACCCCGGACCCCACTATCCATACCGTGGTGCAGGGCATTGCGCAAATGCAGACCCTGCAGCCGCAGGTGGTCATCGGCTTCGGCGGCGGCTCGGCGATGGACGCGGCGAAAGCCATCGTCTGGTTTAGCCAGCAGAGCGGCATCAATATCGAAACCTGCGTGGCGATACCAACCACCAGCGGTACCGGTTCGGAAGTGACCAGCGCCTGCGTGATTAGCGACCCGGATAAAGGCATCAAGTATCCGCTGTTCGACAATGCACTCTATCCCGATATGGCGATCCTTGACCCGGATCTGGTGGTCAGCGTGCCGCCGCAGATTACGGCCAACACCGGCATGGACGTGCTGACCCACGCGCTGGAGGCGTGGGTCTCTCCGCACGCCAGCGACTTTACCGACGCGCTGGCGGAAAAAGCCGCCAGGCTGGTGTTTCAGTATCTGCCCACGGCGGTGGAAAAAGGCGACTGCGTGGCGACGCGCGGGAAAATGCACAATGCCTCAACGCTTGCCGGGATGGCGTTCAGCCAGGCGGGGCTGGGGCTTAATCACGCCATCGCCCACCAGCTTGGCGGGCAGTTTCATCTGCCGCACGGGCTGGCCAACGCGCTGCTGTTAACCGCGGTTATCCGCTTTAACGCCGGTCATCCGCGCGCCGCAAAACGCTACGCCCGGCTGGCCAAAGCCTGCGGCTTTTGTCCGGCAGACGCCAGCGATAGTACGGCGATCAATGCGCTGATCCAGCAAATCGAACGGCTCAAGCAGCGCTGCGCGCTGCCGTCACTGGCGGTCGCGCTGAAAGAGGGACGATCCCAGTACTCAGCGCGTATTTCGGCAATGGTGCAGGCCGCGCTGGCTGACGTGACGCTACGCACCAATCCTCGCCCGGCCAGCGCCGGGGAGATTCAGGAACTGCTGGAGGATCTGCTATGAGTACCGCCGTCAACGCTGCTGAAATGGCCTGGAGCGCCGAGGAGATCCGCGAGCGCGTGCGCGCGGCGGGCGTGGTCGGCGCGGGGGGCGCGGGGTTTCCCGCCCACGTGAAGCTGCAGGCGCAGGTAGAGATTTTTCTGGTGAACGCCGCCGAGTGCGAACCGATGCTCAAGGTCGACCAGCAGCTGATGTGGCAGCAGGCTGCGCGTCTTGTCCGCGGCGTGCAGTACGCGATGACGGCAACCGGCGCGCGCGAAGGGGTGATAGCCCTGAAAGAGAAGTACCGCCGGGCTATCGATGCGCTCACCCCGCTGCTGCCTGCCGGTATTCGCCTGCATATTCTGCCGGATGTCTATCCCGCAGGCGATGAGGTGCTGACTATCTGGCTGGCTACCGGTCGCCGGGTCGCGCCCGCCGCGCTGCCGGCCAGCGTCGGGGTCGTGGTGAATAACGTGCAAACGGTGCTCAATATTGCCCGAGCGGTTGAGCAGCAGTTTGCGGTGACCCGCCGTACGCTGACCGTTAACGGCGCGGTCGCCCGGCCGCTGACCGTCACCGTCCCCATCGGCATGTCGCTGCGCGAAGTGCTGGCGCTGGCGGGCGGCGCGACGGTCGACGACCCCGGGTTTATTAACGGCGGCCCGATGATGGGCGGCCTGATTACCTCCCTCGATAGCCCGGTAACCAAAACCACCGGCGGCCTGCTGGTGCTGCCGAAAAGCCATCCGCTTATCCAGCGGCGGATGCAGGACGAGCGCACGGTGCTTTCCGTGGCCCGTACCGTCTGCGAGCAGTGCCGACTGTGTACCGATCTCTGCCCGCGGCATCTGATCGGCCACGAACTCTCTCCGCACCTGCTGGTGCGGGCGGTGAACTTTCATCAGGCCGCCACGCCCCAGCTGCTGCTGAGCGCCCTCACCTGCTCGGAGTGCAACGTCTGCGAAAGCGTGGCCTGCCCGGTGGGGATCTCGCCGATGCGCATCAACCGCATGCTCAAACGCGAGCTGCGGGCACAAAACCAGCGCTACGAAGGGCCGCTCTATCCGGCCGATGAGATGGCGAAATATCGCCTGGTGCCGGTGAAGCGGCTGATCGCCAAACTGGGGCTGAGCCCCTGGTATCAGGAGGCGCCGCTGGTGGAGGACGAACCGGCAGTAGAAACCGTGACGTTGCCGCTGCGCCAGCATATCGGCGCCAGCGCGGTAGCGAACGTTGCGGTGGGAGAGCGCGTTACGCGCGGGCAATGCGTTGCCGATATCCCGGCAGGCGCATTAGGCGCGCCGATTCACGCCAGCATCGACGGCGTGGTTGCGGCCATCAGCGAACAGGCCATCACGGTGGTAAGAGGTTAACCATGTCTCAGGCTATAGGAATTTTAGAACTCACCAGCATTGCCAAAGGAATGGAACTCGGCGATGCGATGCTGAAAAGCGCCAACGTCAATCTGCTGGTCAGCAAGACTATCTGCCCGGGTAAGTTTTTACTGATGCTCGGCGGGGATATCGGCGCTATCCAGCAGGCTATTGAAACCGGTGCCTCGCAGGCCGGCGAAATGCTCGTCGACAGCCTGGTGCTGGCGAATATTCACCCCAGCGTCCTTCCGGCCATCAGCGGCCTGAACAGCGTGGACAAGCGCCAGGCGGTCGGCATCGTTGAAACCTGGAGCGTTGCGGCCTGCATCAGCGCCGCCGATCGGGCGGTAAAAGGCTCCAACGTCACCCTGGTGCGGGTGCATATGGCCTTCGGCATCGGCGGTAAATGCTACATGGTGGTGGCGGGCGACGTTTCCGACGTCAACAACGCGGTCACGGTAGCCAGTGAAAGCGCGGGCGAAAAAGGGCTGCTGGTCTACCGTTCGGTGATCCCGCGCCCGCATGAAGCCATGTGGCGACAGATGGTGGAGGGATAATGGAAAGACAGCCGACCACGGATCGCATGATTCAGGAATACGTTCCCGGGAAACAGGTGACCCTCGCGCACCTGATTGCCAACCCCGGGAAAGATCTCTTTAAGAAGCTCGGCCTGCAGGATGCGGTTTCCGCCATCGGCATCCTCACCATTACGCCCAGCGAGGCGTCGATTATCGCCTGCGATATCGCCACCAAATCCGGCGCGGTGGAGATCGGTTTTCTTGACCGCTTTACCGGCGCCGTGGTGCTGACCGGCGACGTTTCCGCCGTCGAGTACGCCCTCAAGCAGGTGACGCGCACCCTGGGCGAGATGATGCATTTTACTACCTGCTCAATAACCCGGACGTAGCGCGATGAAACGTCTGATGTTTATCGGCCCCAGCCAGTGCGGCAAAACCTCGCTGACCCAGGGCCTGCGCGGCGAAGCGCTCCATTACAAGAAAACCCAGGCGATTGAATGGTCGCCGATGGCCATCGACACGCCGGGCGAATATCTGGAGAACCGCTGCCTTTATAGCGCTCTGTTGACCAGCGCCTGCGAGGCCGACGTTATCGCTCTGGTGCTGAACGCCGACGCCCAGTGGTCGCCGTTTTCTCCGGGTTTTACCGCCCCGATGAACCGCCCGACGATTGGCCTGGTCACCAAAGCCGACCTGGCCGACCCGCAGCGGTTATCGCTCATCGAGGAGTGGCTCAGGCAGGCTGGGGCGCAGCAGATTTTTGTCACCAGCGCGCTGAATAATCTGGGTCTTGATGCCGTGCTGGATTTTCTGAATTCGAAGGAACCTCTATGTCTTACAAAATAATGGCCATTAATGCCGGCAGCTCATCGTTAAAATTCCAGCTGCTGGAGATGCCTCAGGGCGATATGCTCTGCCAGGGATTGATTGAACGTATCGGCATGGCAAACGCCCAGGTGACCCTCAAAACGCCGGCGCAGAAATGGCAGGAGACGGCGCCGATTGCCGATCACCGTGAAGCGGTCACCCTGCTGCTGGAAAAGCTCCTCGACCACCGGATTATCCAGAGTTTGCAGGATATTGACGGCGTCGGCCACCGCGTGGCGCACGGCGGAGAGCGCTTTAAAGATTCGACGCCGGTCACCGATGATACCTTAGCGGAAATCGAGCGCCTGGCGGAGCTGGCCCCGCTGCACAACCCGGTCAACGCGCTGGGCATTAACGTTTTCCGCCAGCTGCTGCCCGAAACGCCGTCGGTGGCGGTATTTGATACCGCTTTTCACCAGACGCTGGACGAGCGCGCCTTTATCTATCCGCTGCCGTGGCGCTACTACAGCGAGCTGGGCATTCGCCGCTACGGCTTCCACGGCACCAGCCATAAGTACGTCAGCGCGACGCTGGCGGAAAAGCTGGGCGTGCCGCTGAGCGCCCTGCGCGTGGTGAGCTGCCATCTCGGCAACGGCAGCAGCGTATGCGCAATCAAAGGCGGGCGCTCGGTTAATACCTCAATGGGCTTTACGCCGCAGTCCGGCGTGATGATGGGCACCCGCAGCGGCGATATCGATCCGTCGATTCTACCGTGGCTGGCGCTGCATGAGGGGCAAACGCCGGAGCAGCTTAATCAGCTGCTGAATAACGAATCCGGCCTGCTGGGGGTTTCCGGCGTGTCGCACGATTATCGCGATGTCGAGCAGGCGGCGGACAGCGGCAATCGTCGGGCGGCCCTGGCGCTCTCGCTGTTTGCCGAGCGCATCCGCGCCACCATCGGCAGCTATATTATGCAGATGGGCGGCCTGGACGCGCTGATCTTTACCGGCGGCATCGGCGAAAACTCCGCCCGCGCCAGGAGCGCCATCTGCCATAACCTGAATTTCCTCGGGCTGTCGGTCGATGAAGAGAAAAACCAGCACAACGCCACCTTTATCCAGGCCGAGAATGCGATGGTCAAAGTGGCGGTCATTAATACCAATGAAGAGCTGATGATTGCCCGCGATGTGATGCGCCTGGCGCTTCCCGAAGCGCAGACATTAACCGTTTCAGCCTGAGCTCGCAGCCCGGCAAGTTGCGGTGAATCATGGTAATAGCGGGATCGGCATGACACTATGCGCTTAAAATTCTGAAACTTTACCCTAAATAATTCAAGTTACAGGACAAAGCACTTGTGCTTTGAACAGCGCTTGCGCTGGCCCCGTAGGGGCGAGGCCGCAGGCCGAGTAACGCGGCAAACGAGTGAGTCCCCAGGAGCTTACATAAGTAAGTGACTGGGGTGAATGAGAGCAGCCAACGCCCCTGTAGCTTGAAGTATAACGGGTAAAAAGGTGAATACGTGGCCGTAGCACAATGCCCCGCCTCCTGCGGTGAACTCATCCAGGGCTGGATCCTCGGCAGCGAGAAGCTGGTCTCCTGCCCCGTTGACTGGTACAGCACCGTCGAGGTGGACTACGGTTCGCCTCGCGCGGATGAACGTCCGCTGGCGCGGGCGATGGTCGACCGGCTGCTGAGCTACTGGCGCTATCCGGCGGAGCTCGGCAAAGAGATTCGGATCGATATTTGCTCCACGATTCCGGTCGCCAAGGGGATGGCCAGCAGCACCGCGGATATCGCCGCGACGGCGGTGGCCACCGCGCATCATCTCGGCCATCCGCTGGATGAAACCACCCTCGCCCGGCTCTGCGTCTCCCTGGAGCCCACCGACAGCACCCTGTTCCGCCAGCTGACCCTGTTCGACCACAACACCGCCGCCACGCAGATTGCCTGCGGCAGCCAGCCGCAGCTCGATCTGCTGGTGCTGGAAAGCCCCGCCACGCTGCTGACCACCGATTACCACCGCCTTCCCCGGCTTGAAAAGCTGCACGCCCACTCCGCGTCTCTGCAACTAGCCTGGGAGAAAGTTCAGCTGGCCTGCGAGACGGATAATCCGCGGCGGATGGGAGAGGCCGCGACGCTCAGCGCCGTCGCCAGCCAGCATCTGCTGCCGAAGCCGGGGTTTGATACGCTGCGGGGGCTGGTGGAAGAGTGCGATTTATACGGTATTAACGTGGCGCACAGCGGCAGCGTGGTCGGCCTGATGCTCGACCGCCAGCGTCACGATATTGAGTATTTGCAGCGACGGCTGGGAGAGACGCGGCTTAGCGAGCTCTGGCCCCGGCAGCACCTGCTGCGCATGGTGCAGGGCGGCGTCGAGCTGCGCTAACGCTTCCGCAGCCATTCCCCGGGTTGCGGCGCTGCGCGCCTTACCCGGGCTACCGACCCGCAGACGGCTATGAGCCCGTAGCCCGGCTAAGCGCAGCGCGAGCCGGGAAGAAGACCGCAACAAAACCTCATGCTGTGCACCTTCCCCGGAGGCGGCGCTGCGCGCCTTACCCGGGCTACCGACCCGCAGACGGCTATGAATCCGTAGCCCGGCTAAGCGCAGCGCGAGCCGGGGAGAAGCCGCACCGATACATTCATCCCGGCGCATTCCCCGGGTTGCGGCGCTACGCGCCTTACCCGGACTACCGACCCGCAGACGGCTATGAACCCGTAGCCCGGGCTAAGCGCAGCGCGAGCCGGGGAGAAGCCGCACCGATGCATTCATCCCGGCACATTCCCCGGAGGCGGCGCTGCGCGCCTGTCCGGGCTACCGACCCGCAGACGGCTATGAATCCGTAGCCCGGGCTAAGCGCAGCGCGAGCCGGGAAGAAGACCGCAACAAAACCTCATGCTGTGCACCTTCCCCGGAGGCGGGCTACCGGTCCGCAGACGGCTATGAACCCGTAGCCCGGCTAAGCGCAGCGCGAGCCGGGAAGAAGACCGCAACAAAACCTCATGCTGTGCACCTTCCCCGGAGGCGGGCTACCGGTCCGCAGACGGCTATGAACCCGTAGCCCGGCTAAGCGCAGCGCGAGCCGGGAAGAAGACCGCAACAAAACCTCATGCTGTGCACCTTCCCCGGAGGCGGGCTACCGGTCCGCAGACGGCTATGAACCCGTAGCCCGGCTAAGCGCAGCGCGAGCCGGGAAGAAGACCGCAACAAAACCTCATGCTGTGCACCTTCCCCGGAGGCGGGCTACCGGTCCGCAGA
>NZ_JBEAFN010000025.1:0-36722 GCF_040061795.1 Klebsiella sp. GN_Kp190
CCCCCGGGAGCAGAGCGCAGTGCGGCATAATTCCCCGGAGGCGATGCCGCGCATCTGTCCGGGCTACCGGACCGCAGACGGCGGTGAGCCCGTAGCCCCGCTAAGCGCAGCGCGAGCGGGGGGACATCACAATACTTTAAACCCGTGCGTGCCATCCCGCTTCAGCTGTTCAACCAGGCCGAACTCCCAGGACCTGTAGCCCGGGCAGGCGCTTGCGCCGCCCCCGGGAGCAGAGCGCAGTGCGTCATAATTCCCCGGAGGCGATGCTGCGCATCTGTCCGGGCTACGGTATGGCAGACGGCGGTGGACCTGTAGCCCGGGCAGGCGCTTGCGCCACCCCCGGGAGCAGAGCGCAGTGCGGCATAATTCCCCGGAGGCGATGCCGCGCATCAGTCCGGGCGACGGTATGGCAGACGGCGGTGAGCCCGTAGCCCCGCTAAGCGCAGCGCGAGCGGGGGGACATCACAATACTTTAAACCCGTGCGTGCCATCGCGCTTCAGCTGTTCAACCAGGCCGAACTCCCAGTCGAGGTAGGCCTGCATTGCCGCGGGTGAGTTATCGGTACCTTCATACGGGCGCTGATAGCGATCGCTGCGCGGCGTCGCCAGATGCGTCTCGCCATGCTCCAGCGCCAGCCCGGCGTCAATCCACGCCAGCGTGCCGCCGCTCAGCAGCTGCACCGGTTTACCGGTTAACGCCGCAACCTCAGGCACCGCGTAGCGGGCCAGCAGGCTGCTGCCGCAGGTGACAACGTAACGCTCGGCGGAAGGCAGCACCTCCAGCGCCTGGCGCAGCTGTGAACGCACCAGCCAGTAAGCGCCGGGAATATGCCGGGCGACGTAGTTGGCGCTGGTGGTAAAGTCCAGCACCACGGTTCCCGGCTCCCTCAGCTGTGCCGCCAGCTGCTGCGGGGCAATCTCCTCCACCTGCGGACCCGGCGGTACGCGGCCTGCGGGGGTACCGCGCTCGCTAAAATCTTCCGCGCGCGCATCGCGTAATACCGCCACTTCCCACCCCATCTGCGCCAGCCAGGACGCCGTTATCGGCGCGCGTATCTCGTCATCGGCAATCAGCACAATGCGCGCCCCGCGCACGCTGGCGAAATGGTCGGTTTCCTGCACCAGCTGCCCGCCGGGCGCGCTAACGCTCAGCGGCAGATGACCTGCGGCGTACTCCTCCGGGCTGCGGACGTCGAACAGGTAAGTGGTGCGGGCGGGCTGCCGCAGCCAGCGCTGAAGGGTTGGGCTGTCTATAAAGGCGACGCCGGCGCGCTCCGCCAGCTGCCTCACCGCCGCCGCGCGTTCGGCTGGGGCGCGAAAATCGGCGTCATAACGCCGCTGCTGGCCGCGCTCAAGTTCAAACCCGGCTAAGGTCCAGCCGATGGTACCGTTGCGCAGCGCGTAGACCGGATTGGGCAAACCGGCATTGCGCAGCGACTGCGTGCCGATAATACTGCGCGTGCGCCCCGCGCAGTTGACGATCACCGTCGCCTGCGATGACGGAATCAGGCCCTCAATGCGCAGCGCCAGCTCCCCGCCGGGCACGCTGATGCTGCCGGGAATATTCATGGTGTGATACTCATCGAAACGGCGCGCGTCGACGACAACCACCTCCTGTTGACCATCGAGCAGCGCCTGCACTTCCCCGGCGCTCAGCGAGGGGGTATGCCGCTCGCTCTCCACCAGCTCGCCGAACGCTTTGCTCGGCGAATTCACATCCTGGAACAGCTCTCCGCCGCTGCGCTGCCACCCCGGCAGGCCGCCTTCCAGCAGGGCGACATCTTCGTAGCCCCAGCTCTGCAGGCGCTCGACGGCCCGCTCCGCCAGACCTTCGCCGCCGTCATAGACGGTAATCGGCGTCGTCAGGCGCGGCACGCGCCGAAAAATATCCAGCTCCAGCTTGCTGAGCGGCAGATTAGCGGCAAACAGCGGATGGCTGCGGGCAAAGTCGGCCTCTTCGCGAACGTCGATCAGCGCCAGCTCGGCGCCGTCCAGCAGCGCCTGGCGCAGCTGGGCGGCCGGGCGATAAGAACAGGTGGGCATATTAATTATCCTTTGAGAGATCCCAGATATTGGGTAAGTGGCGGTTGGAGTAGCCGGAGACAAAAGGTTTGACGAGGCCTTCCGGAGTATAAACCGCTCGCCTGACGCCGCCGATATTGCCGCCGTAAACGTGAATACTGATCGAGACGCTATCCGCGAGGGCGTTGCTCACCCGGTGAATATCGCCGTCGCGGGAAGAGACTTTTTCCACTTCGCCAGGGGAAAGGCGTTCAGCAACGCCGCTGAGCACCGGCTGGCCGCGCTCGTCCAGGCGGTAGCGCTGATTCTCCTCCGCGCCCCGCAGCATGCCGATGGCGCCCCACACCCGATGATCGTGAATCGGCGTCGATTGCCCCGGCCCCCAGACGAAGCTGACAATGGAAAAACGCTGTCCGGAATCGGCATGCAGCAGATACTGCTGATAGTGGTGGGGATGCGGCAGGGTGTACTCCTCCGGCAGCCAGTCATCTTTTTTCACCAGCGCGGCCAGGCGCAGGGCCACGGCGTCGAGCAGGAGCTGTTCATCGGCAAATTCGCGATGCAGGGCATCAAGGTCTTGAATAAACTGGCGTAATTTTTCCACTCGCGGTGCGGTCATGGTCGCTTCCTGTTGTCGGGACTGGTCTTTACGCTAGCAAAGGCGTTAATATAATTAAAATGCAATTTCCGCATATATTAATATGCAAAAATCACATTAAGGACGCTATGCGCATCGACGACATTGACGCACTGCTGGCCACCGTGCAGTTCTCCTCGCTTAACCAGGCCGCGGAATATCTCGGTATTACCCAATCGGCGATTACCCGTCGTCTGCAGCGTCTTGAGCAAACCCTCAACGTAACGCTGCTGGAGCGTCAGACCCGGCCGCTCACCCTGACCGTCGCCGGGCACCGGGTTTACGAGCAGTGCCTGAGCATCAAGCGGGAGACCAAAAAGCTGTACGGCCTGCTCGACCCCGAGGCCGAGCCGCACGGTATCCTGCGTCTCGGGGTCCCGCAGAGCGTGGCGGAAATTGCCCTGCAGCCGGCGCTGACCGCGCTGCGCCAGCAGTTTCCCGCCCTGCGACCGCAGGTGACCTGCGGCTGGAGCGGGCTGCTGCAAAAGCGCCTTGAAAGCGTCGAGCTGGACGGCGTGCTGGCGATGGGGCCGGAACAGCAACGCTTTGCTGAGGGCTACGGCGGGCGCCTGCTGTGCCCGCTGGATATTGTGGTGATTGCGGCTAAAAGCTGGCGTCTTCACGCCGGGGCGCTGCGCGACTGCGCGGAAAAAGGCTGGGTGCTCAATCCCGACGGCTGCGGACTGCGGGCCGGGCTGATCCGCGAGCTGCAGTCCCAGGGGCTGCGTCTGGCGCTGAATGTCGAGACCGCGGGCGCCCAGCTGCAAATCAGCCTCGTGGCGCAGGGGCTGGGGCTTGGCCTGGTGCCGCGCGCCGCGCTGGCCGCCAGCCCGTGGCGCGACGAGGTGACGGTATTGACGCTGGCGGATTTCCAGCCCGAGGTGCATCTGTGGCTGGTTCACGCGCAGAATCTGGCTAATCTGAGCCAGCCGCTGACTTTTTTCGCCGGCAAAGTCGTTCAGCAGCTAAACGTATCTGGCTGAAACGTATATATAATTTTTATAAATGCTTATCTCGCATATTAAGATATGATAAAAATGCATTTTGTTCATTAAGAGCCCGTGTATAGGGTAATGAAAACGCGCCGCCGCGGCGGCCCACTCATTATCCTGCTACAAGGAGTTCTGCATGAGCATTCAATTTCTCGGCATGATCGGCCACCGCCTGTCGTCGGAAACCATCGCCCCGGTCGGCCCGATTTTTGACCGCGATTACATCGTGCGTTTCGCGCAAACCCACGAGGCCGCCGGGTTTGACCGCCTGCTGGTGGGCCACTGGTCCGATCAACCCGACGGATTCCTGGTGACCGCGCTGGCGGGTCTGTCGACGCAAAAGATCGGCTTCCTGTTGGCTCATCGTCCCGGTTTTGTCTCGCCGACCCTCGCCGCGCGTAAGTTCGCTACCCTTGAACACCTGCTGGGCGGCCGTCTGGCGGTACATATCATCAGCGGCGGCAATGACGCCGAGCAGCGCCGCGACGGTGATTACCTCGATCACGACCAGCGCTATGCGCGTACCGATGCCTTCCTTGAGACCGTCCGCAAGGTGTGGACCGCCGAACAGCCGGTGGATATCGCCAATGACTTTTATCAGGCGGAACAGGCGTGGTCGGCCATTCGCCCGCTGCAAAAACCGCATATCCCTCTCTATTTCGGCGGTTCGTCGGAAGCGGCCATCGCCGTGGCCGGCAAGCACGCCAACGTCTTCGCCCTGTGGGGAGAGTCGCTGGCGCAAACCGCGGAAACCATCCAGCGCGTGCGGGCCGAGGCGGCGAAACATCAGCGCGAAATCGACTTCAGCGTCTCGTTCCGGCCGATTATCGCCGCGACCGAAGCCGAGGCTTGGGAGAAAGCCGAGCATATCCTGCACGTCGCCACCGAGCGGGCGGCGCAGAGCGGAGGCGGTTTCAAAGCCAAGCCCGACAGCGTCGGGGCGCAGCGTCTGCGGGCGACGGCGGCGCAGGGCAAGGTGGTGGATAAACGCCTGTGGACCGGGATCGCGCAGCTGGTAGGCGGCGGCCACAACTCCACCGCGCTGGTGGGCACCCCGGAACAGGTCGCCGACGCGCTGCTCGATTACTACGACCTCGGCGTGCGCAACTTCCTGATCCGCGGGTTCGATCCGCTCAACGATGCTCAGGAGTACGGTAAAGCGCTGCTGCCGATCGCCCGCGAAAAAGCCGCCCTGCGCGCCGTGGCGGAGCGCGCCTCGTGATCGGTCAGACAAGCGATGACTGGGCGCGGCGGTTGAGGGAGGTTCGCCAGCTGATGGCGGAGCAGGCGGCCAGTCTCGACGCCAGCGGCGACTTTCCCCGCGACAATATCGACCGTCTGCGCCAGCGCGGTTTTTTAAGCCTCGCCGTGCCGCAGCAGTACGGCGGGGCAGGTGCCGGCTTAGCCGAGCTTCAGCAGGCCATTGCGGCCATCGCCTGGGGCGAACCGGCGACGGCGCTGATCGTCTGCATGCAGTACCTGCACCATCTGCGGCTGGCGGAAAACGAGAACTGGTCCGAGCCGCTGCGCCAGCGGGTTTTTCACGATGCCGTCGAGCGGGGAGGCTTGATCAACAGCCTGCGCGTGGAGCCGGAACTGGGCTCCCCGGCGCGCGGCGGCCTGCCGCAAACCGTGGCGACCCGCCGCGCGGAAGGGTGGCAGATTAACGGCCATAAAATCTATACCACCGGTATTGAGGGGCTGAGCTGGCTGGCCATCTGGGGCCGCAGCGACGACGCTCCGCCGCTGGTCGGCACCTGGCTGGTGCCCCGCGACAGTGAGGGCATTACCGTGGTGAACAGCTGGGATCACGCCGGAATGCGGGCAACCGGCAGCCACGAAGTGGTGCTGAACAACGTCCGGGTGGCCGCAGAGCACGCGGTGGACGTGTGGCCTGCCGATGCGCCTCCCGTGCCGGATGCGGAACAGTTTCGTCTGTTTGCCAACCGCCATACGGCGCTGCTGGCGGCGATTTACGACAGCATCGCGCGGGCGGCCCGCGACTGGCTGGTAACGTGGCTGGGTACGCGTATTCCGGGCAGCCTTGGGCAACCCCTTTCCAGCCTGCCGCGGGTGCAGGAAAAAGTCGGCCAGATTGACGGCTGGCTACTGGTCAATCGCACTCTGCTGGAAAAGGCCGCGCAGCTGGGCTTTTCCGCCATTGAGGCGAATCTCGCGAAAGTCACGATTACCGACAACGCCATTCAGGCGGTGAACCTGGCGCTGGAGCTGACCGGCAACCATGGCCTGAGTCGGCAAAATCCTCTGGAACGCCACTATCGCAACGTGCTGTGCGGGCGGGTACATACCCCGCAGAGCGACAGCGCGTGGCTGGCGGCCGGCAAACACGCTTTTCAAAAATAAGGATAATTCATATGCGCAGACTTAATGTTACCGGTTTAGCCGGGGTGGTTATGCTGCTGGCCCTGAGCGGCTATGCGGCGGCTCAGGAGCGAATCACCCTGCGAATCGCCGATCAAAAAGGCGGCATGCGTTCGCAGCTGGAGGCAGCCAACGCCCTGCAGGATCTCCCTTACGAGATTAAATGGGCCGAGTTTCCGGCCGCCGCGCCGCTGGCGGAAGCGCTTAACGCCGGGGCGGTGGATGCGGGAATTATCGGCGATGCGCCGCTGCTGTTCGCGCTGGCTAACGGCGCGCCGGTTAAAGCCATCGCCGTCGATAAAAGCAACCCGGCCGGCACCGCGGTGCTGGTCTCGCCCGGCAGCGCGTTGAAAAGCGCCGCGGATTTAAAAGGCAAACGCATCGCTACCGGTAAAGGGTCGATTGGCCACTTTGTGGCGCTGAAAGCGCTGGAGCAGGCGGGAATTTCGCCGAAAGAGGTGCAGTGGGTGTTTCTCGGTCCGGTGGACGCCAAAGTGGCGCTGCTCAACGGTTCGGTGGACGCCTGGGCGACCTGGGAGCCCTATACCACGCAGCTGGTGAAGACCGCCGAGGGACAGATTCTGGTCAGCGGCAAAGGGCTGCTGCCGGGTAACACTTTCCTGGCGGCAACCGATGATGCCCTTAAGGATCCGCAGAAGCGCGCGGCGCTGCAGGATTACCTAAATCGCCTGGCCGGCGCCGAGCGCTGGGCCTACGCCAATCTCGATAGCTACGGTAAAACGCTGGGGGAAATTATTCGTTTCCCGGCGGATATCGCCCGCGCGCAGTTTGCCAATCGCCAGTCGCAGTGGCTGCGTCTGGACGCGAAGACGCTCGCTCAGCAGCAGTCGACGGCGGACTTTTACCTCGCCAACGGGCTGATCCGCGCAAAGCTGGACGTGACGCCGACGTTTGATAACGGCTTTAGCGTGCCTGCCGCGCAGGCCCATGCGGAGGTGTCGCCATGATGACATCTCGCCGTCGTTTCTTACGCTTGACCGGCAGCCTTGCGCTGGCCGGGGCCTCTCTGCCCCTTTGGGCTCACGATATGGCGGCCATGGCGAGCGGTGAGGAACACCCGGCCCTGCGCCTGGCGCAGCCGTACAAAATCAAGCTGGCGATTAACAAAAGCGCGGTGTGCCTGGCGCCGGTTGCCGTCGCGGAGCAGCAGAAGATCTTCAGTAAATACAATCTCGACGTGGAGTTCGTTAACTTCGGCAACTCGACGGACGTGCTGCTGGAGGCGATTGCCACCGGCAAGGCCGACGCCGGCGTCGGGATGGCGCTGCGCTGGCTGAAGGCGCTGGAGCAGGGCTTCGACGTGAAGCTCACCGCCGGAACCCACGGCGGCTGCCTGAACCTGCTGACGGCGAAAAACTCGCCGTTCGGCGGCCTGGAGAGCCTGAAGGGGCAAACCATCGGCGTCACCGATATGGCCGGGCCGGATAAAAACTTCTTCGCCATCTTGCTTAAGCGCCACGGCATCGATCCGATAAGCGATGTGCAGTGGAAAGTCTATCCGGCAGATTTACTCAGCGTGGCGCTGGATAAACGCGAAATTGCCGCCATCAGCGGCAGCGAACCCTTCAGCTATCGTCTGCTGGACACCGGTAAATATCAGCTTATCGCCAGCAATATGACCGGCGATTACGCTAACCTGAGCTGCTGCGTACTGGGGGTCAGCGGTAGCCTGGCGCGCGATCATAAACCGGCCGCCGCCGCGCTCACCCAGGCGATTCTTGAGGCGCACAGCTATGCCGCCGCGCATCCGGAGAGCGTGGCGCAATCCTTCCTCGCCCATGCGCTGAATACCAATGAGGCGGAGGTCAGCGGAATTCTCCACGGCCAGGGGCACGGCCATCATGCGGTGGGCGAGGCGTTTGTCAAAGAGCTGACCCAGTACGCCGTGGATCTTCAGCGGGTGCAGGTCATTAAACCGGGAACCGATCCCCATCAGTTTGCGGAGAGCATTTATGTCAACGTTTTCGCCTGAACGGGTGCTGACGCGCCCGGTAAGCGGCAGGCCGCTGTGGAAGGAAGGCTGGCTTGCCGCCGCGCTATGGCTGCTGGGCGGCCTGTTTACCCTGGCCTGGCCCGATGCCGGGCGGCGCTGGCCGTTTAGCGAAGGGTGGGCGCTGGCGCAGTTCACCCTTGGCGGCGGACTGTTGCTGCTGGCGCTGAGCTACCGCTACTGGCGGCAGCGGGGGACTCGCCTGCAGCATGCCGGAAAGTGGCTGGCGCTGCTGCCGCTGCTTTTTGCGCTGTGGGAGGGACTGACGGCCAAGACGGCGTTTTTGCCGGTGCCGTTTTTCGCGCCGCCGCAGGCGCTGATTGAGGTGCTGCACGATGACTGGCCGCGCCTGCTTGATAGCCTTCTGCATTCGCTGGGGCTGCTCGGGCTCGGGGTGCTGCTGGGCACCAGCTGCGGTTTTATCAGCGGGCTGGCGATCGGCTGGTCCCAGCGGATCGGCTACTGGGTGCATCCGGTGTTGCGTCTGCTGGGGCCGGTGCCGTCCACCGCGCTGCTGCCGCTGTGCCTGTTTATCTTCCCCTCCAGCTTCGGCGCCAGCGTGTTTCTGATCGCGCTCAGCACCTGGTTCCCGGTGACCGTGCTGACCTGGTCCGGGGTTATCGGCATCGATAAGGCGTGGTATGACGTGGCGCGAACCCTGGGCGCCAGCCAGCGTTTCCTGATCCTGCGCGTGGCGATCCCCGCCGCGTTGCCGAACGTTTTTGTCGGCCTGTTTATGGGGCTTGGCGCATCGTTTTCAGTGCTGATCGTCGCCGAAATGGTCGGCGTGAAATCCGGTATCGGTTTTTATCTCCAGTGGGCGCAGGGCTGGGCGGCCTATCCCAATATGTACGCGGCGCTGCTGGTGATGGCGCTGCTCTGCTCCGGCCTGATTAGCGGGCTGTTTATGGTGCGAGACCGGCTGCTGAGCTGGCAGCGGGGAGGGATGCAATGGTAACCGCGAACGCCACTTCTCAGGCGGCATCGACCGGCGCGGCGGTGTCGATAAGCCATCTGCATCACGCTTTTAGCCTTGGCAAACAGACGGTGCCGGTGCTGGAGAATATCAGCCTGCAGCTGCGGCCCGGAGAGAGCGTCGCGCTGCTCGGTCCTTCGGGCTGCGGTAAATCCACTCTGCTGCGGCTGCTGGCGGGACTGGAGCCGCAGCAGGCCGGGCAAATTCAGATTGATGAGGCGGCGATGGGCGGACCGGGGCCCGAAAGGATACTGGTGTTTCAGGATCCGACCCTTTATCCGTGGCTGACGGTGCGGCAAAACGTGCTGCTGGGACCGCAGGCGCAGGGGAAAAAGGGGCTTGAGCCAAAGGCCGATGCGCTGATTTCGCGAATGGGGCTGCAGGCGTTTAGCGAAGCGTGGCCGCGCCAGCTTTCCGGCGGGATGGCGCAGCGTGCGGCGCTGGCCCGGGCGCTGCTGAATGAGCCGCGTCTGCTGCTGCTCGACGAGCCGCTGGGCAAGCTGGATTCCCTTACCCGCATCAGCATGCAGCGGGAGCTGATCGCCCTGTGGCAGCAGCAGGGCTATACCAGCCTGCTGGTTACCCACGATATCGAAGAGGCGCTGCTGCTGTGCGATCGGGTGTTAATCATGTCGCCGCGACCGGGGCGGATTATCGCCGAGTTTGCGCTTCCGCTGACGTATCCCCGCCATCGCGACAATCCGCTGCTGCTGCAGCATCGGCAGGATATTTTGCGCATTCTTGGCCAGGGGGAGGACTGGTAAGGCAAGGCGTTATCCGGGGCGTGCTGATTCTGACCGTTCGGCGGGGATTCCCGGGGGCGGGGCGGTAGGGCCGCTCCTTACCCGGGCTACAGTGTGCTAGCCCGGATAAGGCGCCGCGCGCCGCGATCCGGGACAGGGATGAGGCTTAAAAATCCATCTTCACCGTAAACTGTACTTCCCGCGGATCGCCGATCTGGTTGCCGAGGTTATTGGTGCCGATGGAGGAGGTGTAATAGGTCTTATCGAACAGGTTCTTCACGTTAACCTGCAGGGTCACCGGATATTGCAGCTTCATCTTATAGGCCGCAAACACATCCGCCACCGCATAGCCCTGCAGATAATAATCCGCGCCGTTGGTGCCGGAACGTTTGCTCACCGCGCGACCGCCGCCGCCCACCGTCAGCGTATTGCTGTCGTAGACATTGTGAATGTCGTAGCTCAGGAACAGCGAACCGGTGTGTTTCGGCACGTTCGGCAGCGGTTTGCCTTTGTAATCCGGATCGTCGGTGACCTTCGCATCGGTATAGCCGTAGCTGGCGATAACGCTCAGGTTATCGGTCAGCGACCCGGCCACGTCCACTTCGACGCCGCGGGAGCGCACTTTACCGGCGGTTTTTGCCACCGTCTCATCGCCCACGGATTCCGTGTAGAGGACGTTGCGCTTATCAATATCAAACAGCGCGATATTGGCGGTGACGCCGTTGAACAGATCGAACTTCGCGCCCAGCTCGTAAGACGTCGACTCTTCCGGCGGCAGATTGCCAATATAGCTGGCGATAGAGGACTGCGGCATAAACGACTGCGCCACGTTACCGAACAGCGAGACGGACGGCGTCAGCTTATACACCAGGCCCGCTTTCGGCGTCCATTTCTGGTCGCTGCTGTCGGTATTGACGTTAAACGGGCGGCCCTTACCGGCGTACTGGGTGTAATACTGATAGCGCACCCCGGCGACGGCAATCCACTTATCGGTAAGATAGAGCGCGTCCTGGAGGTAGCCCGCGTAGCTCTCCTGCTGAATACGCTGGTCGCTGTCGGATGCCGAAACGCTGGAGCATTTGCCAACAGTGCCGTAGACCGGATTATAGATATTGAAACCCTTGACGTTCTTACAGCGGATCATATCGGTGCGCAGCAGATCGTAATTCTCGTAGGCCAGGCCGGTGAGGATCTCGTTGTAGAAACCGCCAATGACCACGTTGCCCTGTAAATCCGCCCGCGTAGTGTGCATTTTCTGGGTGGAACCGTGGGTGGCATCGACGCGGCGGGTCAGGTTGCCGGTCGCCGAGTCGTAGGCCATTACCCTGGCCTGATCGTCGTTGTAATGATCCTGGCTGTAGCTGTAGTCGAAGCGGGCGGTCCAGGCGTCGCTGAGACGGTATTCGGCATTCAGCTGCGCGAGATCGGAATAACCGTCGGTAATATTAAACGGTTCATCAAAACGCGTTTTGCGATCGACGTTCACCGCATGGCCGGTATTCAGATCGAAGATGGTGCCGCGATCGAATGGGGCACTGTAGTCACGGTGCGAATATGAGACGTTCACCGTCGCCCGCTCGCCGAACCAGGTCAGGGAGGGGTTAATAAAGCTGCTCTTCTCTTTGCCGAAATTACGCCAGTAATCTTCATGCTGATACTCGCCAATTACCCGATACGCCAGCTGAGTCCCGTCGATGGGGCCGGTGACGTCAAACTGGCCGGTACCGCCGCCAAAGCTGGTGGAGGTGGCGGAGACGGAGCCGCCGAAGCTGCGCTCCGGGCGTTTGGTCACCACGTTGATTAATCCGCCGGGGTCGAGAATACCGTACAGCGTTGAGGCCGGGCCTTTGAGCACTTCGACGCGTTCGGTGGCGGCGGTGAAGCTGCGCGGCAGCACGGTGCGCAGGCCGTTGGTCATGATTGAACCATCGCGGTTAGCGCCGAAGCCGCGGCGGGTGAAGGCATCCTGGGTCCCGCCGAGGGTATTGGTTTGTACCACGTTGGCGACGTTATACAGCGCTTCATCGAGGTTCGTCGCATGCTGATCCTCGAGCACCTGCTCGCTGACGGTATTGACCACCTGCGGAATATCCAGCATCGGCATAGTAGTCAGCGTGGCGGTCGAGGTATTGACCGGCTGATATCCCTGGGTGGCGCGTTGCCGAGTGCCGTCGGCCACGACCGTTATGGTCTCGTCAGCGGTTTTCTTTGTTTTATCGGCGCTATTAACCGCTGCCAATAATCCCGGTGAGGTGAAAAAAATCAGTGAAAAAAGCGCACGCCCTTTTAATGCCGAATAAGGGACATTGAGTGGAATCATTTTTGTGTCTCGTGAACGAACCTCGCCTTTGCGGAGAGGTAAAGCCAATAAAATCATTGCCCTGAAAAATAAACCTGGCCGTTTTTTACGCCGCAACGCGCGCCAGATATGTAATTGAGAATCATTCAATCATGAAGGCATGTAGTAGTAAACGTTATGTAAGATAAAAAACTGACGAAACAAATAATCAATCAATTAGCGAGGGAGGGGCTGGGCGAAAAAGTAATATCTTATTGTTTTAATTGATGATTAAAGTCTTTTTATGTTGTGAGGGTTTTGGTAGTAAACCCGCGCGGCCGGCGCCGTCATAGGGTATTGACTACTACATTCATCCACCGCATGATCAAAAGAGAATGAGATTTATTTTTGTTTGAGTGCGGAACGAGCGGGCCTGGCGCCACGCCGTTGCGGCGCGGGAGCGAGTTATGCCACAGCGGGTGTTGCCTGCAGAGCAGGGGATCGTCCTTGATTCCCTGTCGGCCGGATATGGCCAGACGCTAATTGTCGACAATATTCATCTGACCATCCCCCACGGGAAAATGACGGTACTGGCCGGCGCCAACGGCTCGGGGAAATCGACGCTGCTGTCGACTATCGCCCGGATGCTCAAGCCGCTGGGGGGCTGCGTACGCCTGGACGGCGAGGTGATTCACCAGATGCCGACCCGGGAGGTTTCCCGTCGCCTGGGCATTCTGCCGCAATCGCCGCTGACCCCGGAAGGGCTGACGGTTTTTGAACTGGTTTCGCGCGGGCGTTACCCCTGGCAGGGGCTGATGCGACAATGGTCCGAGGCCGATGAACGGGCGGTAGAAGAGGCGCTGCGGCTCACCGGTACCGCAGAGTTTGCCCACCTGGCGGTTGATAGCCTCTCCGGCGGCCAGCGCCAGCGCTGCTGGATCGCGATGGCTCTCGCCCAGCAAACGGCGACGATTCTGCTGGATGAGCCCACCACCTGGCTCGATCTGCGCTATCAGGTCGACATCCTTGAACTGCTGCAAACCTTAACCCGCGATCACGGCCGCACGGTGGTCACCGTCCTGCACGACCTGAACTTCGCGGTGAACTACGCCGACCTGCTGGTGTTTCTTAAAAAAGGCGCGATCGCCGGGGTGATTAATGAACAGGAAATCTGCACGCCGGAGCTGATCAAAACCGTCTTTGACGTGGACGTGCAGATGTCGCTCAACCCGCAGACCGGTAAGCCCTTTTTTATGCCGTTCCGCGCCCGTGAGGAGAAGGCATTATGAGCGCCTCCGCGCTGCTGCTGCCGCGCCGACAATCCCGCCCCCGGCTGGCGCTGGTACTGCTGAGCCTGCTGCTGCTGGGCGGCTCGCTGGTGCATCTCGGACTTGGCGCGCGCTGGATTGCGCCGCAAACGGTGCTGCAGGCGCTGCTCCATTACGATCCGCGCAATTTTGACCACCGAATTATTGTCGATTTACGCCTGGTACGTCTCGCGGCGGCGCTGCTCACCGGCGCGGCGCTCGGCGTGGCGGGGCTGCTGCTGCAAACCGTGATCCGCAACCCGCTGGGCGAGCCGCATATTCTCGGCCTTAACGCCGGCGCTTCGCTGGCGGTAGTGGCGACATCGGCGCTGGGAATCAGCCTCGGCGGCGTGGCGTTAGCCAGACCGCTCACCGCCGCCTGCGGCGCGGCGCTGCTGTTTGGCGGCGTGATGCTGCTGTCGTCGTCCGGGCGGGGCGGCGTTACGCCGCTGCGCATTACCCTGTGCGGGGTGGCGCTGTCGGCCTTTGCCTCGGCTGTCACCGCGGCGATTCTGATCCTCGATGAACAAACGTTGCTGGCGATGCGCACCTGGCTGGCGGGCGATCTTGCCGGGCTGAACTGGCAAACGCTGCGCGCTGCGCTGCTCCCGGCGCTGGCGGGAGTGACGATCGCGCTGGTCATCGCGCCGCGTCTTAACGTGCTGGCGCTGGGCGATAAGGTCGCGCTGGGGCTGGGGGTAAAGATTGTTCAGACCCGCCTGCTGGGGCTGACCGCCATTGCGCTATTGTGCGGCTCGGCGGTGGCGGTGGCCGGGCCGATCGGCTTTGTCGGGCTGGTGGTCCCCCACGCGGTGCGCCGGCTGATTAGCGAAGATATTCGCCTGGCGCTACCGCTGGCCGCTCCGGTTGGCGCTCTGGTGCTACTGCTGGCGGATATCGCCGCTCGTACCCTGGTTGCGCCCCAGGAGCTGGCAACCGGCGCGATGACCGCGCTGGTGGGGGCGCCGGTATTTATTTTTATCGCCGCGAGGTTTTTTAAATGAAAAGCGCCGTCCGTCGCGCCGGCTTTCGGCCGCTGACCTGCGGCCGCTGGCACATTCTGCTGCGCCCTGCGGCGGTAAAAATCGCCGCTGTCGCGCTGCTCGTCATCCTGCTGCTGGCGCTGTTTGGCCTGACCCGCGGCAGCTTCCCGATGCCCTCCGGTACCCTGTTCCGTGCGCTGCTGGGGGCGGACATCGTGGACGAACAGCAGCGATTTATCCTCTTTGATATCCGCCTGCCGCGGCTGTTTATGGCGCTGCTGTGCGGGGCGATGCTCGGTCTGGCCGGCGCGGCGATGCAGAGCATTACCCGCAACGGTCTGGCGGATCCCGGGCTTATCGGGGTGAAGGAGGGGGCCAGTATTGTCGTTCTGGCGCTGGTGCTGTTCTTCCCGGCGGTGGGCCTGGTCTGGCGGCCGCTGGCGGGAATGCTCGGCGGCGTGCTGGTGGCGCTGCTGGTTCTGGCGCTGGCCCGCGACTGTTCGCGCCCGCGCTTTATTCTCATCGGCATCGGCGTGTCGTGGACGCTGGCGGCTGCGGTGGGCATTTTTATGACCACCGCCGACGTGCGCGATGTTCAAACGGCGATGATCTGGCTGGCGGGCAGCCTGCACGCGGCGACCTGGCCGCTGTTGGCCGTCGCCTTCTGCTGGGCGCTGCCCGGGGCGCTGATCCTTTTTTTGACCGCCAGGGCCGCCGATGCGGCGCTGCTCGGCGACCGCACTGCCATTGGTCTCGGCGTACGCCTGCAGCAGCTAACCCTGCTGCGCTTTTTCGCGCCGGTGCTGCTGACCTCCGCCAGCGTCTCCTGCGTCGGAAGCCTCGGCTTCGTTGGCCTGATGGCGCCGCATATGGCGCGGTTTCTGCTGCGCGGCGGCCAGGTGGCGCTGCTCTGCGGCAGCGCGTTGGTTGGCGCGCTGCTGGTGTTAGCCACCGATACAATTGGCCGACTGGCTTTCGCGCCGCTGCAGATCCCAGCAGGGATCGTGATTGCGCTGGTCGGCTGTCCGTTTTTTATCGTTCTGCTCTGGCGTCGCCGTGACGCCCTGTAAATCAAAAAGGATCGCTATGCGTTGGTTCGTTTCTCTGCTGGTGCTGTTGGCGGGCGTCGCCTCGGCCGCCGATACGCAAACCTTCACCGATGATTTGGGTCGTACGGTGACCGTTCCGCTGCACCCGCAGCGCATTGTGTCGCTGCACGATCTGGATATCACCATCCCGCTGATCGAGCTTGGCGTCCCGCCGGTGGCCAGCCACGGGAGGACGCGTCCGGACGGCAGCCACTTTTTACGCGCCAGCGCACAGCTGACCGGCGTTGATTTCGATAACAGCGCGATTCGGTTTATCGGCACGGCGGATATCGATCTCGAAGCGGTGGCCGCCGCGAAACCGGACCTGATTATTACCGAGCCCAGCCGCCACGTTTCGGTGGAGCAGCTGGAGAAGATTGCGCCAACGGTCAGCATCGACCACCTGCAGGGCAGCGCGCCGCGCATCTACCGCAAGCTGGCGCAGCTCACCGGTACCCAGCCGCGGCTCTTAATCCTCGAACGCCGCTATCAGGCGCAGATAGCCCAGCTAAAGGCGATGGTGGATACGCAAAACATCGTAGTCTCGGTGATTCAGGCCAACAACGGCAAGGTTACCGTGCATCACGCCTATCATGCGCTGGGACGCGTGCTGCGCGATGCCGGATTCCGCTTCCCGCCGCTGATTGACAACATCCCCGATGGCCAGCGTATTGACGTCAGCGCCGAGCAGCTGCCGGCGCTGGATGCTGATTTCGTATTTGCCACCTGGCGTTCCGATACCGGCGGCAGGCCCCAGGATGAGCTGCAGGCGATGGAGGGCGTGATGCCCGGCTGGTGCGACTTTATGCGCGCCTGCCGCACCGGGCGCTACATTCTGCTGCCGCGCGAGGAGGTTATCTCTAACTCCTACGCCTCGCTGTCGCTGATGGTCGCCCAGGTACAGTCGCACATTGCCGGTCGTCCTTTGCCCGAGGGGCTGAAATGAAAACGGTGGTAAAAAGAGAGAAGGGGCGGGTTGACCTGTTCGGCGAACGTTTTCGCGCCCGCGCGCATCAGCTGTCGCCGCGTCTGCTGGCGGTGGTGAGCTATATCAACGAAAACCGGGAAGCGGTGCTGGAGCGCACGGCCATGGAAATCGCCGCCGCGACCAATACCTCGGACGCCACGGTGGTGCGCGCCATCCAGGCGCTCGGCTTCGCCGGACTGCGGGAGCTGAAGCAGACCATGGAGCGCTGGTTCGGCCCGTCGGCGACCTCGTCGGAAAAAATGATCTCCACGGTGAGCGCCTTATCCAGCGACGTCAATTCGAGCATCGATTTCGTGCTGGAAGGGCATCAGCGGGCCTGCGAAGTGCTTGCGCGCCCCGACAACCGCGCCGCGGTGGCCCAGGCGGTGGCGCTGCTGACCGACGCGCGCCAGGTGGGGATTTTTGGGATCGGCGCCTCGGGCATTCTGGCGGAGTATACCGCCAGGCTGCTGAGCCGCATCGGCCTGCCTTCGTACGTAATGAACCGCACCGGGTTTAGCCTCGCCGAGCAGCTGATCGGCCTGCAGCGCGGCGACGTGCTGATTATGATGGGGCAGAAGTCGCCGCACCGGGAGGGGATGACGACCCTGCGCGAGGCCCGCCGTCTGGGGATCCCGACGATTTTACTCACCCAGGCGCTGGACTCCCGCTTTAGCCAGGAGGCGCAGGTGGTCATTGAGGTGCCGCGCGGCGGCGATAATGGGCGGGTGCCGCTGCACGGGACGGTGCTGGTTTGCCTGGAAATGATCGTGCTGTCGGTCGCCTCCACCGCGCCGCAAAAAACGGTGAAATCGATGAAGCGGATCAATGAATTGCATCGGGCCATCGGGAAATCCGGCGGTAAACGAAGCTAAACGGCAGATAATTTACCGTCGGGAAGGTTTCCGGTTGCATGCCATGCTGACAGTGTGTATTTTTATGCAAAATTAATGCATAAAACGGAGTTGTCATGGTTAAGAAGTGGATGAAAGTATGCTGCCTGGTGGCGGCGATGATCGGCACCGCCCACGCGGCTCAGCAAACTTACGTGGTGGGATCCGGCGGAACCTATCGCCCGTTTGAGTTCGAGAACAGCCAGAAACAGCTGGAAGGTTTTGATATCGATATCATCAAAGCGATCGCCAAAGCGGAAGGCTTTGATATCAAACTGGTCAATACGCCGTGGGAAGGGATCTTCGCCACCCTCAACACCGGCGACCGCGACATTATTATCTCCGGGATCACTATCACCGATAAGCGTAAGCAGATGGTGGATTTCTCCGCCCCTTATTTCCCGGCCGAGCAGTCCATCGTCGTGCCGGCAGATTCAAAGGTCTCCTCCCTTGAGGCGCTGAAAAACGAGAAAGTCGGCGTGGTGAACTCCAGCACCGGCGATATCGTGGTTTCCGACGTGCTGGGCAAGAACAGTACCGCGATCAAGCGTTTTGATAATACTCCGCTGATGCTGCAGGAGCTGTTTGAAGACGGCGTGAGCGCGGCGGTCGGCGACGTCGGCGTGGTGAAATACTACATCAAGCAGCACCCGGAGAAGCAGTTCAAGCTGGTGCCGGATGCCAAATTTGAGCGCCAGTATTTCGGCATCGCGGTGGCGAAAGGCAACAGCGAGCTGCAGGCGAAGATCAACGCCGGTTTACAGAAAATCATCGCTGACGGCACCTACGCCAAAATCTATAAAACCTGGTTCGACGAGAATGTCCCGACGCTGCCAGCGCAATAATTCGCATTTTTATTTTCATCACGGCTATCGACTCTGGCGATAGCCGTATTTTTTAGGGAAGGGCTATGACGGGATTCCGTTGGGAGATCATTGAGGAGTACGGTCCGCTGTTTATGGACGGTGCCCTGATGACCATTAAATGTACCATTATCTGCGTGATCCTCGGCACCCTGTGGGGGCTGACCCTCGGGCTGGGGCGGATGGCGAAAGCCGAGCACGGGGTATGGAAATACGTTCTGCGTTACCTGGTGCAGTTTCCGGTGCGCTTTTACGTCAGCGCGTTTCGCGGTACGCCGCTGTTCGTGCAAATTATGGTGGTGCACTTCGCGCTGGTGCCGCTGTTTATCAACCCGCGCGACGGACTGCTGGTGACCAGCGGCATGATGAGCGCTGATTTCGCTCGCGAGCTGCGCTCAAACTACGGCGCGTTTCTCTCCTGTATCGTGGCGATTACGCTGAATGCCGGGGCCTACGTGTCGGAGATCTTCCGCGCAGGGATCCAGTCGATCGATAAGGGGCAGATGGAAGCTTCCCGCGCGCTGGGAATGCCGTGGTGGAAAACCATGCGTCAGGTGATTCTGCCGCAGGCGTTTCGCCGCATTCTGCCGCCGCTGGGCAACAACGCTATCGCCATCGTTAAGGACTCCTCGCTGGCGTCGGCCATCGGTCTGGCGGATCTGGCCTACGCCGCGCGCACCGTTTCCGGCGCCTACGCCACCTACTGGGAACCCTACCTGACCATCTCCCTGGTTTACTGGGTTATTACTTTCCTGCTGGCGCAGCTGGTTAACCGTCTGGAAAAGAGGTTTGGCAAAAGTGATTCACATTCATAATTTACACAAGCGCTTCGGCGACAGCCACGTTCTGCGCGGCATCAGCTGCGACATTAAGCCGCAGGAAGTCGTGTGTATTATCGGCCCGTCCGGTTCCGGGAAAAGCACTTTTCTGCGCTGCATGAACGCGCTGGAAACCGTCAGCGAAGGCGAGGTTGAGGTAAACGGCTTCGCTGCCCACGATCGCGCCACCGATCTGAATAAGATGCGGGAAAGTGTCGGCATGGTCTTTCAGCGCTTCAATCTGTTCCCGCACAAAACGGTGCTGGAAAATCTGATTATGGCCCCGATGAGCCTGCGCGGCACGGCGCGCGCGGAGGCGGTGCGTCTGGCGGAAGAGCTGCTGGCGAAGGTCGGGCTGAGCGACAAGCGCGACGCCTGGCCCTCCAGCCTCTCCGGCGGGCAGCAGCAGCGGGTGGCCATCGCCCGCGCGCTGGCGATGAAGCCGTCGATTATGCTGTTTGATGAGCCCACTTCGGCGCTCGATCCTGAGCTGGTGGGCGACGTGCTGGAGGTGATGAAAAATCTCGCCAGCGAAGGGATGACCATGGTAATCGTAACCCACGAGATGGGCTTTGCCCGCGAAGTGGCCGACCGGGTTATCTTTATCGACCAGGGCATCATTCAGGAAGAGGGGAAACCGGCGCAGATCTTTAGCGCGCCGACTAACCCGCGCACCGCCGCATTTTTAAGTAAAGTGCTGTAACGGCTCCCGGCCCCGGCGCGCGACTGCGCTGCCGGGGAGAAGACCCTGCGCGGGCGATGAGGGAGCTTTCGTTCTGCCGAACCGTGCCTGCCCTTAAGCGTTACCGCGCCGCCTCGCTAATATCATCCATCTCTTCTTCGCGCTCGCGTTCGTCCGCCAGCAGGGCTTTTTCGCTTTTCCCCAGGCACTGAATCAGCAGGAACAGCGCGCCGCTGACAAACAGCGTCATCAGCAGACCATCATACCCCGCAACGCTGATCAGCAATCCGCTGACCACCGGTCCGGCGACGCTCCCCGCGGACCAAAAGAATCCCAGCAGGGCGTTGATCATAATCAGCTTCTGCCCGGAGAAGGTCTTCCCGGCGCGGACCAGCGACAGGGTATAGAGCGCCCCCGCCGCAGCGCCGAGAAGCAGGCAGCCGACAATCAGCTGGATATGCGACACCAGCAGGAACGGTAAGGCCAGCAGGGCGAGGCAGAAGACCACCGCGCAGGTCAGATGTACGCGGCGGATACCGAAGCGGTCGGCAATCCAGCCCAGCGGGGCCTGGAATACGGCATCGCCGGTTAATACCACGGTGACCAGCAGTACCGCCGTCACTTCACTCAGCCCTTTATCCATACCGTAAAGCGGCAGCAGCGCCAGTATGCTGGCATCAAAAAAGGCGAAGCAGAATACGCCGGAAGCCAGTACTGGCAAAAAGGCGCCGAGGCTGCGCCAGCTGGCGCGTTCCGCCAGCCGTTCGCGGCTGCCGGAGGGCAAATGGCGGAGCATCAGCAGACAGGCGAGGGTCACCAGTCCGACCAGCAGCAGAGTCCATGATTGATACGCTTCTCCGGCGGAGATCAGCAGCGGCCCCGCCAGCTGGCAGCCGGTAAAGGCGGAGGCATAAATGCCGGTCAGGGTTGCCCGGTTTTTACCCGCCGCGCCGCCGGTGATCCAGCTTTCGCCAATGACGATAATCACCCCTGACGCCAGGCCGGTCACCAGCCGCGGCAGCAGGAGATGAACCATATCAAACGACAGGCAGGAGGCGATGGTTGCCGCCGCCAGCGCCACCAGGCTGACGGAGAGCAGAAGCCCCATCTCGAAGCGCCGGCACAGCGCGGGCGAGAGGAAGGAGGAGATCATCATCCCCGCTGGCGGTAGCGCGGCCAGCAGGCCGACGTAAACGGTATCAACCTGCTGCTGCGCCAGCTCCAGACTGATTAAGGGCACCGTATATCCGGTGATAAATCCCACTAATGAAGCCGCCATGATCATCGCCAGCGTGGGGGCAAGACGATTCTGCTCTGGGTTGAACATTTTATTTCCGGTTAAGGAGGTCTGTAGAGTGAATTATTCGGCAAAACGCCAGTATAGCTGCATAATAATTAATCGCACGCCTTATGTCACCGTTGATATGACTACAAAAAAACGCAGTGCAGGCGGGATGCCGCGCAAAGGCGCGTTGGCGCAGGGTTTGGCGGCAGTTGTCAGCGAGCGGGCGAAAGGATATAACCAATAGGCTAGCGGGTTACCTGTAGCCCTAACGTATTGCATAAAACACTCGTTCAGCGCTGAAGCTGTGCAGGAAAGGAGTAAGACATGGCTGTATCCCCTTCACTGATCGCCGAGGCCATTCGCTGGCGACGTGATTTTCATGCTTGCCCTGAGCTGGGGTATCAGGAACAGGAAACCTCTCGCCGGGTCGCTGAACTGCTCGCTTCATTTGGCCTTCAGGTGCATAGCGGTCTGGCGGGCACCGGCGTGGTCGCGACGCTGGAGAACGGCCCGGGTCCGGTAATTGGCCTGCGGGCCGATATGGATGCGCTACCGATCACCGAGCAGAGCGACGTCGACTATAAATCGCGTAATCCGGGCGTGATGCACGCCTGCGGCCACGACGGCCATAGCGCAATGCTGCTGGCGGCAGCGGCGCATCTGGCGCAAACCCGCCGCTTTCGCGGCACCGTTCACTTTGTTTTCCAGCCCGCTGAGGAGAACCTGGGCGGCGCGCGTAAGATGGTGGAAGAGGGGCTGTTTGCGCGCTTCCCGATGGATGCCATTTACGCGCTGCACAACTGGCCGGGTATGCCGCTGGGCCAGGTGGCGATCGGCAGCGGGGCGATGATGGCCTCTCTCGATGCGTTTGAAATTACCCTGACCGGCAAGAGCTGCCATGCGGCGATGCCGGAGCGCGGGGCGGACCCGATTGTCGCCGCGGCGCAGCTGATTATGGCGCTGCAAACCATTCCGTCGCGCCGCCTGTCGCCGCAGGAATCCACGGTGGTAAGCATTACCCAGATTTCCGGCGGGGAGGCGATCAACGTGCTGCCGGATAAAGTGGTGCTGCGCGGAACCTTCCGCTGTCTGAATAACCAGGTGCGTGAGCGGGTCAGGGGGCTGATTGAAAGCTATGTCACCGCCCAGCCGCAGGTATCAGACGTGGAAGGCAAAATCGCCTGGTATCCCGGTTATCCCGTCACCACCAACCACCCGGCTGAAGCACAAAAGGTTCGCGAGGTGGCGACCGCGCTGCTGGGGGAATCGGCGGTGAGCTGGAACGGCAATCCCTCTATGGCCTCGGAAGATTTTGCCTGCATGCTGGAGGCCTGCCCGGGCGCCTATTTCTGGATTGGCACCGATGGCGAGACGGCATCAAAGCCGCTACATAACGCCGGATATGATTTTAACGATGCGCTGATCCCGCACGGCGTGGCGCTGTGGACGGCGCTGGTGGAGAAACTGTTGGCGTAAGAGACCGATCCCGGAGGCGATGCTGCGCATCTGTCCGGGCTACCGGCCCGCAGACGGCACTGAACCTGTAGCCCGGGCAAGGCGCGTTGCGCGCCGCCCCCGGGAACAGAGCGCAGAGTAGCTGAATTTCCCGGAGGCGATGCTGCGCATCTGTCCGGGCTACCGATCCGCAGATGGCGGTGAATCTGTAGCCAGGGCAAGGCATGTTGAGCGCAGCCCCCGGGAGCAAAAGTGGATATGAAGGGAGACGCGCGCATCTCCCCGCGTTGTTTTACACGTTCACCGCCGCTTTCAGGCGGGCTTTCATCTCACTATAGCTTGTCCAGGCATACTGCTCGGCCCAGCGCTGATCCGCGATAGCCTCCACCTTCACCGCGCAGTATTTGGTTTCCGGCGTTTTCGAGATCGGGTCGAGATTATCCTGCGTCAGCTCATTACAGGCGCCGACCCACCATTGATAGGTCATATACACCGCGCCTTCGTTAATGCGATCGCTGATGTCGGCGCGGGTAATCACCTTACCGCGCCGCGAGCTGACCCACACCAGCTGCTGGTCGGCGATACCGAGGCGCTGCGCGTCGGCGCGATTGATTTGCAACCGGCCCGGCTCATCGGCAAGCGATTGCAGGGCCGCGCAGTTGCCGGTCATCGAACGACACGAGTAGTGGCCGACTTCGCGCACGGTACAGAGCACCAGCGGATACGCTTCATCCGGCGTCTCGGCAGGCGCGCGCCACGGGGCGGCGAACAGCTGGCCTTTGCCGGTTGGCGTATCGAAGAGGTTATCTTTATACAGCCACGGCGTACCGGGGTGATCCAGCGTCGGGCACGGCCACTGGACGTGGTTCATATCGCCCATTTTCTCGTAGGTGACGCCGTAGAACAGCGGACAAAGCTCGCGCATTTCGTCCCAGATCTGCTGGTTATTATCGTAATGCATCGGATAGCCCATTTCGCTGGCCAGCAGGCTGATGATTTCCCAGTCGCGCTTAACGTTACCGGTAGCGATAATCGCCTGCTCAAAGCGCTGGAAGCCGCGGTCGGCGCAGGTAAAGACGCCGCCGTGTTCCCCCCAGGAGGTGGCGGGCAGCAGTACATCGGCGATTTCGGCGGTTTTGGTCATAAAGATATCCTGCACCACCACAAAATCGAGCGCTTCAATCCCCTTACGCACCAGGCCTAAATCGGCTTCGGTTTGCAGGGGATCTTCACCCATGATGTAGTAGGCTTTGATTTCGCCAGCCAGCGCTTTGTGCGGCACTTCGGTGATCCGGGTACCGACCTGGTCGTCCATGACAGCCGGGTTAACGCCCCATGCTTTGGCAAACTTATCGCGAACGCTGGCGTCAGTGACGTCCTGGTAGCCGGGGAACATATTCGGCAGGACGCCCATATCGCAGGCGCCCTGGACGTTGTTTTGTCCGCGTACCGGCCCCACGCCGACGTTGGCGCGTCCGAGGTTACCGGTTAACAGCGCCAGGCTCGCCAGCCCTCTGACGACGTCCACCGCCTGGCCGAACTGGGTGACGCCCATGCCCCACATAATGGTGGCGGAAGGCGCGGCGGCAAACATGCGCATCGCCTGGCGAATTTCAGCGGCCGGCACGCCGACGATCCCTTCGACGGCTTCAGGGGAATAGTCTTTCACCGTTTCGCGATAGGCGTCCAGCCCCTCGGTAAAGCGGTCGACGTAGTCGTGGTTATACAGATCCTCTTCCAGCAGCACGTGGGCGAAGGCGTTGACCAGCGCCATATTGCTGCCGTTATTGAGCTGCAGATGGCGATCGGCGATGCGGGCGGTTTCGATACGGCGCGGGTCGCAGACGATGATTTTCGCCCCGTTTTCGCGAGCTTTAATCACCCGGCGGGCGACGATAGGGTGGGAGTCAGCGCAGTTATAGCCAAAGACCAGCAGGCATTTCGAGTTTTCGATATCGCTAATCGAGTTGCTCATCGCGCCGTTACCGAGCGCCAGCTGAAGCCCGGCTACCGACGGGCCGTGGCAGACGCGGGCGCAGCAGTCGACGTTGTTGGTGTGGAGCACGCCGCGGGCGAATTTCTGCATCACATAGTTGGTTTCATTCCCGGTACCGCGCGATGAACCGGTCGTCATAATGGCGCGCGGGCCGTGCTTCTCCTTTATTTCACGCAGTTTATTCGCCGTATAGCGGATAGCTTCCTCCCAGCTGACCGGGGTGAACTTACCGCCTTTCTGATAGCGAATCATCGGCTGCTGCAGACGCGGCGTCAGTAGCTGGGTGTCGTTGAGAAAATCCCAGCCGTAATAGCCTTTCAGGCACAGCTGGTTTTGGTTGGTGACGCCATCGGCGGCTTCGGCACGGAGAATTTTATTGTTTTCGACGACCAGCTTAAGTTTGCAACCGGCCCCGCAATAAGGGCAAACGCTCGTGATTTTTTTCATCAGTAACAGACCTGTTAACAGAGAATAAACAACAACGACAGACCGGGCCCGGCCCGCCTTTGTCAGGGCGTCATGAGCCAGCGCACCGGCAAATGACGGGAGCTTTATGCATACGCTGTGCCAAAACTTAACTTATTGAATTTATATAGAATAGTTGATCATCCAGGGCGAGGCGGCGGTGATGTCGACACTAATGACGATGACATGACGCCCGTTCGGGCGTCATCGGGAAAATCAGGCCAGGTTCTGGCGCAGCTGCGCGAGGGTGTCGGCGGGTAAACCGACTTCTTCGGCGGCGGCGCAAATCGCCTGCCAGCTGCCGGCGTCCAGCGGTATCCCCTGCGCCAGACGCTGCTGGCGGTTAGCCTCTTCCCACTCGCCCGGGGCCAGAATCGGCGCGTCCGGGTCGTGCGGCGACCGTTTACACCAGTCGATAAACGCTTCGGTCTCGCGCTGCATATCCGGCGCATCGAACGCTTCCGGGCTGAGAATAATGGTGGTCATGCAGTTGAAGATAGCGTCCACGCTGCCCTGCAGCGTCTCCTGATGCGAGGTTTTACCGCCGGATACCGCGCCGCCGATAATTTCGCACAGCGTCGCCAGCGCGTAGCCTTTATGTTCGGCAAAGGTCAGCAGCGCCCCCAGCGGCGACGTCTGCATCACCGCCGGGTCGGTAGTGGGGACGCCGTGAGCGTCGATCAGCGACCCCGCCGGTACCGGGACGCCTTTATGCCAGGCGACGCGGGTTTTACCGAAGGCGATGGCGCTGGTGGCGTAATCCAGCAGCAGCGGCGGATGGCCGGCGCGCGGGAACACCACGCACAGCGGGTTAGTACCGAAGCGGCTGTCTTTCCCACGGAACGGGGCGACCATCACGTTGCCAACGACGTTAACGAAATGGATAGAGATCATTCCGGCGGCCGCGCACTGTTCTGCCCAGTAGCCGATGCGGCCAATATGGTGCGCATTACGCAGCGCTACGGCGGCCATACCGTGCTCTCTGGCTTTCTTAATGCCGATCTGCATGGCTTCATGGGCCACGACCTGGCCGAAGCCGCCGTTGCCGTCCAGCGTGACCACCGCGCCCGCGTCTTTCATCACGCTGGCGTGGCGATTGAGCTGGAGATAACCCTGCGCGTGGGAGCGTACGTAGCTTGGGATCATGCCGACGCCGTGGGAATCGTGCCCGGCCAGGTTAGCGGCAATCAGATGGTCGGCGATAAGCGATGCTTCGGTGAGGGAGCTTCCCATATGGGTGAAAAGGGTTTTAACAAATTGATGCAGATCCGTAGCCTGGAAGCGATGTCCTGTTTGCACTGATTCTCTCCTGTGATTGGGTTGCGAATTCTTGTTTTAGTGTGTTTGCATTTCCATGCTGCGCTGAGCCACGGAGAAGATCAAGGTTTTGAATCTGTGGCGGTAAAGAGAAGGGCTGAGGGGGAAAGTGCAGCGTTGAGGCCGGGCAGTCTGGTTATGATATGAGGGATCATTAACGCTGAATGTTCTCTCTGGCGACTTGTCTGGGATGGCTCACCGTAGAAAGACGCTGTCTCTCTCTGTCCACGGGGAGGGCGCAAGGAAGGTTATAGGGCATGATATGAGTGAGAGGCATTATTGTAAGTTGTGTTTTAATATATCCGCTGAATAAAATGCCGCTATTTCTTTTTCGCTCAGCGCGACTCTATACGTTGTCCGGTTTAACCATCGATACCGGATATCTGACAAGTATTATTTGTAAGTTTTATATTAATCCTGTCAGCCATTAATTATAACCATGTTCATGCCCAGAGCTGGGTTTTTCATGTCCTGTGAAGAATAAAAAATAATTTATTTCTTACGCCCCTGCTCGCGCGCTTTTCAGTATTCGGAATAACCAGTATTTGCGTTACATATTGATTTGCATCAATCAACTCTGTGTATTCAGATATGAATTTAATTCATATTGCTGCATGAGGTATACATTCTGCCTTTATTGTAAGCAAATGGTTGTTATTACATACCGGCTTTGTTTGTCTCATGCATTTCATTTTTACATTTGCCTTAAGATGCCTGAGGAAAGTCTTGTAATGGACTTTGCAACAGGCTGGTTGATATTTTTTGGCGCTTTGCTCTACTATATCCGGGTCATCACACACCGTTATCTTTAATACATTATTCCTCACGGGAAGGGACCGCTATGGCTGATACGTTCCAGAATGAGGTGCCCAAGGCACGCATTAATTTAAAGCTGGCTCTGCACACAGGAGGCGCGCAGAAGAAAGTCGAGCTGCCGCTGAAACTCCTCACCATCGGTGATTTCAGTAATGGCAAAGAAGACCGGCCATTATCGGAAAGAGCAAAAATCAACGTCAATAAAAATAACTTCAACAGCGTACTTTCGGAATTCAGCCCGGAAATCAGCCTCACGGTACAGAACACGCTGGCCGGCGATAGCGCCGAAGAAAATATTCAGCTCCGCTTCGCCGATATGAAAGATTTCGAACCGGAGCAGGTGGCCCGCCAGATCCCCCAGCTCCGCGCCATGCTGGCGATGCGGAATTTATTACGCGACCTCAAATCCAACCTGCTTGATAACGCCACTTTCAGAAAAGAGCTCGAGAAAATCCTGAAAGATCCGGCGCTGACGCAGGAATTACGCGACGAAATGAGCGCGCTGGCCCCGAAATAAACGGCGTGCGTTATTTAATGGATTAACCGGGAATATGCTGATGTCTGTAAATACTGAAACCGCCCCCGCGCAGGGGCAGACTGCTGTACTGGAAAAAGAGAGCGTTTACGCCTCCCTGTTTGACAAAATCAACCTGACCCCGGCGTCCCGCCTGGGCGATATTAACGACTTTCTGGATGATGCCGCGCTGTCCGACGCCCCGGCGGGCGAACGACTGACGGCGGCGATGCAGGTATTTATGGACTGCATCCGTCAGTCCGGAAAGACCGTGGAGAAGCTCGACAAGACCCTGATTGACCACCATATCGCGGAGCTGGACTATCAAATCAGCCGCCAGCTGGACGCGGTGATGCACCATCCTGAGTTCCAGAAGGTGGAATCCCTGTGGCGCGGCCTGAAGCAGCTGGTGGACAGCACCGACTACCGCCAGAACGTCAAAACCGAAATTCTGGACGTCTCCAAAGATGACCTGCGCCAGGACTTCGAAGACGCGCCGGAGCTGATTCAGAGCGGCCTCTACTGGCACACCTACACCGCCGAGTACGACACCCCGGGCGGCGAGCCGATTGGCTCGGTGATCTCCGCGTATGAGTTCGACGCCAGCCCGCAGGACGTGGCGCTGCTGCGCAACATCTCCGGCGTCTCCGCCGCGGCCCATATGCCGTTTATCGGCGCCGTGGGCCCGGCCTTCTTTCTGAAAGAGTCCATGGAAGAGGTCGCCGCCATCAAGGATATCGGCAACTACTTCGACCGCGCCGAGTACATCAAATGGAAATCCTTCCGCGACACCGACGACGCGCGCTATATCGGCCTGGTGATGCCGCGCGTGCTGGGCCGCCTGCCGTATGGTCCGGACACCGTGCCGGTGCGCAGCTTCAACTACGTCGAGCAGGTGAAAGGCCCGGACCACGAGAAATACCTGTGGACCAGCGCCTCGTTCTCTTTCGCGTCCAATATGGTGAAAAGCTTTATTAATAATGGCTGGTGCGTGCAGATCCGTGGCCCGCAGGCGGGCGGCGCGGTGAAAGATCTGCCGATCCACCTCTACGATCTGGGCACCGGCAACCAGGTGAAGATCCCGTCGGAGGTGATGATCCCGGAAACCCGCGAGTTTGAGTTCGCCAGCCTCGGCTTTATCCCGCTGTCGTACTATAAAAACCGCGACTACGCCTGCTTCTTCTCGGCCAACTCCGCCCAGAAGCCGGCGCTGTACGACACCGCCGATGCCACCGCCAACAGCCGCATCAACGCCCGTCTGCCGTATATCTTCCTGCTTTCGCGCATTGCGCACTACCTGAAGCTCGTTCAGCGTGAAAACATCGGCACCACCAAGGATCGCCGCCTGCTGGAGCTGGAGCTCAACACCTGGGTGCGCGGTCTGGTGACGGAGATGACTGACCCGGGCGACGAGCTGCAGGCCTCACACCCGCTGCGCGACGCGAAGGTGGTGGTGGAAGATATCGAGGACAATCCGGGCTTCTTCCGGGTGAAGCTGTACGCGGTGCCGCACTTCCAGGTGGAAGGGATGGACGTGAACCTGTCTCTGGTCAGCCAGATGCCAAAGGCGAAATAATAAGCTAAGGCAGGAAGCCAATGAAAACGGAACAACCGTTATGGGGCAGGGGCGTTATGGTCTCTCCCCAGCACTTCCAGCAGCAGGCCGCGTATTCAGCCTGGTCTGCGGAATGTATCGCCCGACTCGGGCTTTCTCATCCCTGGGGGATGATCGATGCCACATTCGAATCGGATGCACTGAAACTGGGCCGCCTGCAGGCCCGTCATCTGCATATCCGTTTCCCCGACGGGACATTAATCGATACGGATAACGCTGACGATTTGCCACCGGTACTGGCGCTTGAGAATGAATCGCAGCACGTGGTGGTGGTACTGGCCCTTCCGCTGCTGCGGGCGAACGGCGGCAACTGCCTGAAACCCGATGAGGTGGCTGAGCGTCCTGTTCGCTATCGGCAGCGCTGGCGGGATGTCCGCAACGCCTTTGGGGAAGATACCCGCCAGATTGCGGTGATGCGCCCGGAGCTGACGCTGCGTTTCGCCCATCAGAATAACAGCGATTACCTGACCTGTCCGATCGCCCGCCTGCAGCAGGATTCGCAGAGGGCGTGGCAACTTGATGAGACGTTTCTTCCCCCGCTCCTGGCCATCCAGGGTAGCCGCTGGCTGATGACCCAACTGGAGCAACTGATGACCCAGTTGCGTACCCGCCTGAGCCGCCTGATGGATATGCGCAGGGAAAGCAACGAACGGATGGCGGATTTTGCCGTGGCCGATGTGTCCCTGTTCTGGTTGCTCAATGCTCTGAACAGCGCTGAGCCCGTGCTCGGACAGTTTCAGCGCCATCCGCAAAGCCCGCCGGAGCGTCTGTATCCGGAGCTGGCCCGTCTGGCGGGCAGCCTGCTGACCTTCTCGCTGGAGCACCAGGTGAGTGCGATCCCGGTCTGGCAGCATGAGCAACTGAATAACGTTTTCCCGCCGCTGTTTGATTTACTGGGTGACCTGCTGGAAGCCAGCCTGCCGTCGCGGGTGGTGGCGATTGAACTTGAGCACGATGCCCGGCTGCACTTCTGGCAGGCCCGTCTGCATGATCCGCGTCTGCGTGAAGGGGCGGATTACTATCTCTCCGTGCGTTCGCGGATGTCGGCGGCACAGCTGCAGGAGCAGTTCCCGCGCCAGTGCAAGGTCGGCAGTCCCGATCATGTCAGAAGTATCGTCAACTCATCGCGGGTGGGCGTACCTCTCGCGCCATTGCGTCATGTACCGGCAGCCATTCCACTGCGTCTGGAAAACCAGTACTTCAGCCTGGATGTCTCTCACCCCCTGACCACCGAAATGCTCCAGAGCGGCACATGTATGTTTTACGTTCCGGGAATGCTCGGCGAGCCTGAACTTGAACTTTTTGCGGTACTGAGAACATGAGTGAGCGTAAACGCGGCGGCGCCGCGTCCATTGATATAGATGCCCTGCTTCAGGATACCTGGCTGCAGGTGATCAGCCTGCGTCATGGTCCGATATTCCAGGACGGGGAAGGGCGCACGCTTTGGGAACGCTGCATTACTGATGTCGAACGAGTCCAGCGTGAGCTGAAAGCGAGCGAACTTGATGAAGCCAGCTGTCAGCATATTCTCACGGCACAGTGTGCGCTGCTCGATGAGGCGGTCAAAGGTCGCGGTGTGGAGGACGATGCCTGCGTGCAGTGGTATGACATTCCCCTGCAGGGGCACTTCCTTGGCACTATGGACGCCGGTGACACGCTGTGCGATCGGATGCGCGATGTGCTGCGTGAACCGGCTCCTGACCACGCTGTTGTGACCTGCTTCCAGCGAGTCATGATGCTGGGTTTCCTCGGCAATTTCCGCTCTCTGAACGACCCTGAACGCCAGAAACTCATTAATGCACTTGGTGAATATGTCACGCCGTTCAGCTATCCACAAACCCATCCTGTCCTGGTGGAAAGCCGTGCCGGACGGGAAATGGGCGGCTGGCTGGCATCATGGCCCGTACGTATTGGCCTGAGCGTGGTGGTGGTCGCCGCACTCTGGTGGGGACTGGATCGCTGGCTGGATCAGATGCTGCAGACCCTGTTGCCGGGAGCGGTGAAATGAGCCCTGCGCAACAGCGTGGACTTGCGCTGTGGGCCGCCTTGCTAAGTACCGTGGTCTGCCTGGGTTTTCTGTCGGTCACCCGACTGGTGTCAGTACTCGTTCTGCTTACCGTTCTGGGGCTTATCATGGCGTGCTGGTATGTCGCCAGTCGTCGCGCGCGGCATGACGTCACCCTGCAACTGGATAACCTACCGGAAGCCACTTACCGTCAGCCCGTGGTGCTGGTCTGCGGCGATCTGCCGCTGGCCTGGCCGCATCAATCACCGGTACTCATCGTCCCGCAGGGATGCTGGATCCGCGTGGAGGATCATCAGGACCTGGAGCAGGTAGCCCGCCAGATACTGTGGCTGCGCCCTGACTGGGGGCGTCAGCTGTCGGTAATGGTTTGTGTCTGTCCGCAGCAACACCCGGACAGCGAAGCCCTGATCAGTCGTCTGCTGACCCTGCGCTGGCGCATCAGCCAGCTGCGTAAAGAAACGGGTCATTCTGTGCCACTGATTCTGAATGGTCAGGTCGGCAGCGCGATGACGAATGACCTATTCTGGCAGATGGCTCTCCCGGGTGAAGGGGTGAGGGTCTGGCGTGAATCTTCAGTTCCGGGCTCTGTCGCTGCATGGGTCACCGCCGGCGGAACGCCTGCGATGCAGCAGCAGGTGTTGATGAACAGCCTGATGAGCTGGTTCCATCAGCACGTCCAGGCTGTTTTTATGGATGAGAACCCCGATGTGCCGGTCATTGCCCCTGCCGCAGTGCTGTGGGGCATGAGACCAATCCTTGCCGGAAGCCTGACCACATCGGCCTGGACGGCGTGGTTGTCCCGTCACACCGCGATGCAACAGGTGACCGGCTGGCAGCCGGTGGGAACGGACAGTACGGTTATTTCCCCGTTGCCGGATTTTGTCCTGCCATTGCTGCCGGAAGGGCGAGGCCTGACGCCGCGTGACAAAGCCTTCCGCTATGCGCTCGGGATCTTCACGCTGGCGACTATCGCTGCGCTGCTCAGCAGTGGCTGGAACAATCGCCAGCAGCTGCAACGCGTGAGCTTCGATATTACCCGTTACGACCGCATCTCTATGGATGACTACGGCCCGAAAGCCGCCGCCGTTGCGGCCCTGCGCGAGGATGCGGCATTGCTGGACGACCATGCACGTAACGGCGTACCGGCCCGGCTGAGCCTGGGTTTGTATCAGGGCGGGCGTCTGCGCATGCCGGTGCTGGAAGCGATCCGCTCGTATGTGCCGCCACCACTGCCGCCTGAACCACAGCCGAAACCCAAACCGGTAGCGAAAATTATCCGCCTCGACAGCATGTCGCTGTTCGACTCGGGCAAGTACGACCTCAAGCCAGGCTCCACCAAAATGCTGATCAATTCACTGGTGGGCGTTAAGGCCAGACCGGGCTGGCTGATTGTCGTGTCCGGGCATACCGATAACACCGGCAATCCGCAACTGAACCAGACGCTTTCTCAGAAACGTGCCGAAGCGGTGCGCGACTGGATGCGCGACACCGGCGACGTGCCGGAAAGCTGTTTTGCGGTGCAGGGTTACGGCGAAAGCCGTCCTGTCGCCACCAACGACACCCCGGAGGGCCGTGCGCTCAACCGCCGTGTCGAAATCAGTCTGGTGCCGCAGGCGAATGCCTGCCAGCTGCCGGGCAACACACCCGCGTCATCGGATGATGGCGCATCACAACACAATGGAGAGTAATTCCATGGCAATTCCTGTTTATCTTTGGCTGAAAGACGACGGCGGTGCGGACATTAAAGGATCTGTGGACGTTCAGGATCGCGAGGGCAGCATCGAAGTTGTCGCTCAGGAGCATAACCTGTACATCCCGACCGATAACAACACCGGCAAACTGACCGGCACCCGTATCCACACGCCTTTCCTGTTCACCAAGGAAATCGACTCGTCCAGCCCGTATCTGTACAAGGCGGTGACCACCGGTCAGACCCTCAAGTCTGCGGAATTCAAGTGGTACAAGATCAACGACGCGGGCCAGGAAGTGGAGTACTTCAACACCAAACTCGAAAACGTGAAGGTGGTGAAAGTGAGCCCTGAAATGTACGACATCAAGGATCCTTCTAAAGAGAAGCACAACCATCTTGAGCGCGTAGAACTGCGTTACGAAAAAATCACCTGGACCTACAAAGACGGCAACATCATTCATTCCGATAGCTGGAACGAACGCGCCACCGCGTAATTGCCCGTCATACTTCGCGCCGCAGGTGCGTTGGCTACGTCCGCTCACCCCGGTCGCATAGTTATCTATGCTCCCGGGGATTCACGAACTTGCCGCCTGCCTGCAACACGAATTATTTAGGGCAATCGTCTGATGCGGGCGGGATTTACTGTCCACAGTTTTTTGCTGAGAGCCTGATATGCGGGCACTCAGCAAAGAAAAATACAATCTGTCTGCCTGACCTTATGCGCTTTGGTGAACAGCGAGGGGCGGTAGCGTGTCCAGGAACTGACAAAGAGAGAGATTCATGGAAAATCCAGCCAGCCTGTTGCGATGTCTGAACCCTTACTGTGCCCGTGCGATGGAAGGGGCGGCTTCGCTCTGCCAGACCCGCACCCATGCGAAAATTTTGCCGGGGCACTGGCTGCTGGCCTCGCTTGCCGGAGAGCAGAGCATCCGCAGCGTTCATCTGCTGATGGCGCTGGGCGGGAAACCTAACCTGGCTCGCTGTGATGGGCTGTGGCCCTTACTGACGCTTGGCCAGAGCCAACTGGAGCGCCTGCGCCCGTTACTGGATGCGCAATCTGACGAGCGGCCGGATCTGCAGCCGGAAATCGAACTGGCTCAGGGTATCGGGCTGGAGTTTGACCTCACAGAAGGAGTGCACGCATGAGCAATAATCCTCCGTTAAGATTCAGCCACAGCCATCATCTGCTTTCGGTGAAAGGCTGTGACGCCGAGCCCGATGTACTGGCGTTTGAAGGCGATGAAGCCCTGAGCAAACCCTTCCGCTACCGTATTGAGTTCACCAGCACTGACCATACCATCAGCAAAGAGATGATGCTGCTGAAGGCGGGCTCCCTGACGCTGCAGGCCCCGGTTGACCAGGGCTACGGCATCAAAATCCAGCAGCCGGTGCGGGTGATTCAGGGAGTGGTGACGGGTTTTGAACGCCTTGGCACCTCAAAGGATGAAACCCGCTACGCCCTGACGCTTGAGCCGCGCCTGGCGCTGCTTGACCGTTCGCACCAGAACGCCATTTACCAGGATATGTCCGTCCCGCAGATTGTGGAGAAAATCCTGCGCGAGCGCCACGGCATGCGCGGCCAGGATTTTCTGTTTTCGCTCACCAGAGAGTATCCGCGCCGTGAACAGGTGATGCAGTACGGTGAGAACGACCTGCACTTTATCACCCGCCTGCTGGGTGAGGTCGGCATCTGGTTTCGCTTCACCACCGACACGCGGCTGAACATCGACGTGGTGGAGTTTTACGACAGCCAGCAGGGGTATGAGAAAGGCCTGACGCTGCCGTCGGTGCCGCCGTCCGGGCAGCATTCGCAGGGTGTGGACTCGGTGTGGGAGATGGAGAGTCATCATAGCGTGGTGCAGAAGCAGGTCAGCACCCGTGATTACAACTACCGGCAGGCCACGGAGGACATGAACACCCTCGTTGATGCGACCAGGGGAGATACCACCACTTACGGAGAGGCCTATCACTGGGCGGATAACTACCTGACGGCGGGAGCGTCCCATGACCGCAATCCGGCCCCGGAGTCCGGGGCGTTTTACGCCCGTATCCGGCACGAGCGCTACCTGAATGGCCAGACGCAGACCCGGGCCGTCACCAGCTGTCCGACCCTCTCTCCGGGGATGCTGCTGAAAGTCACCGGCGGGTATGAAGTGGCAGACGTGTTTGCCCGAGGTGTGGTCATCACGGCGATGCACAGCCATGCGCGGCGTGATGAAGACTTTGGCATCAGGTTTGACGGTATCCCGGACAGCCCGGATTTTAGTTTCCGCCCGGCGCCCGGCAGCCGCCCGGTGATGGCCGGCACCTTACCGGCCCGCGTCACCAGTACCACTGAAAATGACACCTACGGGCATATCGATAAGGACGGCCGCTACCGCGTCAAGATGCTGTTTGACCGTGACAGCTGGGAAACCGGGTTCGAGAGCCTGTGGGTTCGTCAGTCCCGGCCGTATGCCGGGGACACTTATGGTCTGCATCTGCCGCTGCTCGCGGGCACCGAGGTGGCGATTGGTTTTGAGGACGGTAACCCGGACCGGCCGTACATCGCCGGGGTGCTGCATGACTCGGCGCACGGCGACCACGTCACCATCCGTAACTACAAACGTAACGTCCTGCGCACGCCGGCAAACAACAAAATCCGCCTCGACGATGAGCGCGGGAAAGAGCATATCAAGGTCAGCACGGAGTACGGCGGCAAGAGCCAGCTGAATCTCGGGCATTTAGTGGATGCCGATAAGCAGAAGCGCGGTGAAGGCTTTGAGCTCAGGACGGACAGCTGGGGGGCTATCCGGGCGCAGAAAGGGATTTTTATCAGTGCTGACGGGCAGGCGAAGGCGCAGGGACTGCAGCGCGAAATGCAAGCTGCGCTCAAAGAACTTGATGCTGCCAGAGAGGTAACGTCTGGATTGCGTCACGCCGCCCAAGCAGCCCAGGCGGAATTAGCCGATCTTGAGAAACAAACAACATTAATGAATCAAACACTTAATGATCTTAAGCAGCAAGCGTTACTTCTGTCTGCCCCCTCAGGTATTGCGCAGGTCACCCCAGCGAGCGTACAAGTTTCGGCGGGGGCAAATCTAATTGTTACCGCTGGTCAAAATGCAGACATTAGTATTGTCAAAAAGTTTAGTCTGGCGGTAGGAGATATTCTGAGCTTATTCGCACACAAACTGGGAATAAAAATGTATGCTTCGGAGGGTAAAGTAGATATTCAGGCACAGTCGGATGCGCTGAATCTATTTGCTAAAGAAAAGCTTTCCGTCGCCAGTTCAGACAACAGTGTTGTCATATCAGCCAAGAAAGAAATCCTTTTGGTTTGTGGAGGGGCATTTATACGGTTAAGTGATGCGGGGGTTGAAGTTGGTACTAGTAAAAACGTCACGTTGAAATGCATTGCGGTTCAACAGCAGTCTGCGTCGACGTTAAATTCAACGCTTTCGCTACCTTCTGGCTGCAAACCCGGGGTAATTTCTGCAGCCCAACAGCAAGGGGCTATGGTGATACTTAGCTAATATTTGAGGAAAAAAATGACTATAAAATTAGCCGTTTTGGGGGACAGGACGAGTAATGGGAAAATAATTTCTGCAACTGCGAATTATTTCAGCGAGGGAAGGCAGGTGGCACAAAATAATGATAAAGCTATTTGCACTGTCTGTAAGGGAATATTTCCCATCCAGGCCACTGCTGTTGGTATCGTCAGTAATGGCATACTTCTGGTACAGGATCAGGACCGTGTGCTTTGTCTATGTTCTGGCCATAAAGTGATCGCAGGATCTAATTATTTCACTGGTTAAAAAAGACATTTTTTATTTTCAGTTTTAATTAAAAAGGACGAGAACATGGCATGCCAGGGATTATGCACAACCAAAGGCCTGACGGTACTGCCCGTGCGGTATGC
>NZ_JBEAFN010000026.1:0-35159 GCF_040061795.1 Klebsiella sp. GN_Kp190
ATCAGAGAGAACTGGCCGGTTCTTTCTGACGGAGTAATCATACAAGCCCGGACAGATGCGCAGCATCGCCTCCGGGAAGTGTGGCGGGGCTGATGATTGGCATTGAATCTTTCCGGTGGTGCAGTGTTGACCGCGCTACGGGAGCGTGCAGTCTGGTGCCGGTTGCCCGCAGGGCTTGATTTTACGAGCGAACCCGGCTGATGTTCGCGGTGGTCAAAAGGAATGGTGTTGGCGTGCAGACCGCGAGGCTGAGCGATCCTATCTGAATCTGGCTCACCGACAGCGCGGAGGGCTGCGTGCTGTCGATACTGCGCATTTGCCAGGCGCTTCCGCCGTACTGCTTGATGATGGCTTCTTTGCGTGTCCAGATCCGCCAGAAGGCAGCTATCTGCCGTTCCGGGGGGGTAGCCTCGATCTCAGCCTGTTCGCCGGGGCTAAAAACCGCGCTTACCAACGCGCGCCAGTTATCGCGCTGGCGTACAACTTCGATATCGCAACCCACTTCACCTTCGTCGCTCAGCAGTAACGCGATATCGTCGTTGCTGTGGCTCAGATTGAACCACAGTGGCGTACCGGCCGAGAAAGCAGGTTTGCCCTGTTCGCTATAGATAATTTCCGGCAGTGGCGAAACAGCGTGGGAAAGCAGGGCACGCCCGGCCAGCCAGCGAGTTTGGCCGGCGCCCTGAGGCGCGCAGGAGAACAATGCAGACGGCAGATCGCCTGCGCTTAAGGCCGACACGTTTCCCAGAAAAAGCCGGTACATTTCAGGGCCAGCGCTGGATGATAATAGAGGTGTTAATGCCGCCAAAGGCAAAGTTGTTGCTTTGCAGAAACTCACAGTCAATTTTGCGGGCTTCACCCATGATGTAATCCAGTGCGCCGCAGTTGGCATCCGGATGATGCAGGTTCAACGTTGGCGCAAACCAGCCTTCGCGCATCATATGCAGGCTCATCCAGGCTTCCAGCGCACCGCAGGCACCCAGGGTATGGCCAAAATAACTTTTCAGGGAAGAGAAGGGGACGTTGTTACCATAAATCGCCTCTGTTGCCAGGCTTTCTGCAATATCACCGCGATCGGTCGCCGTTCCGTGAGCGGAAATATAGCCAATATCCAGAGCACTCAGGCCTGCTATTTTCAGTGACTGCTCCATGCATATCTGCATGGTTTCTCGCTGCGGTTGGGTTATATGCGCCGCGTCGCAGTTGGTGGCGAAGCCGATAATCTCACCGTAGATGGTCGCACCGCGCGCTTTGGCGTGCTCCAGTTCTTCCAGGATCAGCGTGCCTGCGCCTTCGCCAATCACCAGACCATCGCGTTGTTCATCGAACGGGGAAGGGGTGGTTTTGGGGGCATCATTACGCTGGCTGGTGGCGAATAAGGTATCAAACACTGCCGCTTCCGACGGACATAGCTCTTCTGCGCCGCCAGCCACCATTACTGTTTGATATCCGTGACGAATCGCTTCCCATGCGTAACCAATCGCCTGGCTGCCTGAGGTACAGGCACTGGATGTGGGGATAACGCGACCGCGCAATCCGAAAAACAGCCCGGTGTTGACGGCGGTGGTATGCGGCATCATCTGTACGTAGGTGGTGCCGGTGATGTTATTGGTGTGTTTTTCGGTCAGCATAGTGGCGAATTCACTCACTGGTCCGGTGCTGCCGGTTGAGGAGCCATAGGCGATACCAGTTTCGCCGTTGGTTAGCACTGCCTCGCCAATTAGCCCTGCCTGTTCCAGCGCCAGTTCAGTGGCGCGAGTGGACATCAGCGATACGCGGCCCATGGAGCGAATACGCTTACGGGTATAATGCTCCGGTGGGGTGAAATCATCGACCGGCGCGCCCAGCAGCGTATGCAGGCCGTCATAAACCTGCCACTCCGGCATTTTGCGTACTGCGTTCTCGTAGTCAAGCAGTCTGGTGGAAACGGCCTGCCAGCTTTCTCCAAAGGCGGTGACACCGCCCATGCCTGTAATCACCACTCTACGCGTCATAACATCCCTCCATTGATGGAAATCACCTGACGGGTCACGTAGCCCGCCACATCCGACATTAAATAGCTGGCAAGCCCGGCCACTTCGTCCGCATGGCCCATCCGTTTCATGGGGATCATTGACATCGCCTCTTTAAGCGCGGCCTCTTCCATTTCGATCATCCCGGTGTCGATAAGCCCCGGTGCGATGCAGTTGACGGTAATTTTGCGTTTTGCCAGCTCAGTTGCCAGCGCTTTCGTCGCCCCGATAATCCCCGCTTTGGCCGCGCTGTAGTTAACCTGGCCCCGATTGCCCATTACGCCGGAAACCGAAGAAAGCGTAATGATTCGCCCGCCCTTACGCGCGCTAATCATCGGCATGATGCACGGCTGAATAACGTTGTAGAAGCTATCCAGATTGGTGTGGATCACCGTATCCCAGTCGTTATCGCTGAGCGCCGGGAAGGCCGCATCGCGTGTGATACCAGCATTGCTCACCACGCCGTACCACGCGCTATGTGCCTCGATATCCTGCTCTAACACCTTGCGGCACTGCTCGCGGTTGGCGACGTCAAACGTCAGCAGGCGGCCAGCGCCGCCTGCGGCGAGAATCGCATCCAGCGTCTCCTGCGCGCCCTGCGCATCGCGATGATAATGGACGCCAACAATAAAGCCGTCCGCTGCCAGTTGGAGGGCGATAGCGCGACCGATTCCCTTGCTGGAGCCGGTAACCAAAACTGAACGATTCATGCGGACGCTCCTTGTTGAAATAGGGTGTTAAGTTCTTCAGATGTTGGCTGGAAGGTGTTAACCCTGCCAGTAGCCAACGTCTCTTCGCCAGCGGCAATCGTGCATTCAAAGCTGCCGAAGCGCTCATCCTGCATCAGCAACGTGACGGAGACATTCAGCGTTAATCCGGCGGGAACAATCCCCGCCGCGCAGACCAGTTCACGCGCGCCGAGCACCATGCCTAAGGAAATACTCTCTTGTCCCTGCCGGTGGCGGTGCCAGCCTGACCAGACGCCAACGGTTTGCGCCATAAGCTCCAGGGCAAACCAGCCGGGGAGATGGCCTTCTGCATCGAGAAAGGGGGCCAGCGTGCCATTGGCCGATACCGTGACTCGGCAGAGGGTGGAGTCGTCCGTCACATTTACCACCTCATCAAGCAGCAGCATTGGCTCGTCGTGCGGCAGGTATTCGCCGGGGGGTAAATAGTCGCTCATGAGATCCTCCCGAGCAGAATACTGGCGTTATTGCCGCCAAAGGCAAACGAGTTTGACAGGATAACTGGACGTTCAAGCGGCTGCGGCTGCTCGATGATACCGCAGGGCGGCAGCGTTTCGTCGCGTGGCGAGGAGCGAAAATTCTGCGGCGGTAGTGGCAGGTTGCGTTGCAAAATTAGCATACCGATCGCCGCTTCGGTGATCCCTGCTGCACCCAGCGTGTGGCCGGTTAGGTGTTTAGTGGAACTGCATGGCACCGTTTCGCCGAACAGTTCGTGCACCACTATGGATTCAATCTGGTCGTTAAGCGGCGTGGCGGTACCGTGCAGATTGATGTAGCCCACCTGCTCTGGCGTGATTCCTGCGTCGTGCAGCGCCTGATGAATGGCGCGGATCGCTCCTTCACCTTGTGGATGCGGCGCTGAAATATGGTATGCGTCGCTCGACTCGCCCACGCCCAGTAAAGCAATAGGCTGCGGTTCACGAGTCAGCAGCATCAACGCGGCACCTTCACCAATAGTAATGCCATTGCGGTCACGACCGAACGGCTGGCACAGCGTTGGGGAGAGGGATTCCAGACTGTGGAAGCCATTGATCGGCATTCGGCTCAGCGTATCCGCACCGCCGACAATCGCGACGTCCGCTAGCCCGGCTTCAAGCAGGCGGCGTCCGCTAATTATTGCCCGGGCGCTGGAAGAGCAGGCGGTTGACAGCGTGAATGCCGGGCCAGCCAGTGCCAGCCAGCGGCTAAGAAAGCGCGATGGGTCTCCCAGCTCTTGTTGCGGGTACTGCCAGGCCGCGCTTTCCTGTCCGTTAAGCGTCAGATTAACGTGCGTATCGCCTTCATCAAGTCCAGAGGTACTGGTACCGAGTATCACGGCAATCCGGTCCCGTCCGTACTGCGTAATAGCCTTATCGACCTGCGGCTGAATGTGTTTAAGCGCCGCCAGTAGTAATTGATTATTGCGCGAACGATGGGCGCTGAACTCATCGGGAATGACCGGCAGTTCGCCATCTACACCGGCTAATACCGCGTGCGGATGTCCCCGAAGCCAGCCTGAACGAGGGCGCATACCGGGTGCCACGCCGCGCGTCAGGTTGGCGGCAATTTCATTGTTATCGCTACCCAGCGCGTTGATCATGCCGACGGCAGAAATATAGATCATTTCAGTCACCCAGATATTGAATGGTGATGTGGTATTTAAAGACATGTTGTTCGATGCTGATCGGCTCACGCTTGCCTTTGCGATTCAAATAGATGATTTCGGTGACCAGCTTACCGCTGGCGTTGCGCAGTTCGCGCTTATCGCCGCAGTCGATCAATGTCCAGCCTTTTGGCAACTGCGACTCCCAGGCGTGAATTGGCCAGTGGCTGAGCATGACATCAGCCAGCACCTGGCTTGCTGGCGGCAACTGCGGTACCACGATTGACTGTTCGCTGTGCAGCCCTTTTTCATCGTAGGTCACAAGGAACAGGCGAATGCCGACAGAGGAGAGTCCTGCCAACGTGAGATTTTTATCGTCAGCATTGAGCAGTACCAGCAGCGACTGGGTTTTGCCGTTAAAGCTGCCGGTGAGCAGTTGCTGTGAATTAATCGGCGGAGAGATGTCCGGCAAAGGCAGTGTGACGCGCGTGCCCGGCTCGAGCCAGGCCTGAGGGCGCCCTTGTTGTTCCGGCTGCGAGCTGCTGCATCCGGCCAGTATCAGCGTTGCGATCAGAGCGATGGCGCGCCAGAACGTCGGTTTAATCATTATCTTTTTTTCTCTTTTTCGCGGGCATCGCCAGTGGTGAAAGCAGAAACGCGGTGAAAATACCGCTTACTAGTACAATGCCAAAACTGCTGATAGCCTGGGTGGCGCTAAAAACCAGCATGCCCAAGGTCAAGATCGTAGTTAGCATCGCCAGCGTAATCGCCAGTAGCGACGTCAGCGGAGTGCCGCGCGGATTGCTAAAAAACAGCGTGTAGTTAATGCCAATTCCGAGCACCAGCACCAGCGCCAGTAGCGAGAACAGGTTTACCGTATGACCGCTCAGCGAGAGTACGGCCAGCCCGCAGCCAAGGGATAACATCGACGGCACCAGGCTTATTAGCCCTTTTTGCCACCCAAGCCGAATCATCGCCCCGCAGGCAATCACCGCTAGCGCAACGCACAGCAGGCCTGTCAGGATATGACGATAAAGTGTGAACAGCTCGTCGAAGCTGCTTTTGCGATCCACCCACGCAACACCAACATATCTTGTGCTGAGAGCATTTAGCGCTGCGCTATTGTTCACGCCTTCTACTGGCACTAGTACGCCGCTTTCTCCATCTGCCAGCGTTATCCACAATAGCCGCCACCCTTCGCTAGCCGGGCTGGCAAGCCAGGCATCAACCGTTACCTGCATGGCGTTGAGGTCGGGATTTACTGCCGTTAGTCCTGCGTTATTCAGGGCTGCGGTAACGGTGGGCGCAGCATTTTTCAACAAACTAAGATCCTGCTGCTGTCGGGCAAGCGAATTTAGCGGAATGGTGCGATACCCGCTGAGCCATCCTTCTGTTTTCGCTTGCTCCAGCTCGGGGGTAAAGCGTTCCAGCCGCTCCAGGGTTTGCTGGGCAGATTTGCCATAAACTACGAACCATTTCTGGTCGACGCTTTGTCCGGTGAGCGCGGTAATGGCTTTTTCCTGGGCCAGGATGTCCTGCGGCAGCGTTTGTAGCTGTGATATATCATCATCAACGCGCAGCGTGGCAAGACCTGCCAGCGAGAACAGCGCCAGCACCACAGGTAAACCGATGGAAAGCTTTTTATTGCGTCGCCATGCGGCAAGCCAGCGCAGCATTTGTACCATGGACGGAACAGGACGGACGGGCAGACCACGACATAGCCACGGATGCCAGAAAATCACCGTTAAACAGGAGGCGCTTAACCCCATCACCGCGAAGACCGCCATCTGACGAATACCGGGGAAGGGGGCGAGCATCATAATCAGGTACGCCGCTACGGTAGTCAGTAGCGCCAGCAGCAGCGCATTCCGCACTTTAGCGAGGCTTTGCCACGGTGACATTTGTGCACCGTGCACCATCCGTTCGGTCAGATAATAGAGCGTATAGTCAGCGGAAATTCCGATAATGCTCATGCTCATCACCAGCGTCATCAGATGCAGCTCGCCGAAAATAAGCAGCGTCACGACCGTGCCCGCCAGCGCGCCAATAGCAATGGATATCAGACACAAAAGCAGCGGGCGCAGCGAGCGGAATACCGCCATAATCAGCAGAATCACGCCGAACAGAGTCGCCACGCCGAGGGTGGAGATATCCTGTTTCGCCTGCTGGCTGGCGTAATCGCTGTAAAAGAGCGTGCCGCGAGACAACAACTTTGCCTGCGGATATTGCGCTTTAAGTTCAGCTTCCAGCGTTTTTAGCGTGGTGACCAACCGATGCGTCTGCTGCATGTCAAACGAGGAACCGGCCAGCTCGCCATGCATCAGATACCAGTAGTTGCCCTGTTTATCCTGAGTCACCAGCCAGCCGTCCATCAGCCGCAGGCGTTGGCCGTTTTTGGCCATTGCCAGCTGCGAGCCGCGCATCAGCATCAACGGATCGTTTTGCAACTCTTTGCCGCTAACGCCGGAGAATGCCGAGTAGAGCTGGGAAAGTATCCATTGCGCCTGCGCCTCGCCGCCGTTTTGCAAACGCGCACGGGTGTCGCTATCGATTAGTCCGTTGCGATGCTGCCAAAAAAAAGCTCCCCACGCTTGCTGGCTGTTGGCGTCCATTGGGCCTTTCACTTCAGCCAGCGCCTGCGATTTTTGCAATCGCATCAGCCAGTCGTGGGCTACCGCCGGATCGGCTTTCTTACCAGGACTTACCAACCAGACCAACTGTCGGTCGAGACGCTGCATGAAACCGTCGTTCAGGCTCGGTGGGGTCTTCCCCAGTGTTTGCTTTGGCAGCATCGCCAGCACGCTACTGTTTAGCCGCGCCTGAGGCAGCTGCGTTAGCAGAACGCCCAGCAGGATCAGGCAGGCGATTCCCCATAGCAACGCAGGGCGTTTACTGGGCGGCAAAGCGTTGGCGTTCGTCATCGGTGAGTTGCGCTGGCGTGAGTTGATGTTGGGAAAGTGCGATATCGGTACGATCGCCCTGCTTGTCGTTGAGTTGAATGCTCTCCAGATACGTTTTTCCGGCTAAATCAATGGTCGCGAAAATCTTATCCAGCGGCGTGGTGATGGGGGTCAGGCGCAGCGTCCAGCGTCCTTCGCCTAAGTCTACAAACTCTACGCGGAAATTCTCTTCCAGCACTTTACGATCGGCCTGGAACAGCGCGCGCAGCAGATGGTTGAACTGGAACATCTGAGGGTTGTTCTCGGCGGTGATGGTTTGCGGCGGCTGGCCGTTAATCACTTGCACCATCCGCTTGTCATCCAGCAGCAACTGCATCGGGAAAGGGCTGGTTTGATCCCATAGTAAACCCTGGTCGCGGGCGATCAGCATCTTCCCCTGAGATCGCAACGGCTGCGGCAGATCCTTAATCGTTCTGGTTTGATCGAAATGCGCCCGGACCACCGGCTGTTCGGTAAAGCGCTGTTGCAGATTATCAAGCGTCAGGGCGCTGACTATGGGACTGATGAACAGCGCCAGCAGTGGTAAGAATCTCATGGCGTAACTCCCATACGTTCAAACAGAATCGTGGGGCTGACAAAGCACAGTTCACGACTCTTTTCTTCAACCGCTACCTGAATGGTGTAGCCAGTCGTTGCCCGCTTTCCTGTTTCGGCATCGAAAATTTCATAACCGATGCGCAGGCGGTTTTCGAACTCCTCTATACGCGCGCGGACGCGAATGCGCTGCTCAAAGGTCAGGGGATTACGGTACTTTACGCGCGCATCAACCACGGGCCACAGGTAACCCGAGGTTTTCATCTGTCGGTACCCGTAGTCGAACTGGTTCAGAAGCGCTTCGCGGGCAATCTCAAAGTAGCGGAAGTAGTTGCCGTGCCACACCACGCCCATCATATCAACGTCGTGGAACGGAATAGCCAGCTCGACTTCAGCCGTAAAGCGGGGATCGTTCAGCACCTTTTATTCCTTGTGTTTGGTGTCCGGCAGTTGCCAGAAATCGAAAAAGTTAAACCAGTCCAGCGGCGACTGGAGCGCATAGTGCTCGAGGCGTTCGGCGTAGCGCTCGATAGTTTTCTGCAAGGCATCCTGACGTTCGGCGCGCGGCAGCAGCAGCGGATCGGCGAACGGTTCGCAGTGAATACGCAGCGTTCCCTGCTGGCGCAGGGCGAAAATCAGATCCACCTGACAACCTAAAATCGAGGCGAGAATGAACGGCCCCTGTGGAAACGGAGCGGGTTGGCCCATAAAGCGGCTCCAGCAGACGCGCCATTCGCCGCCGCGCTGGGGATTAACCGCAATGCGATCGCCGACAATGGCAATCCACTCGCCGCGCTCTAGCTTCTCTTTAAGCTGGATGGCGGTCTCCGGGCCGATGTCGGTGACCGGCATCAGGTTGAGTCCAGCCTGCGGAGCCATTTCCTGCATAATTTGCTTAAAGCGCTGGGCATTGTCGCTGAATACCAGCGCGTTGATGATTTTGCTGCCCTGTAATTGCGCTAGCGCGCGGCAGGCTTCAACATCGCCCAGATGTGATGCAAGCAGCAGCTTGCCGTACGGTGAGTTGACGTTGAGCGCTTCTTCCGCGCCAGGCGAAAATACCACATCGCGGCCCAACCGCAGCTCGCCGCGCCAACTGGCAATTTTATCGAGCATTGCATTTCCGAAGCGCAGAAAGTGCTGGTAGCTGGTGAGCGAAGGGGGGACCGGCATCAGACGCTCGGTGAGCTGTTCGCGTACGCGAGATATCCAGTTCCGCGAAGCTTTACGAGCAGTGGAAGCCGTGAGCCAGTAAACGGCGACCACTGGATAGAGTAGCAGAGTAAATGCCTTGCGCCCTAGCAGGCGCCATACCAGAAGCATCACACGCATTCCCCACAATCCCCTGACCTCCTGCTGATGCGCCCAGTGTGGCGATGTGTGGCGGAACAACAGCGATGGGATGCGCGGCAGCATGCCGAAGAACAGTCGCGTGTGCATCCGTGAGATACGCAGGTTATCTTTGAAGGCGTCGAAATGAGATAGCCCGTCCAGCGGATAGGTAACGCGGGTTGGGATAAAATAACTGGTACTACCCTGCCAGTAGAGACGCACCATAACTTCAGTATCGAAGTCCATCCGCTTACCTAGCGCCACGCGCTGCGCTAGCCGCAGCGTTGGCGCAACCGGATAGACCCGAAAGCCACACATGCTGTCTTTCAATTTAAGCGAAAGCGTTTCGATCCACACCCAGACGTGGGTCACCCAGCGCCCATACAGGCGTGAGCGGGGAATGGAGTCATCATAAATTGGCTGTCCGGAAATCAGCGCCGTCGGGTGTTCCTCGGCCAGTGCAAGCAGTTTGGGAATGTCTTCAAGAGCATGCTGGCCGTCGGCATCAACCTGGACGGCATGACTAAAGCCAGCTTCCGCTGCTGTCTGCATGCCGCGAATAACCGCTGCGCCTTTACCTGAGTTAATCGGCAGGCGAATTAAAGTCATATTTGCAGATGCTGCCGCTAATCGTTCGAGTTCCTGTTGCGTACGGAAATCGCTGCCATCATCAACTACGATGCAGTGCAGGCCAAACGGCTGAAGACGCGCCATCACGCGCGACATCATCGCGCCGTGGTTATAGCAGGGGATCAGCACGCACGGGGAAAAATTTAACGGCATAAACGGATCTTCCCGCTGCTGGCTGTGTGTCGCGCTTCGCCGTCGTGGCGCTGATAGCTAAAGGTGAGTATTTGCCGTTCTTCCTGCCAGAGCACGGTGAGCGTAACGGCTGTCTCCGGCAATAGCGGTGCCTGGAACTTCACGTTCTGAATACTATGAAAACGCCAGCCGGGCGCGAGTAGGGTGGTAGCGTAATGCATCACCCAATCTATCTGCGCAACGCCCGGGAGCAGCGGCTGGACGGCAAAATGCCCGCGAAACCAGAACAGCGTGGGGTCGAGATATAAATCGATTTGAATCTGATGAGGTTGTGCTTGATGGCGCTCAATTTCATGGGGTTTCATGAAATAACTCCTGTAATTGCGCATAGACACGCTTGTTCATACTGTTTACCGGAATTTCATCAATCACCCGCCAGTAGCGGGGAACGGCGACCGGCTCCAGCCATGAGCTCAACGCTTTCCGCCATGTTAATTCCTGGGTTTTACCCCAGCGCTTTCGCGCGTTGTTATCCAGGACCAGCAAGGCGCCCACGCTTTGACGGCTGCCGCGTGTTACCGTTAATACCGCTGCATCAAGGATGCCGTCCAACATCAGCAGGCGCTGCTCCACTTCGCTGAGCGAAATGCGCTTCTCTTCAATTTTGACCACCCGCCCCCGGCGTCCAATCAGGCCGAACTGTCCATTTTTTGAAAATTGCAGAATATCATCGAGTAAAAAGCCATCAACATCTGCGATTAGCGGTGAAATAACGCGAAATGAACCATTTTCCTGATGGATGCTGATGCCAGGAAAAGGCAACCATTTCGCATCATCTTGTTGGTAATCGCGGCAGGCGATAACGCCGGTTTCAGTACTGCCGTAGATTTCATCCACCCAAACGTTCAGCCAGCTAGCTGCTCGCGCGGCATCTGACCAGGAGAGCACACCACCCGCGGACAGGATCATCTCTACCGGTGGGGGAGCGAGCTGGCCGTCGAGGCGTTTGAGGAATGCAGGGCTGCTGATAAACGCGTACCGATATTTATGGCTCAGAGCCGCCAACTGCTCTGCGTACCAGAGCATCCCTGCGTGGAGAGGCAGACCTAAGGCCATCGGCAGGAAGATACGGAATGTCAGGCCGTACAGGTGTTGAGGTGTGACTGAAGCGACTATGCGGCAATTTGCAAGACGATCGGCAAAGCGCGTTGCCAGCAGCTGTGCTTCGTTGTTGAGAAGGCGTATTGGTTTGTTCACACGTTTTGGCTGACCAGTCGATCCGGAGGTAAACAGCTCAATATATGCATCGTTGTCGATTGCTGGAAAGGCGAAGGATTCAGTGGCGAGCGTCATGGCGGAACTGACCACCCGCAGCGAGCCCTGCCAGTCCAGCACTTTATCGCTCAATAGACCGTCAAACAGGGTGTGCTGCTCACTCAATAATGTTACGCGGCAGTGTCCAGGGAGCACCGGTATTTTACCTGCATGCAGCGTTGCCAGCAGCGCGACGATGAACAAATAGCTGTTTTCAAAACATAGCGCCCAGCGATCGCCTTCCTGCTGTTGCAGGTATTCAAGCAGATGACCGACATCCTTGCGCAGATGCCCAAGTGTCCAGGTATGTCCTTCCTGCCATGCAATCGACGTGTCGACCGGGCGAGGGGCGTTGAGCCACTGGGTCAGGGTGAGGATCGGCTTCATTGATTATCTCTTTTCATTACCCGCCGGCGTACTAACCACTCACCGGCCATCAGCATGCCCATCAACAGATAAGAGAGCATCCCGTTCCACGCCGTCCAAATGGACATGTCGCCGTGCAGCGCGGTTAAGAGCGCAATGCTGCCGTTGAAGATGAAAAATGCGCACCAAATTTGTGTCACTCGGCGTGTATAACGAACGGCAGTTTCTGGAAGGTCTGGTTCTCGCAGTCGTGCCAGGCGTTCGATAATCGGCATAGCTGACCACAGCGAACCGCCAAAAACCGCTAGCATGACGCTGTTCACTACCACCGGGTAAAACAGTAGCAGTTGGTGAGTTTTGAGCAGATAGCTGGCAGAGCACAGCGTGATGCCTGCGGCAGCAACGATCTGTGTGACGATGCGTAGTGGCCCCGCCTGTCGTCGGATCTGACGACAGCGTAAAAATAGCAAGAGTGCAATTAGCGGCAGCAGCCAGCGCAGGCCGTTATGCGCCAGACCAAACCAGATCAAAAATGGCCAGGTCAGCAGCAATAAACCTGTCAGCAGGGTGATGACCGGCAGCGACCGCGCGCCTGACACGGAGAATTATGCTTCTTTGAGCAGGCGTTCTACCGCATCGACGACATCCTGCACGGTACGAACGGCTTTAAACTCTTCCGGCTTGATTTTCTTACCGGTTTTCTTTTGAAGATGTACGATCATGTCGACTGCGTCGATGCTATCCAGCTCCAGATCCTCGTACAGGCGCGCTTCAGGTTGAATTGCCTGCGCGTCGACTTCGAACAGCTTAATCAGCAGCGCGGAGACTTCTTCGTAAATGGCGTTTTGTGCGGTCATAACGGCGTCTCCTCAGGTACGTTGCGCGTGAATGAAAGATGCCAGCGTGGCAACGGAGAAAAAGTGCTGACGCATCTCTTCACTCTCGGCGGACAGCGCCACACCGTACTGGTTTTTCACTGCCAGACCCAGTTCCAGAGCATCGATTGAGTCCAGGCCCAAACCATCGCCAAACAGCGCCGCTTCGGTTTCGATATCGTCAACGGACAGTTCGTCCAGGTTCAGTGTATTTATGATCAGATTTTTAATTTCAAGATAGAGCGCTTGCATCATTAATTCCTGTGCCAGGCGTAGTACCTGATTGTAATTGAAGCAAAATATGCCGGTTTAACTGCCTTGCCGCCAGCGCCGGTTCTTGTATGTTTGCATCGTAAAATTGGTTGATTTGTAGCCGCTCACCAACCGCAATGGTAAAGCGTGGTTTCGTTGGCGGAGCATCATACCACTTGCTCTGTTTGCCCAGCATATGCTCGGTACAGCGGATAACGACTACGCGCAAATCGCTACCGCAGCGAACCGCGATATTGGCCGCACCGCGCTGTAGCGTCATTTTTTCGCCAGGTAACGTGCGCGTTCCCTCGGGAAAAATCAAAATGGTGTCACCCTGTTGTAAACGCTGGCTGCTGGCCGGAAGCAGGGCATCAGCCTGATCGTTAATCAGATAATCCGCCGCGCGAATAACGCCGCTGAGAAACGGATTTTTCAGCAGCGCGCTCTTCACCAGGCAGTCTGTTTCGGGCATTACTGAAGCGAGCATGACATAATCGATCAGGCTAGGGTGGTTGGCGACGATCAAGCAACCGCGCTCCTGGCGCAAAACGTCGCCGCCTTCAATGCGAAAATCGAGTACACCAACGGCTTTTACCACGGTGAGAAAGAATCGGAAACTGGCTGAAATGCTGCGCCGTGCGAGTCGACGGCGACGGGCTTTGTCGCGAATCGTTGCCAGCAGCAGATTAAACCAGACAAGCGAGAGCAGCAGCCCGCCAAGCCCGAAAAGCGCGAAACAAAAGCCGGTCATTGCCGCTCGCCAAAGACGGTTTAGCTTGGGTAGCATACTATTCATGAGCGGCACCACTGCCACTGCACGCGCTCACCGGGGATGGTGAATGTGCTGGTATTCTGCAAATAGTGTTGTAAAAACAGCAAACTTTGCGGTAGCTCGCTCTCCTCGCCAACCTCGCAGCGTTGGGTTTTACACTGCCATTCGCTACCAGCCTCAATAATCCACGCCGTTGCATAGGGCCAGGTGGGCATCAAAGGTGGTAGCTGTGGGTGATAAAAAACAGGCAGGAAACCGTCGAAATCGACTATTAAAATACGCTGGTACCCCGCATTCAGCAGACCCATGACTTCATACAATCCCTGCTGGAAAGTATCGCGGCCGGCGGAGAGCGACGATGAAACGATCGGCTTTTTCGCGGCGATAGTCAGATTACCTACGGCGGAGTTATGCACGGATAAGGCGAAATCGGTTGGAGAGAGCGCCTGCTCTGTCGCCAGCGCGTGCAGGATCCGGTAGTTACGCTCCAGCTCTCCGTGGCGGCTGGTGTACACAACAGCATCTATCTCATGGCGACGGAGTATTGCCAGCCCGCACTCGACTGCCAGCTTACTACCGGAGCTGAGCCGGCGGGCCGTCATCATTGGCAGCTCGCTGAGCTTAGCCAACGGTGCCGTGGGGTCGATGGCGTGCAAATGCCGTGACCACTTTTGCCACTGTTCGGTGCCACTGACCCCAGGAGCCATGGCTTGCCAGTCAATTATGTTAAATGAAAATGTCATCCGCTCGCGTCCGCGATCAATCAATGATTTTGCTGGCGTTAAATTGAACGCCAAAACAGCGAGTAACGCTGCTTTGTTATTTTATTTTCTGGCATATCAATAAGGTATGCCCAACGCCTAAATTATCCTGACGTTGTTCTACCTGGAATCCTGCCATTTCCAGATAGCGATAAAACTTGTCGACGCTGTAGAACCGGCTGTAACCGTTGGCCATGCAGGTAAAATAGAGCGAAGACGCATTCAGGCTGAAAGATGCAGCTTCAAATTTCTGCGCGTCCCAGAACAGTTCCAGAATGCACAGGCGAGCGCCGGGTTTCATCACGCGCGCCACGTTACTGAGCATGGTGATAATTTGTTCTGGTGAAAAGCAGTCAAGAAATTGACTCATCCACCAGACATCCGCTTCCCCGGGAAGGTGCGCGTCGCTCAGCATATCCACAGCATGGAAATCGATGCGGTGGGTAAGGCCTGCATTTTCTATATTTTCACGAGCCAGTGCAATTTGTTGAGGCAAATCTAATAACGTTACCGCGATATTTTCATCATACTGACAGCAGCGTAAAGCCCACTTTCCGGTATTTCCGCCTACATCGTACAGGGTTGCGGGCTGGCTGGCGAATACATACGGCAGTGCAGCATTGAATGCCCCGTCAGAATAGTAATGATCAAAAGCGAACCAGCTTTTACGCGCCGCCTGCGGTAACTGTGCCAGGGCTGGATAAATCGTGGGCCAGTCGCCAAATACTTTTAACCCGGTTGGCTTTCCTTCCTGGAGCGCATTTTCCAGAAAAAACAATCCCTGATAACAAACATCCTGTGTGAAATCCATATTTACCCGGGTCATTGTATCATGAAGTAAGAAATGTCCTACTTTAGCGAGATAATAGCACTCTCCTTTATGAGTAAGGATACGTCCACTTAATCCCATATCCAGCAATACGCTGACGGCGTATTCATTTACCTCGCAATGCTCACAAATAGCCTCCAGCGTCGCACCGAGTTTACCTTGATGGTCGAGGTAATCTAGTACGCCTGAGTTGCGTAGGCATAATGCAGTTTGAAAAAGCATGGGGGCAAAAGCAATCCGCTGCGCTTCGGTAATAGCATCCAGTGCGCTGAGAGTGTCCTTTTTGTACACGATTGACACAGCCTTTACAGTTTAGTGGGGGAACGGGCCGTTATTGGCCCAAAGAGAGTTCATTTACCGAGCTGAGTCCGCAGCAAGGGTAATTTGAATATCTTTATCAAGGTTGTGCACCCAGCGGTTATAGTTTCTATGAATTTTTCCACCGGAGGCCATCAGGTTAATGCTGCTGGCATAGTTGATGGAATAGCTGGTTGCGGAATAGTTAATTTTAATTTCAGCAATATGGTCGCGTATTTGTTGGCGGGCATTGATCACCCCCGGCCCAGCGTCTGACATAATCCATTCTCTCTGGGCACCTGCCTTGATGATTGCATTTTTAACCTCGGCTTCGGTATGGCCTGCGCTTACTGTTGTATGGATTTGTTCAATGGGCGCTGTACGGGCACAGCCTGCCAGAGCACCGATAATCGTTGCGGCGGCAACCCAGCGAATTATTTTTTTCATGAATACTCCCTATCATTTTATTGGTTAAAAAAATAATATATCGTGTTGGAAATATTGATACGTAGATGTTATGCGGCTATCGTTTTTATTCTACATTAATTCGTGTGTTTGTCTGCTTTTAAGTCGTTCAGATAGATGGAGACTCTGATGTTAATGGTTTTTTATTGTCAAGACGAATAATGGAGGCCGCTTGTTAGAGGCCGGTGCAAAAGTATAATTAAATTAATATGCTCTATCAATGAATATAATCAAAGGAGGGATGTTTCTGCTCTGTAGCGAAAAAGTTGAAAATAAATAGCAGGTGAATAGTGTTCTGTTGTGATTTATCTATGAAGCTTATCTGAATAACGTATTTCCCGCATACCCGCTTTTTTAAATACGGGTATACGGATGCATTGATACGACAAGATCAGCTAGCCCGGTAGCCTGCTTTTGGGGCGCCCGGGCCCGAGCAGGATGGCTAACTTACTGCCGCCCCTGGTGGTCTCCATCCATATTTTACACACGCTGGTTAACGGTACCGACAGCAGCATTCCCACCGGTCCAAGCAGCCATCCCCAGACCAGCAACGAGAGGAAAACCACCAGCGTAGACATGCCCAGCCGGTGGCCCATCATGCGGGGTTCGAGAATATTGCCGATAATCATGTGCACGACTAAAAAGAGTGCGCCGACCAGCAGGCATTCATAATACCCGTTAAAAAGTAACGCCTGGATCATCGGCGGGACGGCGGAAATCACCGAGCCAATGTTAGGCACATAGTTCAGCAGAAAAGCCAGCACGCCCCACATCAGCGCAAACTGCACCCCCATCAGCATCAGCCCTAACCAGATAATCACCCCGGTCCACAGGCTAAGCAGCGTTTTCAGCGCCAGATAATGCGAAACGCCTTTTAACGCCCGATGAAGACCGGCGATGTGGATTTGCGGGTTGTTGAGGGCAAAACGGAGTTTATAGGGCACATGCCGGACTTCAAAAAGCATAAATACCACCGTCATAACCAGCAGAACGACGCTGGCCATGGCGCCGGACAGCCCGGTCATCAGGGTGGTCGTGAACGTCATCAGCTTGTCGGAGTCTATGCGTTGCAGCATACGCTCCGGGGACATATGAATATGCAAAAAGGGCAGCGCCTCCTGCAGCCGCAGGACTTTTGCCGTCAGCTCTTTATTATATTTTGGCATCATGGCGACAAATTCGTTAACCGACGCGGCCAGTACGCCAATTAACGCGGTGAGCACGATCAGCATCACCACCACCACGATAGTAATGGCGACCGGGCGACGCACGCCGCGGCGAATAAACCAGGTGACCAGCGGGTTGAGGACAATGGCGAAGAACAGCGCCAGTAATAGCTGCACGATGATATCTGCCGCGGCGTGAATACCGGCGAGGATAACCACCAGTGACGCCAGTTTGAGCAGAATATGCATGCCCGTTTTATCGGGCTGAGGGGTTGTCATTCACTCTTCCTTTCTATGATTTTCATTAAGTGTAGCGGCTGGCTTGCTGCCAGGAATCCTAATCTGGCTGCTGATTTATAACGTGTGGCGTGGTAGAAATGAAACACAGTTGTAAAAATCTGGTGGAACCCGATGCCCGAAACCGTCGCCGAACCGGCGCTTAATGGATTGCGCCTCAATCTGCGGATTGTCTCTGTCGTGATTTTTAACTTTGCCAGCTACCTGACCATTGGCCTGCCGCTGGCGGTATTGCCCGGCTATGTTCATGATGTGATGGGGTTTAGCGCCTTTTGGGCCGGGCTGGTGATTAGCCTCCAGTACTTCGCTACGCTGCTCAGCCGCCCTCACGCCGGGCGTTACGCCGACCTGCTGGGGCCAAAAAAGATCGTCATTTTCGGCCTGTGCGGCTGCTTTCTGAGCGGACTCGGCTATCTGCTGGCGGCGCTCTTCGGCGGCTTGCCCGTGGTTAGCCTGGCGCTGCTGTGCCTTGGCCGGATTATCCTCGGCATTGGGCAGAGCTTCGCGGGAACCGGCTCCACGCTGTGGGGTGTCGGGGTAGTCGGTTCGCTGCATATCGGGCGGGTCATTTCCTGGAACGGCATTGTCACCTACGGAGCGATGGCGATGGGCGCGCCGCTCGGCGTGCTCTGTTACTCGCTGATTGGCCTGCACGGGCTGGCGTTGACCATTATGGCGGTCGCGCTGGTGGCCGTGCTGTGCGCGTTGCCGCGGGCGGCGGTCAAAGCGGGCAAGGGTAAAGCGATGTCGTTTCGCGCGGTGCTGGGGCGCGTCTGGCTCTACGGCATGGCGCTGGCCCTGGCTTCGGCGGGTTTTGGCGTTATCGCCACCTTTATCACTCTGTTTTATGATGCTAAAGGCTGGGACGGCGCGGCCTTCGCCCTGACGCTGTTTAGCTGCGCCTTTGTCGGCACGCGCCTGCTGTTCCCCAACGGAATTAACCGCCTCGGCGGGCTGAACGTGGCGATGCTCTGTTTTGTCGTCGAGATTATTGGGCTGCTGTTAGTGGGCCTGGCGGAGACGCCGCTGATGGCGAAAATCGGCACTTTCTTTGCCGGAGCCGGTTTTTCGCTGGTGTTCCCGGCGCTTGGCGTGGTGGCGGTGAAGGCCGTACCGCAGCAGAACCAGGGGTCGGCGCTGGCAACCTATACGGTATTTATGGATCTCTCGCTGGGGATCACCGGTCCGCTCGCCGGGCTGCTGATGGCGTGGGCGGGCATTTCATCGATCTATCTGGCGACGGCGGGGCTGGTTGCGGTGGCGCTGCTGCTGGGATGGCGGTTAAAAAAACGGCCCCCGGTCGGTGAACCGGAGGCCGCGGCGTCAGGCCAGTAGTTACTGGATGACGAGGGTGTTGATAATGTTTTCCGCTTCGGTCTGCGCCTGCTGCTGGTTATCCGCTGGCAATGTGATTTGCAGCGTCAGCAGTTTGTCATCAACCTTGCCGAGAAGGACGGAAGACCAGGCGGTCTGACCCTTGGCGGAGATGATGCTGTCCAGCTGTTGCAGCGTGTGGCCTTTGATCTCAATGGATTTATTGCTCACGACCTGCAGCTGCGGGTCGCGGCTGCGCTGCTGCTCTTCCAGACGCTGGCTCATCACCGCCAGCTCCTCGTTGGTATTGTCACCCACAATCACGATCACCGCTTTCTGGCCGGTGGCATCAGAATAGACGTGCATATTGTTGGCCTGGGTGCCCAGCTTGCCGCTCTGGTCGGTCATACCGGCTGGCAGGGAGAAGCTCAGTTTGCCATCCAGCAGACTAATAGGTTGCCCGCTGGCGTTGCTTTCCGCAGCAGCCCCGGCAGTCGGCGTTTTTGTATCGCTGTTATCACAGGCCGCAAGACCTACAACCAGCAGGCCAATACCGACATATTTAACCAAATTGCGCATTGACATCTTCCTTTCGATAAACGGCCATTAACGGCTCATTCGCTTATCTTATCACATCGTTTCGTGAGTACTCTTAACCTGGCTGCAATGCGGATAAATCAGATTTATCTGCCAGTTTTTTCAGCAGCATATTCAACAGCATGCCGTACATCGGCAGGAAGAATACGATGCTAATCAGCACCTTGAAGCAGTAGTCGACGATGGCGATTTCGCCCCAGTGCGCCGCCATAAACGGGTCCGGGCTGCGCCAGAAGGCGATAAAGAAGAAGGCCAGCGTATCGCTGACGTTACCAAAAAGGGTGGATGCCGTGGGCGCCAGCCACCAGCGGCGGTTTTGACGCAGGCGGTTAAAGACGTGGACGTCGAGGATTTGCCCCAGCGCGTAGGCCATAAAGCTGGCGGCGGCGATACGGGCGACAAACAGGTTAAAGCTGGTTAATGCGGCAAACCCCTGCCACTCGCCCATATAGAACAGCGCGGAAACCCCGTAGGAGATAACCAGCGCCGGGATCATGACCGCGAGGATAATGCGTCGCGCCAGCGGAGCGCCGAAAATCCGCACCGTCAGGTCGGTGGCGAGGAAAATAAACGGAAAGCTGAATGCGCCCCAGGTGGTATGAAAACCAAAGATGGAGATCGGCAGCTGCACCAGATAGTTACTGGAAGTGATGACCAGCAGATGGAAAAGCGATAGCCAGATCAGCGCTTTTTTACGCTGTACGGTAGTAAACGGACTCATATTGTGACCTTTTTAGTGGTTGGGGTGAGGGAACCCAATAAAAACGGCTGCATGATACTGCGTTGCGAGCGTATTGCAATGGTTGTTTTTCGCGCAAACGTTAACCTGGCTTGCGTACTGGCGAACTGGGGGTAAACTAGGGCCGTTTTGTTAATGTGAGATGAAAATGAGCGAACTTTTCTCCAGCCCTGACCATACGCTTGATGCGCAGGGGCTTCGTTGCCCGGAACCGGTGATGATGGTGCGCAAGACAGTGCGTACGATGCCGGTGGGCGAGACGCTGCTAATCGTGGCCGACGATCCGGCGACGACCCGCGATATTCCCGGTTTCTGCCGTTTTATGGAGCATGAGCTGCTGGCGCAGGAAACCGAGGCGCTGCCGTACCGCTATCTGATCCGTAAAAGCCACTGAGCAAGGCTACAAAAAACCAGACCGCACGAACCTGTAGCCCGGGCAAGGCGCGTCAAGCGCCGCCCCCGGGTATTGTCCCTACTTCTTACGTAGCAGCCGCAGCGCGTTAGCGGTGACCAGCACCGTCGCCCCGGTATCCGCCAGCACCGCCAGCCACAGGCCGGTGAGGCCGAGCAGGGTGGTGACGAGGAAAATCCCCTTCAGACCCAGCGCGATAGCGATATTCTGCCGGATATTGGCGTGAGTGGCGCGCGCCAGCGAAATCATCTGCGCCAGTCCGGTGAGGCGGTTGTGGGTCAATGCCGCATCGGCGGTCTCCAGAGCGACGTCGGTGCCGCTGCCCATCGCGATGCCAATGGTCGCCGCTTTCATCGCCGGCGCGTCGTTGATCCCGTCGCCGACCATGGCCAGCGGAGACTCGGTGTTGAGCGCCATCACCGCCTGCACTTTATCCGCAGGCAGCAGCCCGGCGCGGAACGCCAGCCCCAGTTCGCTGGCGATAGCCGCCGCCGCGCGCGGATTGTCGCCGGTCAGTATGATTCCCTGAACGCCTAACTGATGGAGTTCATCCACCGCCTGGCGAGCATCATCGCGTAGCGTATCGCGCAGCGCCACAATCCCCAGCAGAGCCTCATCGCGCATCACCAGCACCACGGTTTGCCCCGCGCTCTCCAGCTGCTGAATAGGTTCATCGTACTGTGGATCGCGGTTTTTACCCGCGGCGCAAATCAGCACCTGACGTCCTTCAACCTGCGCCTCAATGCCGGATCCGGCCAGCGCGCGCTGGCCGCTTGCCGGCGGAATGACCAGCTGGCGCTGCTCCGCCTCACGTACGACGGCCTGGGCTAACGGGTGGCTGGAGCCTTGCTCAACGGCGGCCGCCAGCGCCAGCAGATCGTTTTCGCCGATGTCTGCGGTCGTCATCACCGCGGTGACGCGCGGCTGGCCGATGGTCAGGGTGCCGGTTTTATCAAACGCCACCTGGCACACGCGGCCCAGTTGCTCCAGGGCCGCGCCGCCTTTAATCAGCGCGCCGCGACGCGCCGCCACCGCCAGCCCGGAGGTAATCGCCGCCGGGGTTGAGATCACCAGCGCGCACGGACAGCCAATCAGCAGCAGCGTTAAACCTTTATAGATCCACGGCAGCCATGCGCCCGCAAACAGTAGCGGCGGAACAATGGCCACCAGCAGCGCGACGACCATAATCGCCGGGGTATAGATGCGGCTAAAGCGATCGATAAAGCGCTCAATCGGCGCGCGGCGCTCTTCCGCTTCTTCAATCAGCTTAAGGATGCGATCGATAGCGCTGTCGCCCGGCTCGGAGATCACCGTCAGCTGTACCAGACGATCGACGCTGGTCGCGCCGGCCGCCACGCGTTCCCCGGCGTTACGCTCCACCGGTACGGATTCACCGGTTAGCGCGCTCTCATCGAAGCTGGCGAAGGGCGAGAGCAGCTGGCCATCGGCGGGCAGGCGGCCTCCGGCGGCGACTTCAATCACGTCGCCGGGGCGCAGGTCGCGCTGGGCTACGGTTTCACGCACGCCGTCGCGCACGCGGATTGCCGTGTCGGGTTTCAGCGCCATCAAGGCGCTGACGCCTTGCCGCGCGCGGCTGGCGGCCCAGCCCTCAAGACGTTCGCCGATTAAGAACAGCAGCAGGACCATCGCCGCTTCGGCGGTGGCGCCGATAAACAGCGCGCCGATGGCTGCGACGCTCATCAGGGTTTCAATGGCGAACCAGCTTCCGCTTTTGATCAGGCGTATTGCTTGCCGGGCGACCGGCCACAGGCCGACCAGCGTGGTTGCGATGAAGGCGATCTCGCCCAGAGGCGGGCTGAACTGCTCAAGCCCCCAGCTGAGCGCCATCATAACGACGAGGGTGAGGAGCGGCAGATTCTCGCGCAGCCACGAGGTGGGCTCCTCTGCCCGTGGCGCGTTTTCATCACGCAGCTGATAGCCCGCGGCGCGCACGGCGCTTTCGATCTGCGGGCGGACATTGCCCTCGGCGTTGACCAGCAGCTTTTCGGTGGCGAACAGTACCTGCACCTGGCTGACCCCCGGCACCTGGCGAACGGCGGTTTCGACCTTGCGGGCGCAGGCCGCGCAGTCCATGCCTTCTACCAGCCAGCTAAAGCGCGCGTGACTCAGCGCATCGTTTTCAGCGGCGGTTTCGCTGCTGCAGGCGTGGTCCGCGCAGCAGCTTTCCGCAGGCTGCGCGGCAGGGGTAAATTTTAACGATGAGAAGTGTGGGACTTTTTTATCCTGCGATTCTGGAGCCGACATAGGACCCTCCGGGTAATGATAATTTTCTCATTACCCGCAGGATACACTCTGGAGTCGACTCCAGAGTCAAGCGCTTAATTACAAATAGAGCGCGCGGACGATCAGGAAGTGCCCAGCGAAGTAAAATGCCGAGGAGATCGCGTTGTCAGCGCGGAAGCGGCGGCGATAATGGCTGATGAGCCAGACCGCGTTGCCGAGCAGCAGGGATGCCGCGCCAGCGAAGCCGGACAGGGCGGTATCCGTCGGGCGGGCGAACCACAGCTCCCCGGCCAGCCAGACCATCACCAGCGTCATCGCGATAAAGGTAAACACCGGCATCCGCATCTCTTCCAGACGCGTCCAGATAATCGCCAGCAGCAGCGCGCCGAGGATCAGCAGCACCAGCGGCAGCGGCCAGAAGAAAGATAGCGTCAGCTGGCTGGCAAACCAGATGGTGTAGAGCAGATGCGAGAGAAAGAACGCCCCCACGGCGTACATTACCCGCTGCCGCGGCAGCAGGGTCAGCGCATCGCCGACCAGCGAGGCGCAAAGCCCGGCCAGCACCAGATAGCTGATGGCGTTAAACATCGGCGCTTGCCAGGCCAGTAACAGAAGCAGGATCAGCGTGACGGGTTTAAACACCCAGCGACGCCAGGCAGGCCCACGATAGGACGCATCGACGTAAAGCCATGCGGAGAAACAGACAGCAATAAATGACCAAAGCATAGTAAGTCCCTGTATCTGTTATCATTACGTAAGTGATTGTACTTACAGTACTGAATCTCAGTGTAGTGGTTTGCAGAGGAAGATGACAATGATAATCAAGCCACAGTATGCTTATTCCTGATAATTCCTGGGGGCAAGGTGAATGAGTAAAGTTCCGCTGTTTTTTATGGTTGCCGTTGCCATCATTGCGGTTGCCGCGTCGTATCGCTATGTGCAGCAGCGTCGGGAAAAAATGGATAACGATGCCGCGCCGCTGTTGCAAAAACGGGTGGTGGTGAGCAATAAGCGGGAGAAGGTGATTAACGATCGCCGTTCGCGCCAGCAGACGGTGGCGCCTGCCGGTAGCGAAATGCGTTATGAAGCAAGCTTCAGGCCGGAAAGCGGCGGGCTGGAAGTGGTTTTTCGTCTGCAGGCGCCGCAGTATCATGCGCTAAGCGTCGGCGATAAGGGCGTCCTGAGCTATAAAGGTTCGCGGTTTATGGGCTTTACGCCAGACCCCTGAACCTTTTCCTGGCATTACTTCTTCTTCAGGGTCGCCTTGAGCTTTTTCTGCCAGGCGACCAGTTCGAACACGCCGAAGATGAAAATACGAATCTGCTCGAAGCGCCCCAGCGGCGGCATCTCTTTCGTCTGCGTCGCCTTGAGCAGCGTCAGCTGCAGGCCGTGCATCAGAATCATAAAGATCAGCGCCACGTTAACGAAGATGTTCAGCGGTTTTGGGAACGGTTGAAACAGGTTCAGCAATAAAAACGCCCACACGCACAGCATCAGCAAGCGGCCAAAATTAATCAGCATGGTTTTCTCCTTGGGCCTCACGTTGATAGAGACGGTAGGCGACCTGTCCGGCCACTTTTTCACGATAGACGTGCCAGTTCATCGGCACCGGCGGTAAACCGTTTTCGACTTCACTCTCAATGTAGACAAGCGCTTCATCGCTAAGCCAGCCGTTGTTTTCCAGCAGCTTTAGCGTCTCTTCAAGCAGTTCTTTACGAAACGGGGGATCGACAAACACGATGTGATGCGGCGTGCCCGCCTGAGCAAGAAACGCTAAAGTATTGGTATTGACCACCTTAGCGTTGCTGGCTTTGAGGGTCGCCAGATTTTTTTGCAGCTGCTGCGCGACGCCGCGTTCCATTTCCAGCAGCGTGGCGCTGGCCGCATAGCGGGAGAGGGCTTCAAGGCCCAGCGCGCCGCTGCCGGCGAAGCAGTCGAGGCAGTTCGCGTCAACGATCGACGGCGCCAGCCAGTTAAATAGCGTTTCGCGCACCCGGTCGGTGGTCGGGCGCAGACCCGGGCTCTCCGGCACCGGGAGTTTACGGCCCCGCCATTGCCCGCCGATAATACGGATCTGGCCGCTGCCCGCGTGGTTTGGTTTCTTCATCTCTTTGCTCAAGTCTCAACTTCCGGGCTGCTATTCTAACGATCGGCGGCGGTTGACGAAACCTTAATCCGGGGGCGGTGATGCGAGTTAAGTTAAGTGGTAGACTATCCGACTAATTTCATCATTTTTCAGCTTCCGCTACCTACTGGCCGAAGCTGTGCCATGAATTAACAGCGAGGAGTGTAGTCGCAAATGGCGAAAGACAAAAAACGTGGCTTCTTTTCCTGGCTGGGCTTTGGTCAAAAAGAACAGGCGCAGGAAAGCGAAACAGAACAAAAAGTAGAAGCCCAGCAAGAGGTTGAAGAACCGGCTCAGGAAAGCGAAGCGCCTGCGGTTGCGCCGGAAACGGTCGACGCCACTGCGACAGAGAAACAGGATGCTGAAGCCTTTGCCGCCGAGGTGGTTGAGGAGATAGCGGAGCAGCCCGCGGTTGAAGAGACGGTCGCTGAGCCGCTGGTGGAAGAGGTCATCGCCGAGCCGGTAGTGGCTGAAGTCGTCGCTGAACAGACGCCGGAAGAGGTCATTACCGAACCGGAAACGGCAGTTATTGAAGAAACCGCCGTTGATCAGCCGGAACCAGACGAAACGGTAGAAGAGGCTGAGGCCGATATCACCGATGAAGAGCTGGAAGCACAGGCTCTGGCGGCGGCCGATGCGGCAGAAAACGCCGTTGAAGTGGTGCCGGACGAAACCGTCGTGACGCCGTTAGAGCAGGAAAAACCGACCAAAGAAGGTTTCTTCGCCCGCCTCAAACGCAGCCTGGTAAAAACCAAACAGAACCTCGGTTCCGGATTTATCAGTCTGTTCCGCGGTAAGAAAATCGACGATGATCTGTTTGAAGAGCTGGAAGAGCAACTGCTGATTGCCGATGTCGGCGTGGAAACCACGCGTAAGATCATCACGCGTCTTACCAACGACGCCAGCCGCAAGCAGCTGCGCGACGCCGAGGCGCTGTACGGCCTGCTGAAAGAAGAGATGGGCGATATTCTGGCGAAAGTGGATGAGCCGCTGAACGTAGAAGGCAAAACGCCGTTTGTGATTCTGATGGTCGGCGTCAACGGCGTCGGTAAAACCACCACCATCGGCAAGCTGGCGCGTCAGTTCGAGCAGCAGGGCAAGTCGGTGATGCTGGCGGCGGGGGATACTTTCCGCGCGGCGGCGGTTGAGCAGCTCCAGGTTTGGGGGCAGCGCAACAATATTCCGGTGATTGCCCAGCACACCGGCGCGGATTCGGCATCGGTCATTTTCGACGCCATCCAGGCGGCGAAGGCGCGCAATATTGACGTCCTGATTGCCGATACCGCGGGTCGTCTGCAGAATAAATCGCACCTGATGGAAGAGCTGAAGAAGATTGTCCGCGTCATGAAAAAACTAGATGTCGATGCGCCGCATGAAGTTATGCTGACCATTGACGCCAGCACCGGGCAGAACGCGATTAGCCAGGCCAAACTGTTCCATGAGGCGGTTGGACTGACCGGTATTACCTTGACTAAGCTGGATGGGACCGCCAAGGGCGGGGTTATCTTCTCGGTTGCCGATCAGTTCGGTATTCCGATTCGCTACATCGGTGTTGGCGAACGTATTGAAGATCTGCGTCCGTTTAATGCGGGCGACTTTATTGAGGCACTTTTTGCCCGAGAGGATTAAAAATGATTCGCTTTGAACAAGTCAGCAAAGCCTATCTCGGTGGGAGACAAGCGCTGCAGGGGGTGACGTTCCACCTGCAGGCGGGCGAGATGGCGTTTCTGACCGGCCATTCCGGAGCGGGGAAAAGTACCCTGCTGAAGCTTATCTGCGGTATCGAACGGCCCAGCGCCGGCAAAATCCTTTTCGGCGGCCATGATATTAGCCGCCTGAAGAGCCGCGAGGTGCCGTTTTTGCGCCGTCAGATTGGCATGATTTTCCAGGACCACCATCTGCTGATGGACCGAACCGTTTACGATAATGTAGCGATCCCGCTGATTATCGCCGGCGCCAGCGGGGATGATATCCGTCGTCGCGTCTCGGCGGCGCTGGATAAAGTCGGGCTACTGGACAAAGCGAAAAACCTGCCGATTCAGCTTTCAGGCGGGGAACAACAGCGCGTGGGCATCGCCCGCGCGGTGGTGAACAAACCTGCGGTCCTGCTGGCGGATGAACCGACCGGTAACCTCGACGAGGCGCTGTCGGAAGGGATCTTACGTCTGTTTGAAGAGTTTAACCGCGTTGGGGTGACGGTGCTGATGGCGACGCATGACCTGGGGCTTATCTCCAGTCGTCCGTACCGCGTCCTGTCCCTCAGCGAGGGGCATATGCATGGAGGCCACATCGGTGAATAAGCGCGAGGCAATGAACCACATTCGCCGATTCGGCAATCGATTCGACCGTTTCCGCAATGCGGGCGGAGCGGGCGGTAGCGGCGGGCGCAATGCGTCGAAGCGGCCAAAAGCGGCGCCGAATCCGGCTTCCCGCAAGAGCAACGTATTCAATGAACAGGTGCGCTACGCCTGGCACGGCGCGGTACAGGATCTGAAAAGCACGCCGCTGGCGACGTTTCTGACGGTGATGGTGATCGCCATTTCGTTGACCCTGCCAAGCGTGTGCTACATGGTCTACAAAAACGTCAGCACCGCGGCGTCACAGTATTATCCCACGCCGCAAATCACTGTTTATCTGGAAAAAACGCTGGATGACGACGCCGCTGCGCGGGTAGTCGGCCAGCTGCAGGCGGAGCAGGGCGTCGAGAAGGTTAACTATCTGTCGCGCGATGAAGCCCTTGGCGAATTCCGCAACTGGTCAGGCTTCGGCGGCGCGCTGGATATGCTGGAAGAGAACCCGCTGCCGGCGGTGGCGATCGTGGTGCCGAAGATTGATTTCCAGAGCGTTGAAGCGCTGAACACGCTGCGCGACCGCGTGAGCCACGTTCAGGGCGTTGATGAAGTGCGTATGGATGACAGCTGGTTTGCGCGGCTCTCGTCGCTGACCGGGCTGGTCGGACGCGTTTCGGCGATGATCGGCGTACTGATGGTGGCGGCGGTCTTCCTGGTGATCGGCAACAGCGTGCGTCTGAGCATCTTCGCCCGCCGCGATACCATTAACGTGCAGAAACTGATTGGCGCGACCGACGGCTTTATTCTGCGTCCGTTCCTTTACGGTGGGGCGCTGCTGGGGTTCTCCGGCGCGTTTCTGTCGCTGATCCTGTCGGAAATTATGGTCATGCGCCTGTCGTCGGCGGTCACCGAAGTGGCGAAAGTCTTCGGCACGCAGTTTGAACTCAGCGGCTTAGGCTTTGACGAGTGCCTGCTGATGCTGATTGTTTGCTCGATGATTGGCTGGGTCGCCGCCTGGCTGGCAACCGTTCAACATTTACGTCACTTTACTCCCGAGTAGTAAAAATCTGGTATAATCTTTCCCTGCACTGAATATCTCTCTGCAGGGAAAGAGTCCCTGTCGACGCTTCCCTAAACTTCATAACCATGTCACATTTTGTGCGTAATCTATTCACATCATTGCATGGAACTTGTGGATAAAATCACTGTCTGATACTAATGTGAGTGATATTCTCGTTGCTCATCAATGCTGGCATGTTTGTTGCTCCGTTGTGAGGACAGAAAGATGCCAGAAGATATCGATTGAGAGGATTTGAATGACCAAAGATATGCAAACTTTAGCCTTAGCCCCCGTTGGTAACCTGGAATCGTACATCCGGGCTGCTAACACTTGGCCGATGTTATCGGCTGATGAAGAGCGGGAGCTTGCTGAAAAGCTGCATTACCAGGGCGATCTGGAAGCAGCGAAAAAGCTGATCCTGTCTCACCTGCGCTTTGTTGTTCATATTGCTCGTAACTACTCGGGCTATGGCCTGCCGCAGGCGGATCTGATTCAGGAAGGCAACATTGGCCTGATGAAAGCCGTGCGCCGTTTTAACCCGGAAGTGGGCGTGCGTCTGGTTTCCTTCGCCGTGCACTGGATCAAAGCGGAAATTCATGAATACGTGCTGCGTAACTGGCGTATCGTGAAGGTCGCGACCACGAAAGCACAGCGTAAGCTGTTCTTTAACCTGCGCAAAACCAAGCAGCGTCTGGGCTGGTTTAACCAGGATGAAGTCGAAATGGTGGCCCGCGAGCTGGGCGTGTCGAGCAAAGACGTGCGTGAGATGGAGTCACGTATGGCGGCGCAGGACATGACCTTCGACATGTCGTCGGATGATGAGTCCGATAGCCAGCCGATGGCGCCGGTGCTCTATCTGCAGGATAAAACGTCTAACTTTGCCGACGGCATTGAAGACGATAACTGGGAAGAGCAGGCGGCAAACAAGCTGACCGACGCGATGCAGGGTCTTGACGAACGTAGCCAGGACATCATCCGCGCCCGCTGGCTGGACGAAGACAACAAGTCCACGCTGCAGGAGCTGGCAGACCGCTACGGCGTGTCGGCTGAACGTGTACGTCAGCTTGAAAAGAACGCCATGAAAAAACTGCGCGCCGCTATCGAAGCCTAATCTGAGCGCCAGTCCCCCGATAACGCCCCACATTACGATGGGGCGTTTTGTTTTTCTGCCTCCGCCAGCGCCTGCGGGCAGTGCATTTTCAGACACTCAAGCAGGACGTTGAACGCCGGTTCCATCTGCGTTTCCGGCTGCGAAGCAAAACCCATCAACAGCCCTTTCTTCCGCTGCGCCGTCAGGTAATAGCGCGACAGCGGACGCACTAAAATATGGCGCGCGTTGGCATCGCGGGCAATCGCCACGTCATCCGCCTCATCCGGCAAATTCAGGATCAGATGCAGTCCGGCATTATCGCTGAAGTCCGACAGCGCGTGCGGCCCGCAGTGCCGCTGAATCAGCTCGGTCAAAAAGACGCGACGGCGGCTGTAGAGCAGGCGCATGCGGCGAATGTGTGCCGAGTAATGACCGGCGTTGATAAATTCCGCCAGCGCCAGCTGGATAAGCGAATGGCCGCCGCGGTAGAGCTCGGCGTGGGCGTTTTTGAGTTCAGCCGCCAGCGGGCGAGGCAGCACGACGTAGCCCAGCCGCAGCCCCGGGTAGAGCGTTTTACTGAACGTACCGACGTAGACCACCGGCGCTTCGGGGACTAAGCCCTGTAGCGCCGGGATCGGCTGACCGGAAAAGCGAAACTCGCTGTCGTAATCATCTTCCACAATCCAGCTGCCGTGCTGATGGGCCAGAGTGAGCAGGCGCTGTCGGCGCTCAAGGCTCATTACCGCGCCGAGGGGGTACTGATGGGATGGCGTAACGAAGATCAGCCGCGGGGCTTCGGCTATGCTTTCGGGCGGGCACAGGCCGCTGGCATCAACCACCACGGGCTCGGCCCGCACTTCATTCATCGCCAGCACATGGCGAATGCCCCAGTAGGACGGCTCCTCCACCCAGGCGAGATCGCCGCGGTCGCACAGCATGCGGGTGATCAGGTCGATAGCCTGATGGATCCCTTCAGTAATAAGAATTTGATCTGCCTGGCACTGAACGCCGCGCGCTACTCTCAGATAGTCCACCAACGCGTGCTGCAGCTCGGCCGTTCCGCCGTTACAGCTATAGCTGAGCTGTTCGGGTTTTGGACGGCGGCTGATACGCGCCTGGATTTTACTGAACAGCGGGTGGGGAAACGCATTGACGTCCGGTACGCCGGGGATAAATGCCCCCCACTGACGCGGGCTGGCGCTGATGTGCCCCAGCAGATGCTGGCCGCGTCGGGAGATGGGCGCGCTGGCTGCTGGCGCAGGGCTGCTTTCACTGGCGCTGCTGGTTGGAAGAAACATATCGGGCAGCGTTTTCGCGACGAATGTTCCGCTGCCGCGACGGGACACGACGTACCCCTCAGCCAGCAATTGTTCGTAAACTGTTAAAATTGTGTTGCGAGACATTTTCAGCTCTCCCGCCAGATCCCGTGAAGGGGGCAGGCGGCTATGGGGCGGGAGAGAACCATCCAGAATGGCGTGGCGAATCGCCTTGTAAAGGCGCTTGTGCAGGAGCGGATCGGTTTCTTTCTGCAATCTGACCAGCACCAGGTCTGCGATAAGCGAACGCAATTGGATCCCTCAGATAATCTGAATTGGTACTCGATTATAGGGCCAAATCCTGTGTAAATAAACGACATAGTTTCGGATTTGTTGCGATAACGTGACACACATGACAGGAGATTCTCGGTGAAAAGTTCAGAACTGAATCAGCGTCGCCAGCAGGCGACTCCGCGCGGCGTAGGGGTGATGTGCAGCTACTTTGTTGAGAAAGCGGAGAACGCTACGTTGTGGGATATTGAAGGGAATGAGGTGATCGATTTCGCCGCCGGCATCGCGGTGCTGAATACCGGCCATCGCCACCCAAAAATCGTTGCCGCCGTTGAACAGCAGCTGCAGGCCTTTACCCACACGGCTTACCAGATTGTCCCGTACGAAAGCTATGTCACGCTGGCCGAGCGGATTAACGAACTGGCGCCGATTGACGGTCCGGCGAAAACGGCGTTCTTTACCACCGGGGCGGAAGCCGTTGAAAACGCGGTGAAAATCGCGCGCGCTTATACCGGTCGTCCGGGGTTGATTACCTTCGGCGGCGGCTTCCACGGCCGTACGTTTATGACCATGGCGCTGACCGGCAAAGTAGCGCCTTACAAGATTGGTTTCGGCCCGTTCCCGGGCTCGGTTTATCACGCCGTCTACCCTAACGCCGCCCATGGCATTACCACCGCCGACGCGATGAAGAGCCTGGAGCGCATTTTCAAAGCGGATATCGCGGCCGATCAGGTGGCGGCGATTGTGCTGGAGCCGATTCAGGGGGAAGGCGGCTTTAACGTTGCCCCGCCTGAGTTTATGCAGGCGCTGCGCGCGCTGTGCGATACCCACGGCATTCTGCTGATTGCCGATGAAGTACAAACCGGCTTTGCGCGTACCGGCAAGCTATTTGCGATGCAGCACTATGATGTGAAGCCCGACCTGATGACGATGGCCAAAAGCCTGGCCGGCGGTTTCCCGCTCTCCGGCGTGGTAGGTCGCGCCGAGGTGATGGATGCGCCTGCGCCGGGCGGTCTGGGCGGCACCTATGCCGGTAACCCGCTGGCGGTCGCGGCCGCACACGCGGTGCTGGACGTGATTGAAGAAGAACAGCTGTGCCAGCGCGCTGAGCGCTTAGGCAGCCATCTGAAAGAGGTGCTGAATCAGGCGCGTCAAAGCTGCCCGGCGATTGCTGACGTACGCGGCCAGGGGTCGATGGTGGCGGTAGAGTTTAACGATCCGCAAACCGGCGAGCCGTCGGCGGAGATCACCCGTCAAATCCAGCAACAAGCCCAGGAGAACGGCCTGCTGCTGCTGAGCTGCGGCGTCTATGGCAACGTCATTCGCTTCCTCTATCCGTTAACGATTCCGGATGCGCAGTTTACGAAAGCGCTGGATATTCTGGCCCGCGTGCTGAAGGGCTAGTCAGTCTTACATCCATTTGCGGCGGCAGGGAAGCCCAACAGAAACAGGAAGCCGCAGTCTGGTTATTCATGCTCAGCGTGAGTGGTATTTCACCCTGATATCACCTTTTTTCCGGCGGCGTACGCTGCCGGAATAAAACGGAAAATATTATGTCTGACAACTCCACCTTTTCTCCGGCTCTGACGAGCCGGGAGCGTACCGCTGTACCTGCAAAATCCCTCAGTTTCATTGAAGGCGTGTCGATGATCGTCGGCACCAATATCGGCGCTGGGGTGCTATCCATCGCCTATGCCTCCAGCAAAGCGGGCTTTCTGCCGCTGCTGTTTTGGCTGATTGTGGTCGGTAGCCTGACGACCATCACCATGCTCTACGTGGCGGAATCGACGCTGCGCACGCGTAAGCATCTGCAGCTTAGCGGCCTGTCGCAGCGCTACGTCGGCCGCTTTGGCGCGCTGATGATGTTCCTCTCCGTTTGCGTCAACAGCGTCGGCGCGCTGACGGCTTATATGACCGGCAGCGGTAAACTCCTGCATTCGTTATTCGGCATCTCGCCGGCCCTGGGCAGCGCGCTGTTTTTTATTCCGGCGGCCGGGGTGCTTTATCTTGGGCTGAAGGCGATTGGCCGGGGTGAGAAATTCATCAGTATCGGCATGGTCGTTATGATAACCATTTTGGTTGCCGCGACGTTGCTGAAAGAGACCGCCAGCGTCGGTTATTTGCTGGACGGCAACTGGCTGTATATGGTGCCGGTATTTAACGTTGTCGCGTTTTGTTTCTCCGCGCAATATATCGTGCCGGAGATGGCGCGCGGCTTCGCCGATAAACCGGAGAAGCTGCCGAAGGCCATTATGGTGGGGATGTTATTAACCTTTTGCCTGCTGGCGCTGGTCCCGCTTTCGGTGATTGCATTAAGCGGGCTGGATAATATTTCTGATGTGGCAACCATTTCCTGGGGCAGGGCGCTCGGCGAGTGGGCTTTCTTCTCGGCAAATCTTTTTGCGCTCTGCGCGATGCTGACCTCCTATTGGGGGCTGGGCGGAAGCTTCCTGACCAATATTTTCGATCAGTTTCGCCTGGGCAACGACGAGCAGCCGTTCAAACGCTTTAAGGTGCTGTTAGTGGTCGCCGTGCCGCCTTTTATTCTGGCCTATAGCGGGATGGTGTCCTTCGTGAACGCGCTCTATTTTGCCGGGGTATTTAGCGGGGTGATTTTATCTATCATGCCGATCCTGATCCTCAAAGGCTCGCGTCGGCAGGGTGACATCATCCCCGGCTGGACCTGCCCGGCGCTAATCACGCATCCCTTAATCCAGATCTTCATCGTATTGCTCTATCTTTGCAGCGCCGCCTACGCCATCGCTTCGGCCTTTGGCTACCTGCCTGCGGGCTGGTAGTCGCGTTGCTCATGCCCCCGCGTTCGGTTTATTCCGGCGCGGGTTTTTATTTGTCACTTATCTGTTACATACTCCGCAATTTTATCGTTTCCAATTCTCCTGAATGACGGTATGTTTAGCATAGTGTGCTGCAAAAGCGCAGGCGGCAGACCCTAATCTAACTATCATATGCTTTTCTTATGTGTCTAATTAGAATAATGCGCTAATAAACAACATCACAACAAATGCAAATACCATAATAATGGGGAGCCTCAGGATGAATATGAAGGGTAAAGCGTTACTGGCAGGATGTATTGCCTTAATCATGAGCGGTACGGCAATGGCCGAAGATATCAAAGTCGCCGTTGTTGGCGCGATGTCCGGTCCGGTAGCGCAGTACGGTGACCAGGAGTTTACTGGCGCAGAGCAGGCCATTGCCGATATCAACGCCAAAGGCGGTATCAAAGGCAATAAGCTGCAGATGGTAAAATACGACGACGCCTGTGACCCGAAACAAGCGGTTGCCGTCGCTAACAAAGTGATTAACGACGGTATCAAATACGTTATCGGTCACCTGTGCTCTTCTTCCACCCAGCCGGCCTCTGATATCTATGAAGATGAAGGCGTGCTGATGATCACCCCGGCGGCCACCGCGCCGGAGCTGACGGCTCGCGGCTATCATCTGATTCTGCGCACCACCGGTCTGGACTCCGATCAGGGGCCAACCGCTGCCAAATATATCCTGGAAAAAGTGAAGCCGCAGCGCATCGCGATTGTCCACGACAAACAGCAGTATGGCGAGGGCCTGGCCCGCGCGGTACAGGATAACCTGAAGAAGGGCGGCGCTAACGTGGTGTTCTTTGACGGTATCACCGCCGGTGAGAAAGACTTCTCTACCCTGGTGGCGCGTCTGAAGAAAGAGAATATCGACTTCGTTTACTACGGCGGCTATCACCCGGAGATGGGGCAGATCCTGCGTCAGTCTCGCGCCGCTGGCCTGAAAACGCAGTTTATGGGGCCGGAAGGAGTAGCGAACGTGTCGCTGTCTAACATCGCGGGCGCTTCTGCGGAAGGTATGCTGGTCACCAAGCCGAAGAACTACGACCAGGTTCCGGCGAACAAACCGATTGTGGATGCGATCAAAGCGAAGAAACAGGATCCAAGCGGCGCGTTCGTGTGGACCACCTATGCCGCGCTGCAGTCGCTGCAAGCAGGCCTGAATCAGTCTGAAGATCCGGCTGAAATCGCTAAATACCTGAAGGGCGCAACGGTCGACACCGTAATGGGGCCGCTCACCTGGAACGAGAAGGGCGATCTGAAGGGCTTCGAGTTCGGCGTGTTTACCTGGCATGCTAATGGTACGGCGACCGACGCCAAATAATTTAACCTGCGCCTTTCACGCTGCAGATGCGTTGTCTGCGTCCCTCAACCCCGGTCACTTACCGATGTAAGCTCCCGGGGATTTCGGGTCTTGACGCCTTTCTGCAACGCGAAATTCTTGGTTAAATCAGTTTATCCTTGCCTCTTCGCATAGGCGAGGAGAAAGGTAAAAGCAAAAAGGCAACGTAAGTTGCCTTTTTTAGTCGGTAGCCCGGGTAAGGCGTTACGCCGCAACCCGGGGAATGCGCCGGGGTTGATGCA
>NZ_JBEAFN010000011.1:0-254942 GCF_040061795.1 Klebsiella sp. GN_Kp190
TAGCCGCGACCGGGGAGCAGAGCGCAGAGTAGCTGAATTTCCCGGAGGCGATGCTTACGCATCTGTCCGGGTTACCGGCCCGCGGACGGCTGTTAACCTGTAGCCCGGGCAGGCGCTTTGCGCCGCCCCCGGGAGCTGATCGCAGAGTGGCATAATCACCCCTTACCGAGCGGAAACGGGCGATCCTGCACAACCGTTTTCATCACCAGCGTCGACCGCAGGTGCTGCACGCCGGGCATTGCCGAGAGTTTGTCATCATACAGTTTCTGGAACGCCGGGAGATCGCGGGTTACCACGTGCATCAGGTAGTCCGGATCGCCAAACAGGCGCTGCGCCAGCACGATTTGCGGTATCTCTTCCACAGCCTCCTCAAACGCGCTTACCGCTTTCTTATCGCCCTCTTTTAGCGTCGCGAAGACGATCGCCAAAAAGTTAAAGCCCATTTTGGCCGGATCCAGATTAGCCCGATAGCCGGTAATCACGCCTTCTTGCTCCAGCGTCCGCAGCCGTCGATGACAGGGCGAAAGGCTGAGATTCACCCGCTCGGCCAGCTCGGTTATCGACAGCCGTCCGTCAGCCTGTAGCTCAGCAAGAATTTTTCGATCGATGCTATCCATTTGGAAGATTTTCCCTCAGAAGAACGCCTTAAAGCATAACATTGAAAGCTCATTGCGCAATAAACTCGATATTCTTTCCCTCAAATAACCGCCGCTTAACGAGGGAAAATGATGAGAAATTGCCGTCAGCACGCAGAGGTGAGCCGTCCATGGAAATGAGCTTTATCGCCAGCTTTTGGCTGGTCTCCTTTCTGCTGATCATCACGCCGGGCGCTGACTGGGCCTATACCATCAGCGCGGGGATCAACGGACGGCGCGTGATACCCGCCGTCGCCGGACTCATGTCTGGCCACCTGCTGGCCACGCTGATCGTCATCGCCGGAATCGGCGTGTTAATCGCCAATCATCCGCTGGCGCTATCGACGCTCACGCTGCTGGGCGCGGGCTATCTGATGTGGCTGGGGATCGCTATTTTGCGCCATCCGCCGATGCCTGATACCCAGCAGCACAGCGCGGGCAGCTGGAATCGCTGGGCGATTAAGGGATTATGCATTAGCGGCCTGAATCCAAAAGTCTTTCTTCTGTTTCTGGCCCTCCTGCCGCAGTTTACCGACCCCCAGGGAAGCTGGTCGGTTACGCAGCAAATGCTGATACTCAGCAGTTTACATCTGTTAACCTGCACACTGGTTTACCTGGTCGTTGGATACTGTTCACGCGCTATTTTAACAACCCGCCCTCATGTGGCGTATTTAATTAGTATGCTATCCGGCTCTATTATGATTCTGACCGCCTCCATCCTGATTTACGGAGAGTTGACTTAACCAAATAGCCAGAGTGTGAGATCAGATCTCACACTCAGTGTTATTCGTTGTTGTGCCGAAGCTAAAGCTTATATGTGAATATGCATATGCCAATCTTTGATTATGTACAGCTATTTGATACATGTAACATCTCTACTATCCTTCTCATCCATTACGTAGTTATACGTAATTCCCCCTCTCTCTTAAATGTTGAAATTGGTTTACTTCAGTCAGCTTTTTTAGTTTTGTTTAACATGTGTTGTAGTTTCTCTTTAGTAAAAAAGATATATTATCTTCGCACTGAGTTGGTTCCAGGAAAACCCTCACATCAAACAATTTAACTTATTGATTTTTCAACAATTAATAAATCAAAAAGCAAGCCAACGGCATTTTTGGGATTGAGACTCAAATACATGCCAGCATCATAAAAATGGATATAAACAAACAGCACACCATAACAAATGATACAATTCACCTCGCAAATTGAATACAACAAATAAATCATGAGAAGCATGTGAAGTAGCATAATAAAAGAATATCTATTGTACGTAACTCAAGCGGCTACAACTCTTTTATGCCACCAACTCTTACGCTTACTGGCTGGACGTCATTTTCTGCTCCGAGATATAAATCAGATTCATTATATTCTTATCCGAAATAATATTGATTTCACGCGCAGAAAAAAACCAATCTAAACATTCATGTTCAAGCAATAAAATGGAGTAATAATATATATCCTAAATAATTCGAATTACTGAACAAAGTGAATAAACGTTTTGAATAGCGCTTAGGCTGACCCCGACGGGGTGAAGCTGAAAGGCGAGTCCCCGGGAGTTACTGGAGTCAGTAACGGGGGTGAGCGAAAGCCCGTAAGGGCAAGGTCATCATGGATGACGACGAGTCACTCAGAAGCCAATGCGCAAGCAAGTGGAAGTATGACCGGTATACATTAGTTAAATGACTGTTAGCTGGATGCTAGCCCCATATCGCGTAATAAAAGGGACATTATGAAGAGCAATACAGGCAATACGAAAAGGAATTTCTTAACGCAAAACGAAATTGAGGCACTGTTAGCCGCAGCGAACACAGGAGCTCACGCCACACGTAACTACTGTTTGACGTTGTTGTGCTTTATTCACGGGCTACGCGCCAGTGAGATCTGCCGTCTGCGGGTCTCAGATATCGATCTTCAGTCAAAATGTATCTACGTCCACCGGCTGAAAAGAGGATTCTCAACCTCCCACCCACTAATTAATAAAGAAATTCAGGCATTAAAAAGCTGGCTGACTGTTCGGGAAACCTATCCGCAGGCAGACAGCGAATGGTTATTTTTGTCACGTAAAGGAAATCCTTTATCGCGGCAGCAGTTTTATCATGTTATCTCAGTCGCAGGTGGCAATGCCGGCCTGCCAATTGAAATCCATCCGCATATGCTTCGCCACTCATGTGGTTTTGCTCTGGCCAACATGGGCATTGATACCCGTCTGATTCAGGACTATCTCGGACATCGAAATATTCGCCATACCGTCTGGTATACCGCCAGCAATGCCGGTCGTTTCTATGGTATCTGGGATAGCGCCCGCGATAAAAAAAGGCGAGTTATTTTATAACCCTTCTCTTCGACGCCGATTACGGCGTCGAAATCCTTCCGTACGCAGCGAATACATCTTTAGCGCCAACACATACCCACTCGTTACTATTAAAATCAAAACAGTCACACACATAACTACATTGCAAAATAATTATGACTTTCCGCACTGATTTGCTGTAATGCAAAATATTTAAGTAAGATATTTCTCAAACCCATCAGATTTAATTATTTTTCCTTTAATTTTAATAACCTGATAGCAGGGGGACTGCGCGTCTCTTGTGATATCAAATAAAAATCGATAAACATTATGGGTGACAAATTTGTCAGCTTGAACTTATCACAGCTTCAGTAACCCGTATTTATATACCCTAAATAAATCGCGTTGCAGGACAACACGGTTAACCGTTTTGCACAGCGCTTGCGCTGGCCGCGTAAGGAGGAGGCCGAGTATTGCCAACGCACAAGCAACTGGAAGTATGACGGGTATATGCGCAGATAATTTTCGGCTTTATTGCGGTGCGTCTGACGCATGCTGATGATTTGTCCCGCGACATCCGCCCACATGCATATATCAGGAGTGATACATTATGAATCGACGTCGTTTTCTTACAGCTAAAGAAGTTCAGGCAATGATGTTAGCTGTACGTCATGGCCCTACCGGCGAACGCGATTATTGCCTTATCTTGCTAGCGTTTCGCCATGGTATGCGCATCAGTGAACTTCTTGATTTGCATTATCGGGATTTTGATCTCAATGAAGGACGCATCAATATCCGTCGGCTGAAGAACGGCTTCTCCACGGTGCATCCCTTGCGTTTTGATGAACGTGACGCGCTTGAATGCTGGAGCCAGATTCGCGCCAGTTGGTATAGGGCAGATAAAAGCGATGCGGTGTTCATCTCGCGCCGCGGCACCCGACTTTCCCGTCAACAGGCTTACCGCATCATTAAAAGCGCAGGTATCGCTGCCGGCACCGCTACGCCTACCCATCCGCATATGTTACGCCATGCCTGTGGTTACGAACTGGCAGAGAGAGGAGCGGATACCCGCCTGATACAGGATTATCTCGGTCATCGTAACATTCGCCACACAGTACGATATACCGCCAGTAACGCTGCTCGATTCGCTGGATTATGGGAGAGAAAAAACTTATTAGCTGAAAATTTATACAATCAATAATTTGTGGCTAATTTATTGATTTTTTTCTTTTTTTTTGAAAAACGAATGGGTCAATTAGGACCAAACTGTCCGTATGATAAAAAAGTTTTGAAACATTCTGCAACTCAAATATGTTCTTTTTTGGCAAAATAAATATAACCACCTGATTTATAAATAAATTACCCTCCACCATTTATGGTATTCCTCCTCCTGTTTCAGCATATTCACTTTTCCATCGACTCTCATCATCAGCTTGTTTGTTTTCCTTCCCCACCTCACCACATACGATAAAGAACCAAGAAAACAACAAAAAACAGATTAAAAACCCGCTTAAAAAAATGAAAAGCGATAAAACAAGACATTTATTTCAATGAGTCAAAATGGTCCTAACTGTTACATCAGTCAGGTAAAAACTTTGAAGAACCGGCAGTCGGACCATCGGCTAAAAATGGAGTGCCTGGAAGGCATAACGACTGCCAACAACGGTTCGTAATATCGATAATGTTTAAAGGAAAACAACATGAAAATCAAAACACTGGCTATCGTTGCTCTGTCAGCTCTTTCCCTGAGTTCTACCGTTGCTCTGGCCGCAACCACCACCGTAAACGGCGGCACCGTGCATTTTAAAGGGGAAGTGGTCAACGCAGCCTGTGCGGTAGATGCCGGTTCTCTCGATCAAACCGTTATGTTAGGTCAGGTGCGTTCAGCAAAACTGGCTACCGCTGGCAGCACCAGCTCTTCCGTTGGTTTCAATATCCAGCTGGATGAATGTGACACCACCGTTGCAACTAAAGCGTCTGTTGCGTTCTCTGGTACTGCGGTTAATAACACCAATACAAACGTACTGGCACTGCAGAACTCCGCTGCGGGCAGCGCAACCAACGTTGGCGTACAGATCCTCGACAGCACCGGTACCCCGCTGGCACTGGATGGCGCAACCTTCAGCAAGGCGTCTACCCTGAACGACGGCACTAACGTCATTCCGTTCCAGGCTCGCTACTACGCAACCGGTGCAGCCACTGCCGGTATCGCTAACGCTGACGCGACCTTTAAAGTCCAGTACGAATAATCCATTTGTTGGCAAGGAAGCAATTCGGGCCAGGATGGCCCGTTTTTCACTAAACAACTGGAGCGATCACGATGCATAAAATGAGATTAGGTTTGTTCATTTTTCTGCTACCGCCACTCGCCCTGGCGGGTAATCGGTGGAACGTCACTTTACCCGGTGGAAATATGCGTTTTCAGGGAGAAATTATCGCTGAATCCTGCCGGGTAGAAGCCGGGGATAGGCAGATGATCGTCAATATGGGACAGATCTCCAGTAACCGATTTCACTCAGCCGGCGAGGATACCTCCCCTGTGTCTTTCGATATTCATCTGCAGGACTGTAATACCACCGTTAGCCGGCATGTTGGCGTAGCGTTCAGAGGGGTCGCAGACGGTAAGAATCCAGACGTACTTTCGATTGGTGAAGGACCGGGGATTGCTACAGGTATAGGTATCGCGCTATTCGACAAAGATAACAGCCTCATACCGCTCAATCACCCTCCCAGAAGGTGGATGCAAATTTATTCCGGGCCTACCACTCTCCATTTCGTTGCAAAGTATCGGGCCACAGGAAAACAGGTGACTGGAGGCGTCGCAAATGCGCAGGCCTCATTTTCTTTAACCTATCAATAACTGGCCTGCCAACCTACCGAAAAGGGAAATAACGGTGAATACACAAGGAATATATGTGAAAAATAAGCTGAAAATGACACGTGGCCTGCTGGCAGGCATGATGATGACTGTCCTGGCAAGTTTTACTTCCTCCGCTGAAGCGGGCGTGGCTTTAGGGGCAACCCGAGTTATTTATCCAGCTGAACTCAAACAGGTCCAGCTAGCCGTCACTAATAATGACGAGAAAAGCACCTATTTGATTCAGTCATGGATCGAGAATAATGACGGGAGTAAAGATGGTCATTTTGTCATCACCCCACCGTTATTTTCTATGCAGGGGAAAAAAGAAAATACTCTGCGAATTATCGATGCCACTAACAATCAATTACCGCAGGATCGGGAAACGCTTTTCTGGATCAATGTTAAAGCTATTCCTTCAATGGATAAATCAAAGCTTAATGATAATACCCTGCAGTTGGCAATTATCAGCCGTATCAAGCTCTATTATCGCCCGGCAAACCTGGCGCTCTCGCCAGATCAGGCTGCAGAAAAACTAACATTTCGTCGTAATGGAAATGTTCTCACGCTTAGCAATCCAACGCCGTACTACCAGACGGTCACCGAGCTTAATGCTGGAAAACGGGTACTGGAAAATGCGCTGGTGCCGCCTTTAGGAGAGACCTCCGTCAAATTACCGTCCGATTCAGGTAGCGAAATTACCTACCGGACAATTAATGATTATGGCGCGCTGACCCCGAAAATGACGGGTAAAACACAATAACTTAAGGCAATAGTTAACGCTATCGCTTGAAATAAAAAGAACTGACAGCCGGCGATTTTAGACCGGAGGGACTATGTCATATTTGAAATATGGACTTTACCATTTGGGCTCACAATGCATTCGACGCAATAACCTGCGCTCAACACGCATCCTGGCCAGGATTCCCCTTTTTATTTTACTCACCTCACAGGCTTTTTCTGCGCAGGCAGAGTTTTATTTCAATCCACGGTTCCTGTCAGACGATCCTACCGCCGTAGCGGATCTGTCCGGTTTTGAAAATGGACAAGAGATACCGCCGGGAACCTACCGTGTGGATATATATCTCAATGACGGTTATATGACCACCCGCGACGTCACGTTTGATGCCGGAGATAAAGGTAAAGGATTGCTGCCCTGCCTTACCCGCGGGCAGTTGGCCAGCATGGGCCTCAGCACCTCTTCAATCGCAGGGCTGGGGGAACTGCCCGCCGATAGCTGCGTCCCCTTACTTGAGATGATCGAGGATATGACGATCCGTTTCGATGTGGCTCAACAACGTCTTTACCTCACCATTCCTCAGGCATTTATGGGCAACCGCGCCCGCGGTAGCATTCCTCCGGAGCTGTGGGATGATGGTATCAATGCGCTACTGCTGAACTACAACTTCACCGGCAACACCGTGCATAACGACGTCGGCGGTAGCAGCAACTACGCGTACCTGAACCTGCAGAGCGGGCTGAATCTGGGCGCCTGGCGCCTGCGCGACAACACCACCTGGAGCTACAGCAGCGGTTCCGCAAACAACGAAAATCAATGGCAGCACATTAACACCTGGCTGGAGCGAGACGTTACGCCATTACGCTCGCGCCTGACCCTTGGCGACAGCTACACCAACGGCGATATCTTTGACGGCATCAACTTCCGCGGCGTGCAGTTAGCTTCCGACGATAATATGCTGCCGGACAGCCAGAAGGGTTTCGCCCCGGTCATTCACGGGATTGCCCGCGGCACGGCCCAGGTCTCGATTAAACAGAACGGGTATGAGATCTTCCAGAGCACGGTACCGCCCGGCCCGTTTACCATCAACGATCTCTATGCGGCCGGTAATAGCGGCGATCTACAGGTCACCATCAAAGAGGCCGACGGCAGCAGTCAGGTGTTCACCGTCCCTTACTCTTCCGTTCCGGTGCTCCAGCGCGAAGGCTACTCCCGCTATACGGTCACCGCCGGCGAGTACCGCAGCGGCAACAATCAGCAGGAGAAACCTAAATTCTTCCAGGGCACGTTGCTGCAAGGACTCCCGGCGGGCTGGACGCTGTACGGCGGCACCCAGCTGGCGGACCGCTACCACGCCTTTAACCTCGGCGTGGGGAAAAACATGGGGGAGCAGGGGGCGCTGTCGCTGGATGTCACCCAGGCCAATGCCACCCTGCCCGATGACAGCGATCACCAGGGTCAGTCGGTCCGCTTCCTCTATAACAAGTCGCTGACGGATACCGGCACCAATATTCAGCTGGTGGGTTACCGCTACTCCACGCACGGCTACTTCAGCTTCGCCGATACCACCTACAGCCGGATGAGCGGCTACAACGTCGCGACCCAGGACGGGGTGATTGAAGTGAAGCCGACGTTCACCGACTACTACAACCTCGCTTACAACAAGCGCGGCAAAATACAGGCCAGCATCACCCAGCAGCTGGGGCGTACTGCGACTCTTTACCTGAACGGCAGTCATCAGACCTACTGGGGCACCGGCAAGGCCGATCAGCAGCTCCAGGCGGGGCTGAACACCGCCGTCAATGATATCAACTGGACGCTCAGCTACAGCCTGACCAAAAACGCCTGGCAGCAGGGGCGCGACCAGATGCTGGCAGTCAACGTCAATATTCCGTTCAGCCACTGGCTGCGTTCCGACAGCAAATCAGTCTGGCGGCACGCCAGCGCCAGTAGCAGCATGTCAAACGATCTGCATGGTCGGATGAGCACTCTGGCGGGCCTGCACGGCACGCTGCTGGAGGACAACAACCTGAGCTACAGCATGCAGACCGGCTACGCCGGCGGCGGTGAGGGCAACAGCGGCGGCACCGGCTACGCGGCGCTGAACTACCGCGGCGGCTACGGCAACGCCAACGTCGGCTACAGCCGCAGCGACGGTATCAAACAGCTGTACTACGGCCTGAGCGGCGGCGTGCTGGCCCACGCCGACGGCGTCACCCTGAGCCAGCCGATGAACGACACGGTGGTGCTGATCAAAGCCCCCGGCGCAGACAACGTCAAAGTGGAAAACCAGACCGGGGTTCAGACCGACTGGCGCGGCTACGCCGTGCTGCCCTACGCCACCGAATACCGGGAAAACCGGGTGGCGCTGGACACCAACAGCCTGGCCGATAACGTCGACCTGGACGATGCGGTTGTCAGCGTCGTCCCGACCCATGGCGCGATTGCCCGTGCGGAGTTTAAAGCCCACGTCGGGCTCAAGCTGCTGATGTCGCTCATCTATAACGGAAAGCCGGTTCCCTTCGGCGCGCTGGTCACCCCGGCCGGTAGCCAGGGCAGCAGCATCGTCGCCGATAACGGCCAGGTCTATCTAAGCGGGATGCCGCTGGCCGGCAAAGTCCTGGCGAAATGGGGCGAAGGTCCGAACGCCAGCTGCGAGGCTGACTACAGCCTGCCGTCCGAAAGTAAGAACCAGGCATTGAGCCAGCTGTCGGCAGTCTGCCGTTAAGGAAGTCATGATGATGAGAATACCTTTTTATCTGCTGAGCGCCGTCCTGTCGCTGGTGATTACCAACGCCAGCGCGGCGGACAGCACCATCACCATCAGCGGCTACGTTCGCGATAACGCCTGCGCCGTGGCGGGTGAGTCGAAAGATTTTACCGTCGATCTGATGGATAACGCCACGAAGCAGCTGCATAGGGTTGGAGCCACAACGCCTTTGGTGCCGTTTCGCATTGTGCTGTCGCCCTGCGGCAGCGCGGTCACCTCGGTGAAGGTCGGCTTTGTTGGCGTTGCCGACAGCATCAATACCGACCTGTTACAGCTCGATCGCGGCACTTCAGCGGCGGCGGGGATGGGCGTGCAGATCCTTGACGCGCAGCAGACGGCGCTGCCGCTTAATGCCGCGTCGTCTGCAATCCCGTGGACTATTCTGACCCCCAGCCGGACCAACACGCTGAACTTTTACGCCCGGCTGATGACCACCCGGGTGCCGGTCACCGCCGGGCACGTTAGTGCTACCGCGACATTCACGCTCGAATTCCAGTAAACGGAGGCTCTGATGAAATGGATTCATGCCGGGTGGCTTCTGGCAATCACGCTGACCGCATTTTCCCCGGTGCTGCAGGCCACCGACATTACTATTACCGTTAACGGCAAAGTGGTGGCCAAACCCTGTACCGTTTCCACCACTAACGCCAGCGTCGATCTGGGGGAACTCTATACCTTCAGCCTGGTATCAGCAGGTTCCGCGTCGGCCTGGCACAGTACCGAGCTCGATTTAAGCAACTGCCCGGTCGGCACCTCGCGGGTCACCGCCAGCTTCAGCGGCTCGGCGGACGCCACGGGTTACTACAGAAACCAGGGTACCGCCCGCAATATCCAGCTTGAGCTACAGGATGAAGGCGGAAACACGCTGAACACCGGTGCGAGAAAAGAGGTGCAGGTGGATGATTCAACGCAATCAACCCGGTTTCCTCTCAAGGTCAGGGCGCTGACGGTCAACGGAGGCGCGACTCAAGGAACGATCCAGGCGGTGATTTACGTCACCTATACCTACGCCTGAATCAGGAGAAATAAATGAATTATCAAAATCAGACCACGTCAAAGATTGGGAAGCTGATATACAAGATTTTTTGTATTTTATCATTAGTAGCAGGTTACTCTACGGCTGCTCACGCCTTTACCTGCTATGACGCTACGGGCGTGACCCTGGACAGCTTATACGGCGATCAGTCCACAAACGTCTATGTTAATTTACAGCCGTCCCTGGGGGTTGGCCAAAACCTCGTCGTGGACTTATCTCAATCCATATTTTGTAAGAATGACACTCCAGAAGACCGTAACGATTTTACAAGCATACTGCTGGGCTCATCCTACAGCGGCCTGCTTGCTAACTTTACCGGATCGCTGAAGTACTATGGCTCAAGCTATAACTTCCCGCTGACTTCGAGTACGGCAAGCTACAATTTGCGTTCAGGTAATTTTGTTCCCTGGAATGCGATGCTTTATCTTACTCCAGTCTCTGCCGCTTCCGGAGTTGTCATCAAGTCGGGCTCATTAATCGCCAGGTTGGTTATGCTTCATGTCGGTACCAACGTTCATAATGATACCCGCGAGTATCAGGCACGTTTTACATGGAATATCTATGCGAATAATGACGTCATTGTGCCTACCGGCGGCTGTGATGTCTCATCCCGCAGCGTCACGGTTAATCTTCCCAACTACCCCGCCTCAACGGCGATTCCATTGACGGTACACTGCGCGAAAAATCAGGCGCTGGGTTATTACCTCTCTGGCACCACCGCGGACGCAGCCAATTCCGTTTTTACCAATACCGCGTCATCTTCGGCGGCTCAAGGTATCGGCATTCAGCTAACCCGAAATAGCAGCGTTATTTCAGCCAATAAAGAGGTTTCTTTAGGAACGGTAGGCACCTCACCGGTCAATCTCGGGCTGATCGCTAATTATGCCCGAACCAGCGGCCAGGTTACCGCCGGCAACGTTCAATCGATTATTGGGGTGACATTTGTTTATCAGTAATTTCTTGCTGCAACAGCCCCGGCTGCCGATGGCTTATAACCTTTCCCCGGCCATATGGTTGGTAACGATTTAGCTTACAGAAGACGCTACAATACGCGGCCGCCAGCTCTCGACTCAAATTGTTGCGCCAGCATGCTGGCGCATTTATTCAGGCGCGAATATCGTCGTACTCGCGAGTATTATCAAATTCATGTTTGGCAAACGGGCATAGCGGAATAATTTTACGCTGCTCGCCGCGCATTTTTTCCACCACTTTCGCCACCAGCTTTTTCCCCACCCCCTGACCTTTCAGGCTGGGGTCGACGTCGGTGTGTTCAATAATGCTGAGGTGCTCGCCCGTGGGTACAAAAACAATTTCCGCCACCTGCTTCCCGTCGGCGTCATTGACGTAAAACTTGTTATGACCTTCCAGTATTTCCATCATTTCCTCGCTTATTTTTGACGATACTTTAGTGCGCCGCTCGGGCAGGTATCAATAACCTTAACCACCGTGGCCACGTCCACTTCATCCGGGACGATCCACGGTTTGCGTTTCAGGTTGAAAAGCTTCGCGCTACCGCGCACGCAGTTACCCGAGTGCTGACAGATATCGGTGTTAAAGTAGACATCGATTTTCTCGCCGGTATAGGCGCGATAGCCCGCTTCCAGTAGTTCTTTATCCATGACATTGCCTCAGTTCTGACTATTTTTTTAGCTTTGGCTCTAAGCATAGCCCTGCCAACAACCGCTGACTATCGGCGACGGGCGAAATTTATATTCCAGCGGCCTCACGCCATTAATGCAGAATGAATGATTTTCTATACACTCGTTATCCAAAGAAAATGTTCTGTTTATCGATGAAATACAGACGCTTCGGTTATATCTATCTTTTATTTCCCCGGTAGGGAGATTACACTCATTTCACCTTAACCCGAGCACTCAGGTATTCAGTCTTGAATCGCATTGTAAAGCTGCCGCGCCCTACGCTCTTATTCTTGCTATTTACGCTCTCCGGCTGCTCATTATCCCCGGCGATTCCGGTATTAGGCGCCGCATTCCCGGGCTGGTTTTTCTGCTTAACAGGCGCCGCGCTGTTACTTATTCCCTGCCATATCCTGATTGTGCGTAAAGGATGGCAGTCGCGATTTTCTCCGCTGGTCTTCAGCTATCTGGCGCTGATGTTCCTGTTCGCCACGATTCTGTGGTTCCTGCTCTTCGTAAACTAGATACCTATGACCTCATCCCGCTCAAGCGTTATCCGCAAAAAATGGCCCCTGCTGGCGCTCGTTCTCGCCGCTATCGTGGCGCTGATTCTGGTTATCTGGCAGCTGCAAACCTCGCCGGAAACCAACGATGCCTATGTCTATGCCGACACCATCGACGTGGTGCCGGAAGTGAGCGGGCGGATCGTCGAGATGCCGATTCGCGACAATCAGCGGGTAAAAAAAGGCGACCTGCTGTTCCGCATCGACCCGCGCCCCTACCAGGCGATGCTTGATGATGCCAAAGCGCGGCTGACCACGCTTGATGCGCAGATTATGCTGACTCAGCGCACGATCAAAGCGCAGGAGTACAACGCGCAGTCGGTCAGCGCCGCCGTTGAACGCGCTAAAGCGCTGGTTAAGCAAACCACCTCTTCACGCATTCGCCTTGAGCCGCTGGTACCGCAGGGGTTTGCCTCCCAGGAGGATCTTGATCAGGCGCGAACGGCAGAAAAAGCGGCGCGCGCCGAGCTGGAAGCCACCCTGCTGCAGGCCAAACAGGCTTCCGCCGCCGTGACCGGCGTCGATGCCATGGTGGCGCAGCGGGCGGGCATCCTCGCGCAAATTGCGCTGGCCGAGCTGCACCTCGAATTTACCGAAGTCCGCGCGCCGTTTAACGGCGTGGTGGTGGCGCTGAAAACCACGATCGGCCAGTACGCCTCGGCCCTGAAGCCGGTCTTTACCCTGCTTGATGACGACCACTGGTACGTGGTGGCGAACTTCCGCGAAACCGATTTAAAAAACGTGCGGCCCGGCGTTCCGGCCAGAATCACCGTGATGACCAACCACAGTCGCGCCTTCGAGGGCGTAGTCGACTCGGTCGGCACCGGCGTTCTGCCCGACGGCGGCAGCGTGATTGAAGGCCTGCCGGTGATCCAGAAGAGTATCAACTGGGTCCACGTCTCCCAGCGCTTCCCGGTCAAAATCGCCGTTAAAGACCCCGACCCGAACCTGTTTCGTATGGGCGCCTCCGCCAGCGCCGTTCTGCAGCCGCAATAAGGAGACGGCATGCAGAGCTTGTGGCCCTTTCTGACCCGGGAACTCCGCGATGCGCCGGGGCGGGCGAACTACACCCTGCGCCTGACGCTCAGCTGCGCGGTGCTGATTGTGCTGTTTATGACGCTGCATATTCCCTTCCTCGCCGTCGCGCTGATCGTGGTGTTTTACGTCAGCCAGCCGAACGTCCTGATGATCAAACTGGTGAGCGTGGTTTTCGTGGTGACCGTCAGCGTCGCGCTGGGCGGCGTGCTGCTGATTATCAAATGGACCTATGACTATCCGCTGATCCGCCTGGTCGCCTCGGTGATCCTGTTCTTCTGCGCCATTTACCTGATGCGGGTGCTCGGCAAGCTCGGGCTGGCGTTTTTCGTGGTGGCGCTGGCGGTCATCTACGCCCAGACCTTCCCGTCGATGACCAGCCAGAGCGAAATTCTGGTGCGCCTGCTGCTGTGGCTATGGGTGGCGATCAACACAGCCATTCTGGTGACCCTGCTGGTCAACGCCTGTTTCCAGCAGGCCTTTCCCGGCTATCAGTTCAAAGCCCGGCTGGTGGTGATGCTCCGCCAGACGGCGCGGCGCCTGAGCCAGCCGGACGATGGCACGCCGCCGCCCACCGTTACCGAGATTGCCGGGCAGTTTAACCAACTGCGGTCCCTGTATCAGCAGGCCGCGCGCGCCACGCCGGAGATTGCCGCCAGCCCGCAGGCCTGGCAGTCTCTGATGGCCGCCGCGCTGAGCTGCTCTCATTTGACGGCGCTGCTCCAGCCGGGCGACGACCATCCCGATGCGCGTCGGCGGATAGCCAGCCAGCTTAACGCGCTGGCGGATAATCTGCCCGCGGCGGCGGAGGTCCAGCCGCTGATTGTCCCGCGCGACGGCGCCAACAGCGCCATTTTGCAGGAAATCGCCGAGGTTCTGGCGCGGCTGGCGCGCGGCGAAACCATCCCGCTGCCGCAGGGCGAAGTGGAAAAAGCGCCGCTGCTTTTGCCGGACGCGTGGTCCAATCCGGCCTATCTGCACTTTGCCCTGAAAACGCTGCTGGCGACGCTGCTGTGCTACGTTTTTTACACCGCCGCCGACTGGCAGGGCATCCACACCATCATGCTGAGCTGCGTGATCGTCGCCCAGCCGGGCCTGGGCGCCACCATGCAGAAAACGTGGCTACGCATTGGCGGCGCGCTGCTGGCCACGCTGATTGCGCTGCTTCTGATCGTCTTTGTGCAGCCCTGGACCGATTCGCTGAGCGGCCTGCTGGCGATGACCCTACCGGTCTTCGCGCTGGCGGCGTGGATTGCGGCGGGGTCGGAGCGCATCGCCTACGCCGGCATTCAGATAGGCTTTACCTTCGCGCTGGCATTCCTGAGCTGGTTTGGCCCGCTCAGCAACCTTACCGAGCTGCGCGACCGGGTTATCGGCATCCTGCTCGGCGTACTGGTTTCCTCCATTGTTCATCTCTATTTATGGCCCGATAGCGAAGCGCCGCAGCTGAAAGCACGTCTGGCCCAGCTGTATCGCCAGCTGGCGAAAACCCTCGCCGCCCGCGACGATGAGGTTCAGCAGGTACCGCTGTTTGCCGCGCTGACCGAGAGCGAAACCTTAATCAACCGGGTGGCCGCCGAGCCGCTGGGAACCTATGCGCACCCGTGGCCGGAAGCCAAAAGCTGGCCGGCGCGGGCAACCTTTCGTCAGGCAGAGGAGATCCTGCGCCTCAGCGAAGGCTATCGCCTCTACGCCGCGCCGGAAGATACCTTTTTAGCCCGCTGCGCCCGGCGGCTTGAAGCCTACGCCAGCGATATCGATGCGCAGCAAAATACCGTTGAGCGCGTTCAGGCGCAGCAGCCGGATCCGGCGAATCCGTTCGGCGCGCCGCTGGTCAATGCGCTGGCCGCGCTGCCCACGTGGCCGCTTGCGTCTTCCGTTATTCCGCGACAGGCAACCCGATCATGACGAAAACCACTCCTCTTCCGCGCGTCTGGCGCTCCCTGGCGCTTGCCTTCGCCCTCACGCAATTAGCCGGCTGCGCGTTAATTCAGGACGATCCCGGCCAGGTACCGCTGGTCAACCCGCAGCAGGCCGAGCTGGCGCAGGTGATCCACCTGGCGAACAGCGGCTGGCCGACGGCGCGGTGGTGGGAAGGCTATCAGGATCCCCAGCTCAATATGCTGGTTAATCGCGCGCTGCAGAACTCCCCCACCATGCAGGCGGCGCGGCTGCGTATTTCGCAATCGCAGTCCACGGTTGAGCTGGCGCAGTCGGCAATGGGCGTTCAGGCCACCGCCGTGGCGGCGCAAAACCGCCTGCGGGTAACCAATAAACAGTTTACCTGGCCCTACTCCTTCTCCCTGCCGGTGGATAAAAACGGCCCCTGGTACACGCTGAACACGGTCGGCGTCGGAGCGACGCTGAATATCGATTTATGGGGCGCCGACCGCGCCCGCGTCGCCGCCGCGATTGGCGAAAAGAACGCCCGCCAGGCGGAGACCGCCGGTATCGAGCTGGATCTCGCCAGCAGCGTGGCTCAGCTCTATTTCGCGATGCAGGCAACTTTTCAGAAAATCGAATTACTCAACCAGCTGGAGGCTATCGCCCGCCTCTCGGTGCAGGCGCACGAGCATCGTACCGCGCGCGGCGTCGAGGATAGCGTCGATGTCGCCAATGCCCAGGCGGAGCTGCTGGCGGCGCAGCAGCAGGTGATTACGGCGCAGGGGACGCTGACGCAGTACCGGGAAACCCTGCGGGCGCTGATCGGCGCCGATGCGCATAGCATGCCGGAGATTCACCCCGTGGCGCTGCCGACGCTGCAGGAAACGCTCCCGGACTCGCTCTCGTTTGAGCTGCTGGCCCGCCGCCCTGACCTGCAGGCGCTGCGCGGCTACGTTAGCGCTTCCATGAGCCAGGTGGACGCGGCAAAAGCGGCCTTTTACCCGCACTTTGATATCAAGGCCTTCTGGGGCTACAACGCGCTGAGCGTCGGCGATCTGTTTAAGTCCTCATTCCAGCAGATCAATATACTGCCGGGGCTCTATTTACCGCTGTTTGACGGCGGGCGCTTAAACGCCAACCTGAAATCGACGCGTACGGCGAGCAATATTTTGATTAAGCAGTACAACCAGGCGGTGCTGGACGCGGTGCGCGACGTGGCGATTAGCTCGAGCCAGCTGAACGATTTGAACCAGCAGGTCGCCCTGCAGCAGCAGAAAGTGACGGCGGCGATGGTGACCACCCGCAGCGCCAGCGCGCACCATCAGCGCGGGCTGGTCAGCTACTATGCGGCGCAGGAGGCGCGTCGCCCGGCCATCGCGCAGCAGCTTTTGCTGCTGGATATCCAGGCCCAGCGGCTCAGTACCGATATCACCTTGATTAAAGCGCTGGGCGGCGATTATCGCGGCCCGGCGCTGAGCGAGAACGCCCCATCGCGCTAGCTTAACAGGCGCCATTCGCGCGCCTGGTTTACCGCCTGGATGCGCCCCTTCACCTGCAGCTTTTCATACAGCTGCTTAAGGTGCCATTTGACGGTTTCCGCCGAAATGCCCAGCTCGCGCGCCACGCCCTTGTTGGAATGGCCGCTGGCAATTAAACGCAGGGTCTGCTGCTCCCGTTCAGTCAGCCGCAGCGCGGGCGGCTGCGGACGCGCCGTATCAATCACGATACCGGCGGCGGCGAAGCGGGACAGCAAAGCGACGATATCGGCGGTCAGCGCATCATCCGCCGCGCCGCGCTTGTGCATCTCCGCCAGCAGCGCAGCCATCTCTTCCCTCCCCTCCAGCAGGCTGCGCCACAGCCCCTGACGCAGCGCGCGCGCAAGCGCCGGTCGGCAGACAGCCATCGCCTGCTCCCGCTCGCCGGCACGCCAGAGGGCAAGCGCCTGTTTGAGCCGCAAACGCACGGCGAATAGCCACTCGCCGCTGGTTTCCCGCACGCCGGCCAGCGTATCCAACAGCCTGGCGGCGGCCTGCGGTTCGCCGGCGGCGATAAGGAGACGGCTCTGGCTGAGCGCGATATATCCGCCGGCAGCCTCCGTCTGGCTAAGGGTCTGCAGGCGAAGCAGCAGCGCGTCGGCGGCCAGTTTGTCGCCCGCGTGAAGGGCAACGGCAATCCGCTCCGCCAGCAGCGGAGCCTGCGCCCGCAGCCAGCCGCGCTGGGCCGCCAGCCCTTCGGCATGCAGTAATAGTGATTCGGCTTCCGCCAGTCTCCCCATTTCACGGGCCTGACGGGCCAGGATGATATAGCCGCGGCTAAGGCCGTCGGGCGGACAGAAGTTGTCGATGGTCTCCAGACGCGGAACCAGCAGGCTTTGCGCCTGCTCGCCCTTCCCCTGCTCCCAGGCTATCTCGGCGAGAATGGGCGCCAGGGTAGCGCCGCTGCTGGCGTTCTCGCCGGTATGCTGCTCCGCATAGCGCAGCGCCCCCGCGGCCTGACGTTCCGCTTCGGCGAGATTCCCCTGGCGCAAATAGCTCTGCGCCATGACAAAGGCCCGGTAGACCGTCACGAACAGGTTGCGGTTAGCAACGCTGACGCCGGATACCCGCTGCTGCACCTCCAGCGCCTGCTGCGGCCGGGAGTCCGCCAGATGGCAGTAGCTGAGGATGTTGCACACCAGGCCATCAACCCAGATATCGCCGCAGGGCACCTCGCGCAGCAGCGGTTCGACAATAGCGATACTGCGGGCAATATTGTCGGCAAAGGCTTCGCAGATCGCGCGAACGACCCGCAGCTTCACCCACGAGCTGTGGGCCAGCGCCCCGCCATGCGCCGCCGATTGCGTCTCAATGGCGTCGAGCAGCTGGCGAGCGTCGCTAAACCGGAAGCGGTGGGCTAACGCCCAGGCCAGATTAAGCTGAAGCTCGATGCGCGACGGGTCGAGATTGGCTGGCAGGTAGCGTATCCACTGCACCAGGGTATCGATATCCCCCTCCTCCGCCAGAGACTGCGCGCCCGCTTCCGCATCCCTGGCCGCCGATTTTCCGGCGGCCAGCGCATGGCGTATCGCCTCGGCCCACAGCTGCTGCGCGGCGAACCAGGCGCTGGCGCGATCGTGCAGCTGGCGAATATCAATATCCCCACCGTGGCGCAGGCGATGCAGCAGCGCGTCGCGCATCAGCGGGTGATAGCGAAACCAGCGGCCGCTGTCGTCCAGCGCGGAAAGAAACAGATTGTGCTGCGCTATCCACCTCAGCATCTCGCCGCCGTTATGGCGGCCGCAGACGGCATCGCACAGATCCGGATGCAGGCGATTAAGCACGGAGGTATGCAGCAGGAAGTCGAATACTTCGGGCGGCAGCGGCGCGAAAATCACTTCATCCAGATAGCGGGAGATTGACCGCGAGCCGGCGCCGAAGCCCATCGCCGTAGACGCGTCCGGGGAGAGCGCGGCCATTTTCATTCCCGCGACCCACCCTTGTGTGAGCGCGATAAGCCGGGGGATCGCCTGCGGATCCAGCCCCGACGCGCCAGCGAAATAAGCGCGGGCTTCGCTGGGGTTAAAGCGCAGCTCCGGATCATAGACCTCCAGCAGCTGGTCCTGCATATGCAGACGGCTCAGGGCTAAAGGCGGCTGACTACGGCTACCGATGAGCAGATGCAGCGCCGGCGGCGCATGGTGCAGCAGCCAGCTCATTCCCTGATGAATCGCCGGGTCGCTGATGCACTGATAGTCGTCGAGGATCAGGTACAGCGGGTGCGGGCACTGATTAAGCTGATTAACGAGCTCAGCAAAGAACAGGGGGAGCTCGGCCGGAAGCTCACCTTGTAACAGATGCAGAAACGACGGGCTCCACCCCTGCCACAGCGGCCGCAGCGCCTCCTGTAGATAGCGCATAAACAGCAGCGGCGCGTTGTCGTCCTCTTCAAGGCTCAGCCAGGCCAGCGCATCCCCTTGTCGAAGGCGGTGCCGGTACCACTGCGCCAGCAGGGTGGTTTTGCCAAACCCGGCGGGCGCGCGCAGCAGGGTTAAACGGCGGGAAACGGCGCCGTCGAGGCGCTGCAGCAGGCGCTCCCGCGACAGCAGGCTTTCCGGCGTACGGGGCGGCGTAAAGCGCGTGGAAATAAGCGGCAGCGTCCCGGTGAAACGTAAAGGTTCCTGATGAACAAACGCTGTCAGTGAATCATCCGCCGAGGGTAAAAAAGCCATACCGCGATTACTCCTTAAATCCAGTCCGTACGCTCATTATCCCCCCCATCAGGGGGGTAGGCCACGCTTATTGCGCCCGATAGAGTAGTGCCATTCGCCGCAGCGGCTACGACGACATCGGCCGCGGGCCTCCCTGGTTTATTAATCAGTACAAGGTGAGTACAGACATGGCTATCGAAAATAAAGTTGCGCTGGTGACCGGCGCCGGTCAGGGCATTGGTCGCGGTATCGCGTTGCGTCTGGCTAAAGACGGCGCGTCGGTGATGCTGGTCGACGTGAACCCAGAAGGGATTGCCGCCGTCGCCGCCGAAGTGGAAGCGCTGGGGCGTAAAGCGGCCACCTTCGTCGCTAACATCGCCGACCGCGCGCAGGTATACGCCGCCATTGATGAAGCGGAAAAACAGCTGGGCGGCTTTGATATTATCGTGAACAACGCCGGGATCGCCCAGGTTCAGGCGCTGGCCGATGTGACGCCTGAAGAAGTGGACCGCATCATGCGCATCAACGTTCAGGGTACCCTGTGGGGCATTCAGGCGGCGGCGAAAAAATTCATCGATCGTCAGCAGAAAGGGAAAATCATCAACGCCTGCTCTATCGCCGGTCATGATGGTTTCGCGCTGCTGGGCGTCTATTCCGCCACCAAATTTGCCGTACGCGCCCTGACGCAGGCAGCGGCGAAAGAGTACGCCAGCCGCGGCATCACGGTAAACGCCTACTGTCCGGGGATTGTGGGAACCGGAATGTGGACCGAGATCGATAAGCGCTTCGCCGACATTACCGGTGCGCCGGTGGGCGAAACCTATAAAAAATACGTGGAAGGCATCGCCCTTGGCCGCGCCGAAACGCCGGACGATGTGGCAAGCCTGGTCTCTTATCTGGCAGGCCCGGACTCCGATTATGTTACCGGTCAGTCGATTCTGATCGATGGCGGTATTGTTTACCGTTAAGGGATAAACCCGGCGCAGAACGCGCCGGGTTTTTGCGGGATTACGCGTTAGCCGCGGGCTCCTGCGGCTTGTCGCTGCGGGTGTTTTCCAGCATCCGGCGAACCGGAACAATCAGCAGGCACAGCACCGCGGCGCAGATCAGCAGCGCAATGGAGCAGCGTGCGAACAGGTCAGGCAGCATATCCAGCTGATCGGCCTTCACGTGCCCGCCAATCAGGCCCGCCGCCAGGTTACCCAGGGCGCTGGCGCAGAACCACAGCCCCATCATCTGGCCGCGCATTCTTTCCGGCGCCAGCAGGGTCATGGTCGCCAGGCCAATCGGGCTAAGGCACAGCTCCCCCAGCGTCAGCATCAGAATACTGCCCACCAGCCACATCGGCGAAACGCCCGCGCCGTTGTTGCTCAGGACGTTTTGCGCCGCCAGCATCATCAGACCAAAGCCCGCCGCCGCGCATAAAATACCGATAACAAACTTAGTGATGCTGCTCGGACGGACGTTTTTGCGCGCCAGCGCAGGCCATGCCCAGCTGAATACCGGCGCCAGCAAAATAATAAACAGGGCGTTGATCGACTGGAACCACACCGCCGGGATCTCGAAGGAGCCGAGCATACGGTTGGTATAGTCGTTAGCGAACAGGTTAAACGAGGTCGGTTTCTGCTCAAACGCCGACCAGAAAAAGGCGGCGGAGATGAGCAGGATAAAGCATACCAGCAGGCGGGCGCGCTCTTTGCGGCTCAGTCCGGCGAAGACGAACAGGTAGATAAAATAGAGCACCACCGACGCCGCAATCACGTAGACCAGCACGCTGGCGACCGCCACCGGGTTAATCACGATAACGCCCTGGGCAATCAACGCGATGATAACCGCCACACCGACCGTCAGCGCCAGCAGCCATGCGCCGACGCCGTTTCGTTTCACTACCGGGCTGTTCCAGGTGGAGTCGAGGCCGACTTCGCTGTCGTAGCGTTTCATCGCCGGAACGGCAAAGACGCGGAAGATAATCAGCGCGACCAGCATCCCGATGCCGCCGATGCCGAAGCCCCAGTGCCAGCCGTGAGATTTAATCAGCCAGCCGGAGATCAGCGGGGCGATAAACGACCCCATGTTGATGCCCATATAGAACAGCGAGAAGCCGCCGTCGCGGCGCGCATCGCCTTTCTTGTACAGCGTACCGACCATCACCGAAATACAGGTTTTGAACAGGCCGGAACCGAGCACGATAAACATCAGGCCAATAAAGAACAGGCTATCCCCCATCACCGCCGACAGCGCGATGGAGAGATGGCCGAGGGCGATCAGAATCGAGCCGTACCAGACCGCCTTTTGTTGCCCGAGCCAGTTATCCGCCAGCCAGCCGCCGGGCAGTGCGGCAAGATACATGGTCCCGGCAAAGATCCCGACAATGGCCGACGCGTTCTCGCGCGCCAGCCCCATCCCGCCGTCATAGACGGTGGCCGCCATAAACAGGATCAGTAATGGTCGAATACCGTAAAACGAGAACCGTTCCCACATTTCGGTGAAAAACAGCGAACCGAGGGGGTAAGGATGACCAAAAAAGGTCCGAGTTTCATTTTTATTAACAGAGGAATGCATAACTTCTCCCAAAGATGTCCGCAGCGCTTTAACGCAGCGGAAAGCGTGTTGGCCTTTTATACACAAGGCCAATCATTCACATTTAATGTGACGTAATTTAACCATTTGATAACCTAATAATGGTCCTGTCTAGTCCCTTCCCCCAACTTTTTAGATGAAAAGTCGACAAACGTCTACTTTTACAGATTTAAAGTTGGCGACAGAGGAAATGTGATTGACAGAGGCATTCATGACAAAAATGATACTTTTTCATTTATTTACAAGGAGTTAAGAAATCACCCTGGCAACTTCATCCCGCCAGAAAACCCGGGCGATAAAAGGGGTAAAAGCGGGAAAAAACAGCATTAATGGGGGCTTTATTGAGTAATGCCGTTTAATGACATTCTCATCGACTCAAACCAGGAGGAACTCGCGGCAGGAAATATCCAACCTGCAGCCGGAAGAACGATCGAAGCGAGCATCCCGGCTCATTGGCCCATTGGCGGAGAGGAAATATCTACAGATAGCGGATCAAAAAGACGATAAGCTCCTCAATCAGCTGTGGCTTCATGACTCTAAAAATATACTTAAACTTTTTATGGGATATTTTTACAATGCGCCATTTCGCTTTTGATGCCGTCAGCCGCAGGGTGAGCCTGACTTTCAGCGACAGGCTTTCTTCAGATACAATAATCCGCACTTTATTTCTTGCGTAGTCATATTTGAAACTAATATCAAAAAAGAAACCATCGTTTGCCACGGTGATTTTTTTAGCATCACCAAAAGAACCCTTGGTAACTTTATTATCAGGATTTGCTTTTAGATGTGACAATATTGAGACATATAAGCACACGAATTTTATTTTAAACTCACGCCGCTGTCGCTTTATCTCCTCCTTTTCCTTCCTTAATCTTTCCAGGCTATTTGTCATCGAACTCATTTATTGTTCCTGCCATATGATTTATATCCTATATAATCACCAGCGAGGTTTTTAAGACAGGATAGCATCACGATAATTCTCCATGCGAATAATCAGACAACGCCTCAGAATATTATTTCTGTAGCGTTCGGTAGTATCCGCTCATTATGGCTCGCATAATGACAATATATAAAATATGGTTTTTATTGCCATAACGCGATTCTGACATAAAGATTGAAATAAAATCCACTTTTTATTTCATTGGACATGTTTTTCAGAAGTTTCGCGTTACATTTTAAATGTCCGCGTGCTAAGAATTATATTAGCTACGCGCATAATGTATTGAAAACTTTTAAAAAGGGAGAGAACCAGTAACCGTTTGTTCGTTGACGGATAAGCCGATGCTCCCGATGGCATACAGGAACGTTTGAGGGGCTATACCCTTCAGGGGGTATCTTTCCTGTACGCCACTATCAACGACGCTTTAATCCAGCGCGCTTTAATTGCGCTATATTCGGGAGAAGCCGTCACTTTCTCCAGCGCCGGGTTGATACGCGGCGCAATACCGAGCCCTTTACTGTAGTACTCCGGATCGGTACGCCGCTGCCGGAACAGAACGCTAGAGGTGCGCCTCTTCATCCAGGGAGATCACCTGAATGCCGGCATTACGATACGCCTGAACGTCATCGGGCAGACGATCGACCACCACGGTATCAATCCGATCCGCGGCGGTAAACTGGGCAAGCGAGGTATTATTCAGCTTGCTGTAGTCGCAGACGATAATCACCTGGCTGGCGTGTTCAACCATGCCGCGTTTCGTTTCTGCCAGCATGATATCGGCCACGCAGGCGCCGTGTTTCAGCGACAGCGAATTGGCGCCCATAAACGCTTTATCGACGTTCAGGGTATCAAGAATAGAGCGTCCGTTGATCGCCACCACGCAGTGGTACCCCTTCTTCACGATCCCGCCCAGCAGAATGGTTTGAATCGAGGGGCTGGCTTCCAGCTCGCGGGCGATTTGGTAATCGTTGGTGACCACCGTGACGTTTTGTCGGTCGCGAATATTGCGCGCGATATGCAGGGTCGTTGTGCCGGTATCCAGCACGATAATGTCGCCATCCTCAACCAGCGCCGCCGCGCGCTGGCCGATCCGCTCTTTCGCGCTGAGGTTGACAATTTCACGCGCGTCCGATGCCTGTTCAAAGCTCGCCCGCGTGCGAAGGACGGCGCCGCCGTGTGTACGGGTCAGCAGCCCCTCCTCTTCCAGCTGGCGGAGATCGGCACGAATGGTGGCGCCAGATACATTAAAGACGTCACACATCTCAGAAACAGCCACTTTGCGTTTTTCCCTGAGAATACTGAGCAACTTCTCCTGTCTTTCTTCTGCAAACATTCTGCCTCTCTCTTATTTACGGCACGTTACGCGCGACGCGGCGCTGGCTTACCGTTGCTTATCAGTCGGGTCCTGCGCTCAGGGCATCCAGCCTGTCGTATAAGGCGGCGGATTGCCGGTAGAGCGTATCAAAAAGCTCGCTGCAGGCGTGGTAATAATCCCGCAGACGGGGATCCGGCGAAATCAGCTTACCGAACTGCACCGTCTGCCTCACGCCGCTGGCAAAATCCGCGTACAGCCCCGCGCCAACCCCGGCGATAATACCGCATCCGGTGACGCCATTCTCCTGGTTGCGCGTAGATAATATCGGAAGATTGTACGCCGCGGCTTTGATTTCAAGCCACAGCGGGCTGCGCGCGCCGCCGCCGGAAGCGATCATTTGTTGCGGATATTGCCCGCACGCCTGCAGCTGGCGCAGATTGCGCCAGGACGCAAAGGCCACCCCTTCCAGGACCGCGCGGAATAAATGACCGCGGCGATGCTTGCGCTGCAGGCCGAAGAACTGCGCCCGCGAGTTCGTGTGTTCGGCCAGGCGCTCTCCCGTCAGATAGGGAAGAAAGAGCAGCCCTTCCGCACCGGCCGGCACCGCCGCCGCTTCCTGCAAAAGCTGCGGGTGGGTAATCTGGTTATCGGCAAGCGCCAGCCGCGCCCAGCGGACGGCATCGCCGCCGGCGTCGAGAATCGTAAATCCGCCCCAGGCCGCGTTAGCCAGATGAAGGTTATTGACCAGCGGGTGGCGTAACGGCCGCGGCGACACCACGGTGATCAGCGTCGACGTGCCGGTGGAGTCGGACGCCATCCCCGGCTCATATACTCCCGAGCCCAGCAGAGAGGCCGCCATGTCCGACGTACCGGCAACCACCGGGATCCCTGGAGGCAGGCCCGTCAGGCCGGCGGCGCGTGGGGTTACCTGGCCGATAATGTCGCTGGAAAGTTTGAGGTCCGGTAGCTGATCGACCCGCAGGCCAAACGTTTCGCAGGCTTGCGAAGACCAGGCGCGGGTTTCGCTGTCCATCAGGAAATAGCAGGACGCCTCGCTATAGTCGGTCGCCAGAGCGCCGGTCAGCATGAAATTAATATAGTCCTTCGGCATCAATACCTTGGCGAGCTTTGACCAGCGCTCCGGATGATGTTCACGCCACCAGGCTAATTTGAAAGCGGGCCACGCCGCCGCGGGTGGATTATTTAAATGCGCCAGCCACTTTTCCCGCCCTTCGCGCGCGGTAAAAGCTTCCACCTGCGGCTGGCTGCGCTTATCATTCCACAGCAGCGCCCTGTCCTCCACCAGCTCGCCGCGATCGTCCAGCAGGACGGTGCCGTGCATCTGCCCGCAGGCGCCAATAACCGCAATCTGCGCAGCCGTTTCAGGATAGCGGTAAAGCACCTCGCGTATACAGTCGCAGGCGGCCTGCCACCATAAAGACGGGGCCTGTTCTGACCAACCCGCACGCGGCGTGGTCTGTTCATACTCTCTTTGCGCAAAGCCGACCATCGTGCCGTCAACGCGCAAAAGAGCGGCGCGGGTACTGCCAGTGCCAACATCAATCGTGAGTATTTTATCTTTCATCACTGACTCCGGTGACGTCTTAAGGCGGGCCATCAGGCCCGCGGTCTCTCAGTTTAATCGGCGTTCAGCTCGGGAAAGCGTTCCGGGTGCTGCTCCAGTTCAGCCAGCACCTTTGTGACCGCGCCATGGCTCATGCCAAAGCGGCGGACGCCAAGCTGGTACAGGGCGCGCACCGTTGCCAGATCGCGAATCCCCCCGGCGCCTTTGATATCGATTCGTCCTTTAAGCTGGTCGGCAATAATGCTGACTTTTTCCACCGTCGCGCCGGTCGGCGCCCAGCCGGTGGAGGTTTTGACCCACTTCATCCCCACCTCTACGGCGATATCGCACACGCGGCGAATCTGCTCCTCATTGAGATAGTGCGTTTCGAGGATCACCTTCGCCGGTACCGGCGCGGCGGCCTCCACCACGCGGCGCAAATCTTCGCGCACATAGTCATAATCGCCGGATAACACTTTGCCGATACTCACCACCATATCCACTTCGCGGGCGCCATCGGCAATCAGCTGCCGCACTTCCTGAACCTTGGTGTCAGTCGCATGCCCGCCGCCGGGAAAGCCGACCGGTCCGCCAATCATCACCTCCCCCGTCCCCTGCTGCGGCAGCAACGTACTGAGAAAACGCGTCCAGCAGGGCAGAACGTGGACGGAAATAATGTTGTATCGGGTTGCCAGCTCGGCGCAGGCGCGAACGTCCGCTTCGGTACTGGTGGCCTGGACTGCGCTCAGGTCGACTAAACGTGCAAAACGACGGGTTGTTTCATTCATGGTTTTATCCTGCTCTTTGTTTTTAGTTGCTTTCATTTAATGCTCTTAATCGGCTTAAATCCATTTAAAAACGCATCAAATGAAAATAACGTGATCAAATTAGCATTTTTTTATTTTCATTTGCTTTTAATTAGCAGGCGGGAAATGAGCGATGCCCTTGATGAACGGGCGTAAACGGGCATAAACGGGCGCAAAGGCAATATTGCATTTATTTTTGTTTGTTTTTGTTTATGCCTGAATAACGGGCGAGAGAGCGAAACCGCTGCCGGATATGACGCCAAAATGCGTACGCTGTCACATTGACCGGCGACAAAAAGGTCGCCTTCGCCGGATATTCCGGAGGTCTCAACGCCCTGCGCAAGGGAAAGGTAATCTGATTATGTACTTCAGGAGAGAGCTATGTTGCCGCTGGAACGTCATCGTTTGATTGTTGAACTGCTGGGCCAACGCGGCGTGATGCGGGTGAATGAGATTGCGCAAGCGACTCGGGTCTCCAGGGAAACGATTCGCCGCGATCTGAGCGAGCTGGAACGGAAAGGGATTTTAAATCGGAGCCATGGCGGAGCGCTGGCGGCGGAGAACCCGCTGCCGGCGATCCGAGCGGCGTCGCCCGCCCTGCCGGTCGAAGATAGCCAGGGAAGCTTTCAGCAGAGAACGCTGCTGCACAGCGAAGGAAAAATGCGCGTTGCCCGCAAAGCGCTGCAGTGCCTCCAGCCGGGACAGACCATCGTCCTGGACGGCAGCAGCACCAGCTGGTTTTTGGCCCGGCAGATGCCGGAGATGGCGCTAACGGTTATCACGCCCTCTATCCGCATCTTGCAAACGCTGATGAGCAGACGCTCGTTGCATCTCGTGGGACTGGGGGGCGATTTTTCCCCGACCGAGGAGGCGTTCTTCGGTGAAACCGCCTCACGAACGCTGCGGGAGTACGCCGTCGATACGCTCTTTTTCTCCTGCCAGGGTCTGGAGCGCGACAGCGGTTTATATGCGGGTACGGAAGCCCACGCCGCCCTGTTGAAACAGATGATGCTGGCCGCCCGTCAGACCGTGGCATTGGTCGACGGCAGCAAGCTGGGGCGAACAGGCGTCGCGCGGATCGGCGGATTGGGCGAGCTGGACTGTTTAATCACCGAAAAGTTTGTCGATCCGCTGCTGGAAAAAGAGATGACCTGGCATAACGTCGGGCTACAGATCGCCTGAGTACGCCGTCATGACGTGACGGTGACTACGCGCATTGTCGAAACGCTGCTTCCCGCGGCAGGGCCAGACTTTGCCTGAAATCAGCCACTACCGGAATAAAAGAGGCCTTATGCGTTATTACCTTTCTCCCTCGCTCATGTGTATGGACATGATGAAGCTGGCGGAACAGCTGCACTTTTTAAACGGCAAAGCCGACAGGCTGCACGTCGACGTGATGGACGGGCACTATGTGAAAAACCTGGCGCTATCGGCCAGCTTTGTGGCGCAGATTCGGCCCTATACGTCGCTTCCCATTGATGTCCACCTGATGGTCGAAGAGCCCGCCCCGTTTATCCCGGCGCTGATAGAAGCCGGAGCAGACGCCATTTCACTGCATCCGGAAACCATCTGCCGCGAAGCTTTTCGGGTCATCAATATGCTTCGCCAGGCGGGGAAAGAGGTGGGGATGGTGCTCAATCCCGCCACGCCGGTTGAGAGCATCCAGCACTATCAGCATCTGCTCGATAAGGTCACGGTGATGACCGTCGATCCGGGCTATGCCGGTCAGCCGTTTATTCCCGAAATGACCGCCAAAATCGCGCAGCTTCATCAGTTAAAAGAGAGCCGCAGCCTCAACTTCTTGCTGGAAGTCGACGGCTCATGTAACCGCAACACCTACCGTGAGCTGCTGGGAGCCGGGGCGCAGGTATTGGTGATGGGCAGCAGCGGTTTATTCCGCCCGGATATGCCGCTCGAGCAGGCCTGGGAAAAAATGTCCCGGGATCTGTCCGCCGCGCTGCACTCCCCCGAGCACGTATAAAGGAGCGAATGATGTCAGGAAAAGTCTGTGTTTTTGGTTCATTCAATTTCGACATGGTGGCCAGAGTGGAGCGCTTTCCGGTGCCGGGCGAGTCGTTAGTGGCCTGCGGGAGCATGACCAGCGCCGGCGGAAAAGGGGCGAACCAAGCCACCGCCGCGCTAAAAGCGGGGGCGAATGTTCACTATATCGGCAAGATTGGCAATGATACCTTCGGCCATTTTGCCCGCCGTCATCTGAAGGGCGTGGGGTTTAACGCCGTGACGCTGCTGGTCGCCGAAGAGGTCCCCACCGGCAATGCGCTGATTTATGTGGCCGGCAACGATGCCGAAAACATGATTGCCGTCGACCCCGGCGCGAATATGACGGTGACCGATGATGAAATCGCCGGCTGCATTCCCGCTATCGGCTGCGCGGATGTGGTGCTGGTTCAGCTGGAGAACAATCTTTCCGCCATTGAACAGGTCGTTGACGCCGCGAAAGCAGCCGGGGCCTTCGTGGTGCTCAATCCCGCCCCCTGGCAGCCCGTTGAGCACGCCTTTCTAAGCAAAGTGGATTTGCTCACGCCGAACGCCACAGAGGCCGGGTTAATGACCGGGCGCCGGGTTGACTCTCTGGCGGCCGCGGCCGAGGCCGCCGATGCGCTGCATGCTCAGGGCGCGCGCAACGTCATTATCACCCTCGGCGCAAAGGGCGCCCTGCTGAGCGAGCAGGGCGTGAAATTCCCTGTTCCGTGCTTTCCTTCTCATCCCCGCGATACCACCGGCGCGGGCGATGCCTTTAACGGCGCGCTGGCGGCGCGTCTGGCCTGCGGCGAGCCGCTGCATAGCGCGGCGCGATTTGCGGCGGCGTACGCCGCCGTCAGCGTCGAAAAGCAGGGCGCATCATCTTTACCGGATTACCAGGAGGCACGAGAACGGCTTTTACGTGCCGCCTCTGATTATGAAATGGCTTAAACCCTACTGTATAAAAACCATTAAGAGGATAGCTCAATGAGTACGCTAATCACGGATAAGGTCGATAAAGCGGCGGTCCACAATGAAAAACTGGACACCAGCGCGTATTTACCGCACACCCCCTGGCTGCAATTTTTACTGGTCTGTTGCCTGTTTGCGCTGTGGGGGATGGCGGGCAACCTGAATGATATTTTGATCGCCCAGTTTAAAAAGGGCTTCGATTTAACGGATACCCAGACGGCGCTGGTGCAGTCGATTTTTTTCCTCGGCTACTTCTTTGTCGCCCTGCCTGCGGCGGCGCTGATTAAGCGTTATTCCTATAAAGCGGCGATTATTATTGGGCTGTGCCTGTACGCCCTCGGCTGTTTCCTGTTCGTCCCGGCCGCGCAGATCATGACCTACGGCGCGTTCCTCGCCTGCCTGGGGGTGATCGCCTGCGGACTCTCTTTTCTGGAAACCTCGGCAAACACCTACTCCAGCCTGCTGGGCCCGATCCACTCCTCCACCCAGCGCATTAACTTTTCGCAGATCTTCAACTCGCTGGGCGTGATTTCCGGCGTGCTGATTGGCCAGGTGATGGTCTTCGGCGAAAACGATGCGAGCCATGAACAGCTGCTGGCGATGCCCGCCGCCGCCGCGGACGCCGCGCGCCATCAGATGGTCGGCCAGGTGGTCGGGCCCTATCTGATTATCGGCTCCGTGCTGGTGGTGCTGGCGCTGGTGTTCGTGTTTATTAAATTCCCGTCCTGCAAGGGCACGCCCTCTCAGCAGCAGCAGCTCCCGACGGAAAGCATGGGGCCTACGCTGAAACGCCTGTTTGCCATCCCGCGCTTTCGCCTCGGGATCCTGTCGCAGTTTTTGTACGTCGGCGCCCAGGTTGGCGTATGGAGCTTCACGATTCGCTTTGTGCAGCTCGTGCAGCAGGGCACCAGCGAGCACTCCGCGACTTACTGGCTGCTGGCTTCTCTGGTGATTTACGCCGTGGGTAAAACCGTGGCCACCTGGTTGATGAACCGCCTGAATCCGGCGCTGCTGCTCGGTACCTTTGCCCTGGCCGCCACCGCCCTTTTACTGGTTGCCGTATTCAGCAGTTCAATGCTGGCGGTCTATGCGCTCATTCTGGTCAGCTTCTGTATGGCGCCATGCTGGCCGACAAACTTTGGTCTGGTCATCAAAGGGATGGGGAAAGATACCCAGACCGCAGGCTCGATCGTGGTGATGTCGATTATCGGCGGGGCCGTTATTCCGCTGGTGATGGGCATTATCTCGGATATGAACGGCGGCAATATGCAAATCGCCTTTATCGCCCCACTTGTGTGCTTTGTGTATGTCGCTTTCTACGGTTTCTGGTGCGTGCGTAAGGGGGTATAACATGCGCGAACTGATCAACACGATTGCTCATATTGGCTATCAGGTCAGCGACTTAACGCGTTCGCTTGCCTTCTATGAACCGCTGGGCTTTCAGCGCCAGCAGCGGTTTAGCAAACCGTCGCCGCAGGGCGCTATTGAAGTCGCGTTTCTTGAAATGGCGGGCGCCGTCCTCGAGCTGTACCAGCTTCCCGAAGGAACGCCTTTTGACGCCCCTCGCTGCGGTATCGATCATCTGGCACTGGAAGTCAGCGATCTGGATGCGGTGCAGCAGCGGCTGGCGGCGCTCGGTTATCCGCTCGATGAAGGGCCGATTGAGGAAGAAAATGTGCGCTTCCTGCTTATTCGCGGCCCCGATGGCGAACGGCTCGAGTTTGATGCCTTTAAGCGCTAAGCGGCCGGGCTGATCCCCTTCTCCCTTTTAGGCCCGGTTAACACGGGTCTAAAAGTGGGCTTCCTCAGGCTTTACAAAAGCCTGCCTGCTTCCAGATTTTCTCTCCCCCAACCGACCTCTCCTGCCTATTGTGCAATGTTACAAAATTGCTTCTGTTTTGTTGATTTTCTATTGTGAGCCATTCGGCAATTTCCTCTCCTGAATTTCCCCAGACTACTTCCAGTCAATACGCAATATCAGGAGAGACAAATGAGCAGCACCTCCGCCGACTTCCAGAATCTGTACCAGGCCCTGAGACACAGCGCCGCCCGCAGCCCGGATGCCCTGGCGCTGGCGTTTGAGGATCGGCGCTATCTGTACCGCGATTTTCACCTGCGGGTACAGCGAGCGATGGCGCAGCTTGACCAGATCTGGTCGCTGCGCAAAGGCGATCGAATCCTACTGGCCTGGGGGAATCATCCCGCTTTTTGCGAAGTCCTTTTTGCCGCGCTTGGTCTGGGCATCGAAGTGGTGCCTTTCAGCACTAAGCTTAAGCAGGCCGAAAGCGAGGAGCTGGTGGGCCATATCGCCCCGCGGGTCGTGCTGTTCGATGCGACCGTGCAGGACTGGCTGAAAAACACCCCCGACGCGCGCGCGGTTTCGCTCAGCGAATGGCAGGCGATCTCACTTCCCGAACCGCTGACCCGCCAGCCGGTCCCGGTTAACCGCGACGATACGGCGGTGATGATGTTCACCTCCGGTACCACCGGAGAGCCGAAAGGGGCGATTATCACGCACAATAACCTGCTCTGCGCGATTGACGCCTATACGCAAAAACTGAATCTCACCGCCGCGGATAGCACCATTCTGGCGGTACCTATCTATCACATCACCGGCCTGTCGGCGCTGCTGGCGCTGTTTATTAGCCTCGGCGCAAGCATCTGGCTGCAGCACCGGTTCAACGCCCCGCAGGTGATCGGCACCCTGCGCGAACAGAACATTACCTTTCTGCACGGCTCGCCAACCATCTTTATCCTTCTCTGCCAGGCGGCACGCGAGCAGAGCGCCAGTCATCCAGGCGATTTCCCCGCGTTACGCACGATTGCCTGCGGCGCGGGCCACCTGAGCGATGGACTGATCAACGAGTTAAAAACCCTGTTTCCGCATACGGCGATTCAGCCGATCTACGGGCTCACCGAAACGACCTCACCCGCGACGATTTTTCCGGGCGACGTCTGGGGCAGCGATAAATGCGGCAGTTCGGGCCAGGCGATCCCCGGCCTCGCCATTACGATCCGCAACGATCGCCAGCAGCTCCTCCCCGCCGGGCAAATCGGGCATATCTGGCTAAAAGGCGACGTGGTGATCCGCGAGTACTGGCAGCACAGCGAACGACGCCCTAGCTGCGATGCGCAGGGCTGGTTTTGTACCGGCGACCTGGGCTATCTCGACGATGAAGGCTGGTTGTACATAAAAGACCGCAGCAAGGACATGATCAATCGCGGCGGAGAGAAGATTTACTCGCTGGAGCTGGAAAACATTCTCTCTACCTATCGGGGAGTGCGGGAAGTTGCCGTCATCCCGACCCCCAGCCCGATCTATGGCGAAGAGCCGGTGGCGTTTATCGTGCCGGACGGCCAGCACCACCTGACCAGCGAAGAGATCCTCGGCTGGCTGAAGGTCAAAATCGCCCGCTTTAAGCTGCCGGCGCGCATTATTTTCACCCGCGTTTTACCGCGCACCCATAACGGAAAAGTGAGCAAACAACAGCTCAAAACGCGCCTCGCGGAATCCATCATCACGCTATCAACGGAGGATAAAAAGTGAGCAGCAAATTTATCGACGCCCATCAAGCGGCCCAGCGGGTCGCCAGCGGCGACACCGTCTGCACCGTCGGGATGACGCTTATCGGCGCGGCGGAGTCCATTTTAAGCGCTATCGAAGCGCGCTTTCTGACCGCGGGCGAACCGCGCGACCTGACGCTGCTGCATGCCGCTGGGCAAAGCGATCGCCAGCGCGGCATCCAGCACTTCGCCCACCCGGGTATGGTAACGCGGCTTATCGGCTCGCACTGGGGCCTGGCGCCGCGCTGGATGGCGATGATCAACAACAACGAAGTGGAAGCCTGGTGTCTGCCGCAGGGGCAGATCGTCCATCTCTATAGCGCGATGGCCGCCGGGCTTACCGGGCGGCTTTCCCCCGTCGGGCTCGGTACCTTTGTCGATCCGCGCATGGAAGGCGGGCGGATGAACGCCCGCACCCGCGAACGGCCCGATCTGATCGAGCACGTGACGTTTCGCGGCGACGAATATCTGTTCTACCCGGCCATTCCTCTGGACGTGGTCATTGTGCGCGGCACCCATGCTGATGAAGAGGGCAACCTCACGACCGATGAAGAGGTGATGAAGCTGGAAGTTCTGCACGCGGTTCTCGCCGCCAGACGCTATGGGGCGAAGGTGCTGGCGCAGGTGAAATATCGCGTGGCGAAAGGCTCGCTGCATCCGAAAAGCATCATCGTTCCCGGCAACCTGATCGACGCCATTGTGGTATGCGAAGAGCCGCAGATGGATCACCGCCAGACCTCCAGCTGGGACTTCGATCCGGCGCTGTGCGGCGATATCCAGCTGCCTGCCGCGCAGAACGCACCGCTGCCGCTCGACCTGCGCAAGCTTATCGGGCGGATTGCCTGCCGCTACCTGACGCCCGGCTGCGTCATCAATCTCGGCACCGGCATTCCCAACGACGTTATTGGCGCCATCATTCACGAAGAACGGCTCGGCGAGCAGGTCACCATCACCGTGGAGTCAGGGATCTACGGCGGGCAGCAGGCGGGCGGCGTTGATTTCGGCATCGGTCGTAACCTGAGCGCGATGATAAGCCACCAGGATCAAATGCTCTATTACAACGGCGCGGGGGTCGATATCACCTTTATGGGCGCCGGCGAGATGGACCCGCACGGCCACGTCAACGCCACGCGGCTCGGCGCATCCTGCCCCGGCGCGGGCGGTTTTATCGATATCACCCAGAATGCCCGCCACGTCGTGTTCTGCTCCTCTTTTACCGCCAAAGGGCTGGAGATCGCCTGTGAACAAGGGGCCCTGCATATCCGGCGCGAAGGCGAGGTACGTAAATTCGTCGCCGGGGTGAATCAGGTTTCCTACAACGGCGAGCTGGCCCGCGCCAAAGGACAAACCATGCATTACGTCACCGAACGGGCGGTTTTCGAACTGCGCCCGGAGGGGCCGGTGCTGACGGAAATCGCCCCCGGTATCGATCTTGAGCGCGACATCCTGGCGCATATGGATTTTCGTCCGGCGATCGCCGCGGATCTTCAGGTTATGGACAGCCGCTTGTTCACCCCGCAGCCCTGCGGCCTCGCGGAACATCTGTCCCGGAATTCATCCTCTGACTCATAAGGAAATTAGCTATGAAACTTGCCAGTAAAACCGCCATTGTCACCGGCGCCGCGCGCGGTATCGGCTTTGGCATTGCCCAGGTGCTTGCGCGGGAAGGCGCGCGCGTGATCATCGCCGATCGCGACGCGCACGGCGAAGCCGCCGCCGCGTCCCTGCGCGAATCGGGCGCACAGGCGCTGTTTATCAGCTGCAATATCGGTGAAAAAGCGCAGGTCGAAGCGCTGTTTTCCCAGGCCGAAGAGGCGTTTGGCCCGGTGGATATTGTAGTGAATAACGCCGGAATCAACCGCGACGCCATGCTGCACAAACTCTCCGAAGCGGACTGGGACACGGTGATCGATGTCAATCTGAAGGGCACTTTTCTCTGTATGCAGCAGGCCGCCATCCGCATGCGCGAGCGCGGCGCAGGCCGCATTATCAATATCGCTTCCGCCAGCTGGCTTGGCAACGTCGGACAAACCAACTATTCGGCGTCAAAAGCCGGCGTGGTGGGGATGACCAAAACCGCCTGCCGCGAACTGGCGAAAAAAGGCGTCACGGTTAACGCCATCTGCCCGGGCTTTATCGATACCGATATGACGCGCGGCGTCCCGGAAAACGTCTGGCAAATCATGATTAACAAGATCCCTGCGGGCTACGCCGGGGAGGCGAAAGACGTTGGCGAGTGCGTGGCGTTTCTGGCGTCCGACGGCGCGCGCTATATCAACGGGGAAGTCATTAACGTCGGCGGCGGCATGGTGCTGTAAGGAGAAAAACGATGACACAGGCTAATGATATTGTGATTGTCAGCGGCGTCCGTACCGCTATTGGCACGTTTAACGGCAGTCTTAAGCATACCCACCAGCACGATCTCGGGGCAGCGGTTATTCGCGAAGCGATCGCCCGCGCCGGGCTTGCGCCACAGGATATCGATGAAACGATCGTCGGCAACGTCGGGCAAATCGCCGAAAGCGGTTTTATCGCCCGCATCTGCCAGCTGCGGGCGGGGATCCCGCAGGAGAGCACCGCGTATTCGGTTAACCGCCAGTGCGGCTCCGGGCTTCAGGCCCTGGCGGACGGCATGATGCAGCTGCAAAGCGGCCAGGCCGAGGTGGTCGTCGCCTGCGGAACGGAAAATATGACCCAGTTGCCCTACTACCTGCGCAAAGCGCGCGATGGCTATCGCATGGGCCACGGCGAGCTGGAAGATGGACTGATCTCCATCCTTACCTGGCCAGAAGGGCCTTATCACAACGGCATCACGGCGGAAAACGTCGCGCAACGCTTCGGTATTACCCGTGAAGCGATGGACGATTTCGCCTGGTCGAGCCAGCAGAAGGCGCTGAAGGCGATCGCTGAGGATCGCTTCCGCGAGCAGATTCTGGCCCTTGAGGTACCGGACGGCAAAAAAGCGACCCGCCTGTTCGCGACCGATGAACACCCGCGCGACACCCCGCGCGAAAAGCTCGCCGCGCTGCGTCCGGCATTTAAAGCCGACGGCGTGGTGACGGCGGCCAACTCCTCCGGCATTAACGACGGCGCAGCCGCGCTGGTGATGATGACCCGCCAGCAGGCGGAACAGCGCGGCTTAACTCCGCGCATGCGGATTCGCGGCTGGGCGGTCGCCGGCTGCGGCGCGGAGATTATGGGGTTTGGCCCCTCTCCCGCTACCCGACGCCTGATGGACCGTCTCAATATGGATGTTCACGCCATCGATTTAATTGAACTCAATGAGGCCTTCGCCTCCCAGGCGCTGGCGGTGATGAACGATCTGCGTCTCGATCCAGCCCGCGTTAACGTCAACGGCGGCGCGATCGCCCTCGGCCATCCGGTGGGCGCCAGCGGTGCGATCCTGCCGGTCAAACTGATGTATGAAATGGCGCGCAGCGGCGCGCGCACCGGTCTGGTCACCATGTGCATCGGCGGCGGCCAGGGGATTTCTATGCTGTTCGAGCGCGAAGGCGCTTAGGAAAAGACGGCCCGAAGTGGGGCTTCGGGCCGGGCGTCGTTCGGGTCAGCACCCGGCGACAACCTGTGAGCTGACGAACGGGATCGACGCGATCCCGGCAAGGCTTCTGACCACGAATACGGGGAAATAATAACCATGTCCGCAATAAATGAAAAGGCGGTAAACGGGACGCAGCTACAGCGCACCCATAAAAAGATCTACCGCCATTTGATGCCGCTGCTTATCGTGGCGTACATCATCAGCTTTATTGATCGTACCAATATTGGCATGGCGAAAGCGACCATGTCGGTGGATATCGGCCTTTCCGCAACCGCATTCGGCCTCGGGGCCGGGTTGTTTTTTCTCACCTACGCGGTGCTGGAGATCCCCAGCAACCTGTTTTTAACCCGGATTGGCGCACGCCGCTGGATCGCCCGCATCATGATCACCTGGGGGATCATCTCCTGCGGCATGGCGTTTGTCACCGGGCCTACGTCCTTTTACGTGATGCGCCTTTTGCTCGGCGCCGCCGAAGCGGGGCTCTATCCGGGCATTATTTACTACCTGACCCTCTGGTTTGGCCGCGAAGAGCGCGCTAAAGCCACCGGCCTGTTCCTGCTGGGAGTCTGCCTGGCCAATATTATCGGCGCGCCGCTGGGCGGATTGTTATTAAGCCTTGATGGAATGTCCGGCTGGCACGGCTGGCAGTGGATGTTCTTTATCGAAGGGCTGCCCGCGATAGCGCTGGCTTTCGTCGTCTGGCGCAGACTGCCGGATAAACCGGCTGACGCCCGCTGGCTGGACAGCAACGACGTGCAGGCAATCAACGCGGTACTGGAGAAAGAAGCCGAGGAGACGCGCCATACGCCGAGCCGTTTTTCCCTGAAAACAGCGCTCACCACCCGCGTATTTTTGTTGCTGGTGCTGATTTACTTTACTCACCAGTTTTCGGTTTACGGCCTGAGTTATTTCCTGCCGGGGATCATCGGTAGCTGGGGCCAGCTTACCCCGCTGCAGATCGGTCTGCTGACCGCCATCCCGTGGATCGCAGCCGCCGCTGGCGGGATCCTGCTGCCGCGCTTCGCCCGGACGGAGCAGCGTTCGCGCAGCATGCTGATGGCCGGATATCTGGTCATGGCGACCGGCATGGCCATTGGCGCAATTGCCGGTCACGGCGTGGCGCTGCTTGGCTTCTCGCTGGCCGCCTTCATGTTCTTCGCCATGCAATCCATCATCTTTAACTGGCTCCCCTCGATCATGAGCGGGCATATGCTGGCGGGCAGCTTCGGCCTGCTTAACTGCCTCGGGCTGTGCGGCGGCTTTCTCGGGCCGTTTATTCTCGGCGCGTTTGAGGACCGCACCGGCGCGGCAACGTCCGGCTTATGGTTCGCCGTCGCGCTACTGATCGTCGGCGCGCTGGTGTCTGTGTTCATCAAAAGTTCGTCATCCCCCGGCAGTGCATCGGCAAAACAGGCCGACGGCGAAAAAGCGTAATCAGGAGGTTCTTATGCGCATCGAAGTCTTACTGGATTTAAAAACTCGACTCGGCGAAAGCCCGGTCTGGGATGTCGAACAGCAGCGTCTTTGGTGGGTGGACAGCCTCGACGGGCGCCTGTTCGCCTGTAACGCGCAGGGCGGCGCGATTAAGAGCTGGGACGTGCGGCAGAAAATTGGCTCTTTCGCCCTGCGCCAGAACGGCGAAGGCGCGGTGGTGGCGCTACAGAATGGCGTGCATCTGCTCGACTTCGCCAGCGGCGAGCTGACGCTACTGCACCATCCGGAAGCGGACCGGCCCTTTAACCGGCTCAACGACGGCAAAGTCGATCGTCAGGGACGTTTTCTGTTCGGATCGATGGATATGCGTGAAGAGGAGCCGAGCGGCGCGCTATATCGCCTGGACGCCGATCTGTCACTGCACGTGCTGAAGAAAAATATCATCGTCTCTAACGCCCCCTGCTGGAGCCCCTCCGGCGAGACGTTCTATTTTGCCGATACCTGGACGGGCGAAATCTGCGCCTGGGACTACAACACCGCGACCGGCGATCTCTCCGGAGAACGAGTCTTTTGCCGTGTCGATAGCAGCGAAGGCGGCGCGGCGGATGGCGCCACCGTGGACAGCGAAGGTTATCTGTGGAACGCGCTGGTCTACGCGGGCAAGCTGGTACGCTACACGCCGGAGGGCAAGGTCGATCGCATCATTGAGATGCCGGTGAAAAAAGTGACCAGCGTAATGTTCGGCGGCGAAAACCTCGACGTGCTGTACGTCACCTCAATGGCGCAGCCGCCCCTCCCGCGCTTCCCGGAAGATAATCAGCTGCGCGGCAGCCTGTTCGCCCTATACGACCTGGGCGTGACCGGCGTAGCGGAACGGCGTTTTGCCGGCTAAGCCAACCTCCGGCTCGCCGCGATAACAATAATACCCGGCGAACTGACTCTGACCCTGACACCAGGCGGCGCGCATCATGCTGTCGCGACGCCGCGGAGTAAACACGACTATGACAACAATCAATCACACACCTGCCGGCGAACAAGGTGGAAAAAAGCGGCTGATACATCGTTTCTCCTGGGTTTCGCTGCTGGTTTGCTGGCTAATCTGGGTGCTTAACGCCTACGATCGCGAGATGATCCTGCGCCTTGGCCCGGTCATCTCTAAAGAGTTTTCGCTCTCGCCGGAACAGTGGGGCAACGTCGTCGCCCTGATTATGGTTGCCCTTGCGGTGCTGGATATCCCCGGCTCCATCTGGAGCGATCGCTACGGTTCAGGCTGGAAGCGAGCGCGCTTTCAGGTACCGCTGGTGCTGGGCTATACCGCCCTCTCTTTTCTTTCCGGAATTAAAGCGATCAGCCACGGGCTGACGGCTTTTGTGCTGCTGCGCGTTGGCGTCAACCTCGGGGCCGGCTGGGGCGAGCCCGTCGGCGTCAGCAACACCGCAGAGTGGTGGCCGAAAGAGAAACGCGGCTTCGCGCTGGGGGTGCATCATACCGGCTATCCGATTGGCGCGCTGCTGAGCGGCGTGGTGGCAAGTCTGGTGCTTTCCGCATTTGGCGAAGGCAGCTGGCGCTACTGCTTCCTGCTGGCGCTGATCGTCGCCATCCCGCTGATGATTTTCTGGGCGAAATATTCCACCGCCGATCGCATCAACACGCTTTATCTGCATATCGATAGCCAGGGGATGACGCGCCCGGCGACCCAGGAAAGCAGCCATGTTGCCAAAGGCGAAGGGATGAAGACCTTTTTACGCACCCTGCGCAACCGCAATATTTCGCTAACGGCGGGCAATACCCTGCTGACGCAAATTGTCTATATGGGCATTAACGTTGTGCTGCCGCCGTACCTTTATCACGTCTCCGGCCTGTCGCTGGCGGCATCCGCCGGGCTAAGTATTATCTTCACGCTTACCGGTACCCTGGGCCAGATAATTTGGCCCTGGCTCTCCGATAGCTTTGGCCGTAAACGTACTCTGATCGTCTGCGGTCTGTGGATGAGTATCGGCATTGCGCTGTTCTATTTCGCCACCAATATGCCGCGCCTTATCGCCATTCAGCTATTTTTTGGCCTGGTGGCCAACGCCGTGTGGCCTATCTACTACGCCATGGCTTCGGACTCCGCCGAAGAACGCGCCACCTCTACCGCCAACGGCATTATCACCACGGCGATGTTTATCGGCGGCGGCATTTCGCCATTGCTTATGGGCTGGCTCATCCAGTTCGGTGGGGGATGGGAAAATCCGGCGGGTTATATCTACGCCTTCTTTACCATGGCGGGATGCGCGCTGCTGGGGATGTTATTGCAGCTTATGACCACCGATAAAACGCCGCGCAAAGCGCATTAACGCAGGAGAACGCATGAAGATTGTTATCGCGCTGGATTCGTTTAAGGGTAGCTGTAGCGCGCAGGCCGCTTGCGCAGCGGTAGCACAGGGGTTGCGCCGGGTTGACGAGGAGCTGGAGCTGGTCGAAATGCCCGTGTCGGACGGCGGAGAGGGGCTGCTCTCGGCTCTTGCGGAAAGTCCGCAGCTGAAGGGCGCAAGGTGGCAGCAGCAGCGTTGCGCCTCGCCTTACGGTCTCTCCGTACAGGCCGCGTTTCTGATCCTGCCCGGCGAACGGGCCATTATCGAGATGGCGCAAAGCTGTGGGCTGGAGCTCACGCCGAAAGCGCAGCGGGATGTGCGCCTGGCCAGCAGCTTTGGGCTGGGTGAGCAGGTAAAAGCGGCGCTGGATGCCGGGTGTCGGCGTTTGATGATCGGGCTGGGCGGCAGCGCGACCAACGATGGTGGCATCGGTTTTGCCCAGGCGCTTGGCGCCCGCTTCTGGCGCGAGGACGGCACGCTGCTGCCGGTTCCCGCGGCGGGCAAGGACCTAGCGCATATTCAGCGCATCGATTTAAGCGCCATGGACCCGCGCTTACGACAGGCCGAAATACAGGCCTCCTGCGACGTCACAAATCCTCTACTCGGGGAAGATGGCGCCACCCGGGTGTATGGCGCGCAGAAAGGCGCGGACGAGGCGGCGCTCAGGGAGCTGGAGGCGGGTATGGCGCACTACAGTCGGCAGCTTACGCAAACGCTCGGCTACGACGTCAGCGAACGGCCCGGCGCCGGGGCTGCGGGCGGTATGGGGGCCGCGCTAATCGCCTATGCGGGTGCCACGCTGCGCCCGGGCATTGACCTGGTGCTCGAACTGCTTAACGCCGACCGTCATCTTAGCGATGCCGCGCTGACCATCGTCGGGGAAGGCTGGCTCGATCGTCAGAGCGCCTTTGGTAAAGCCCCGGTGGGCGTGGCGGGCAAAGCGGCGCGCCACGGCGTACCGGTTGTGGCCCTTTGCGGCGGACGCGATGAGAGCAGTCGGCAATTGTATCAACACCATATTGACGCGATGTGGTCTATCTGCCAGCGCCCTATGCCGCTGGCGGAGTCGATGAACACATGCGAACAGCTCCTCGCCGACGCAGCGGAGAATGTTCTACGAACCTTTCTGAGCGGGCGGCGCGGAGAGGCACATAAGCGGATAACTGTATGATTATTACGACGGCGCTGGCTAATGAAATTGTCGCCCGGGCAATGGCGATAATTCATCATAACGTGAACGTGATTGACCATCATGGACAGATCATTGCCTCAGGTGAACGGCATCGTATCGGCGAGCAGCATGAGATCGCCCGTGAGGTGATACGCACCGGTAAACGCATTTGTATTAATAACACTGCGGAAGCCGCGCGTTTTCAGAATGTGCATCCCGGTATTAATCATCCCATTATCTATGACGATCGCGTGGTGATGGTGGTGGGCATCAGCGGCGATCCCGCGGCGATCAGCCGCTATGCTGAACTGGCGGTACTCACCGCCGAGCTGCTGGTCCGCCAGGCCATAGAGATGCGGGAAACCAACTGGCGACAGCGTCTGCGCGATACACTGTTTGGTCAATATCTTGATCAAGGCGCTTCGCCCGCCGGACAGGAAGCGCTTCATCGCCTGGTGGAGCTTGGCTTCGCTTTTGATGCGCCGCTGGTGCCGGTCGTGGTAACCGTCCAGGTCGAACAGCACCAGCTAAGCGAAATACTGAGTACGCTGCTGCGGGAATTCTCGCAGCTGTCCGGGGTAAGAGACGTGATTTTGCTGGGCAGTAATGAAATATTGCTCCTCAATACGCTGAGCGAATCCCAGGAAACGCTGCTGCGGGGCATCGAGTTTGTCCTCAGCAATCAGATCAGCCATTACCATATCGGTATTGGCGTGCAGGCGGACAGCGCTCCGGATATTCGCGAGGCCATCCGATTCGCCAGGTCGGTGATTGAGGTGGGGAGCAAAGTGCAGCCGCAGCGGCAGATCTACTACTTTCGCGAAATGGCGATGCTCTGCCTGTTCCGGGTGCTGGAAGACAGCTATATGGTCAATTTTTTCATCAATAACGTACGCCAGCTGCTTGAGCATGATTCCGGCGAAGTGCTGCTGGATACCCTGAGCAGCTTTATTGCCAATAACGCCGAGCCGGGCAAAACGTCGCTGCTGTTGGGGATTCATCGCAATACGCTCACCTACCGGCTACAGCAGATTAAAAAGCATATTCAGCTCGATCCGATGGTCTTCACCGACCTGACGCAGCTGGCGGTGTCGGTACACTGCTATCGTCGGCAGAACCCGCGCCAGAGCGAATGGATTGATACCTTAAGCTAACGTGCGGCGGGCGAGCAGGCCGGTACGCGCCCTCGCCACCCGGTACCGCGTATCACTCTGAGATCGCCGTTTATCAAAATAATAGCGCGCCCGGCGATTTTATCGCGGGCGGTGCCTCCGTCGCCGGTGGCGGGCTTTTCGCCTCAGCCGTTCGGCGAAGCTTGCTCGCTTCAGTCGCCATTTTTGTACACAATTTAATCAAATGGCACCGTTCTTGCCTTTTATCTACGTTCCCCGACCGCAGCATTCGTCGGCCAATATCGATAAAAAGGACAGGAAAATGGCGCAAATGAATGAAAACATCGCGACCGCACCGGTCTCTCCCCTCCGCGATTTTTTCGCGAAACCCCGTATCATCGCCAGGCCCGGCTTTAACCGCTGGCTGGTGCCACCGGCCGCGCTGGCGGTTCATCTCTGCATAGGTATGGCCTATGGATTTTCCGTTTACTGGCTGCCTATGTCGCAGCTCATAGGAGGAAGCGCGTCCTTGCAATGCCCCGCCACGATGTCGTTCTGGCAGCAGCTGTTTACCCGCGATTGCGACTGGAAAATCTCCATGCTGGGCTGGACCTACACGCTGTTTTTTGTTTTTCTCGGCTGTTCGGCGGCACTGTGGGGCAGCTGGCTTGAGAAGGTTGGACCGCGGCTGGTGAGCTTTATTGCCACCTTGTGCTGGTGCGGCGGCCTGCTGCTATCCAGCGTCGCTATCTATTTCCATCAGCTGTGGCTGCTGTGGCTGGGGGCCGGGGTCATCGGCGGAATCGGTCTCGGACTGGGCTATATTTCACCGGTTTCGACGCTGTTGCGCTGGTTTCCTGACAAGCGCGGAATGGCGGCCGGGATGGCGATTATGGGTTTTGGCGGGGGAGCGCTGGTGGGCGCGCCGCTGGCAAACGGTCTGATGAATTACTTCGCCGGGCCGGCCGGCAACGGGGTATGGCAAAGCATTCTGGCGCTGGCGGCGATTTATGCGCTGTTTATGCTCGCCGGTACCTTTGGCTATCGCCTGCCGCCCATGGGCTGGCATCCTTCGGGTGAGAAGGCGCAAAAAACGATCCGCAATAATCCCACGATCCAGGTGCACGTCCGCGTTGCCTGCCGCACTCCGCAGTTCTGGCTGCTGTGGATGGTGCTGTGGCTCAACGTCACCGCGGGGATCGGCATTCTCGGTATGGCTTCGCCGATGCTGCAGGAGATCTTTGCCGGCAAACTGCTGTCGCTCGATCTCAGTTGGCATGAGCTGAATGGCGAGCAACTGAAACGCATTGCAACCATGGCCGCAGGATTTACCGGTCTGCTCAGCCTGTTTAACATCCTGGGACGTTTTTTCTGGGCATCGGTATCCGACCTGTGCGGGCGGAAAATGACCTTTACGATCATTTTCTGCCTGGGCGCCGTGCTGTACGGCACGTTGCCGCTGGTGAATCACGGCGGCTATATCGCGCTGTATGTCTGCGCAATGTGCATTATCATTTCGATGTACGGCGGAGGCTTTGCCAGTATTCCCGCCTATCTGGCCGACGTCTTTGGCTCACAAATGGTGGGCGCGATTCACGGGCGCCTGTTAACCGCCTGGTCGGCGGCGGGGATCAGCGGCCCGGTTCTGGTTAACTATCTGCGCGAGTATCAGCTAACGCACGGGGTTCCGCCCGAGCGCGTCTACGATATTACGCTGATGGTCCTGACCGGCCTGCTGGTGATGGGTTTTATCTGTAATCAGCTGGTGCGTCCGCTGACGGAAGAGCATGCGATGACCGCGGAACAGCAGCAGCAGGCGAAAGGACTGTACACCATCAACAAGGATGCCCAGCTCACGTGGGAGCCCCGCCCGTCCACGCTGCTGTTAACCGTAAGCTGGCTGGCGGTGAGCGTGCCGCTGTTATGGGGCGTCGGTACCACCCTCCAGCAGGCCGTGAAGTTCTTTATGTAGATTGTTGCCGCCGATGGCCCGGCGGCTTCTATGAACCTACCGGCGCGTGGCGGCCGCGTGACGCAATATGCTCAACGATCCGCTCTACCGCCTCTTCTGCGGTCAGCACCGAGGTATCCAGAGTCAGGCTGGCGGTGCGCCAGGGTTCGTACTCACGGGCGATAACCTTTTGCCAGTCCGGCAGAATATGGCCGCGAATATCCGCCACTCGGTTTTCCACGCGATACCGATGCTGCATTTGGTCGGAGCAGGTCAGTTCTATCTCCAGATAAGGCGCGGCATTCTCGGTCGCGACCGCTCTCCATGCCTGGCGGGTAATGGCTATAGGGTTAACTGAGTCGGCAATCACCACGTTGCCCAGCCTGAGGTTATCCGCAGCAATGGCATACGCCACCAGATATCCGGCCGGCCCTATATCGTGCCGGGTGACGGTTTCGGCGCGAATCAGCGCCTGTTCAATTGAATCAATCCGTAACCAGACGGCCCCCAGCCTGGCGGCCAGCAGGCGAGCAATGGTTGATTTCCCGGTACCGGGCAGGCCGCCAAAGATCAGTAACATAGATATCCCGTTATTCAAGAGTCTTTAATGGATGACAACTTCCGGACGTTGATGACAATAGAGCGCCGATCGCCTCACGTCCAGCGCTGATGTGCGCACGTGGTATAAGGCCAAAAAAACCATACAAAAAAACAGGCTTATTTTATCTCCGTTTAGGGTCGGTTGAGTTGGTTTACAGATACTAAGATGCAGGATGGCAGATTCCCCGGAGCCCGCATGAATACCCCGCCACGGCGTTTAATCCAGTACGGCAGCGTCATGTTGTTTCCGCTGGCGATGATTATTTATGATTTTTCGGCTTACCTGACCACGGATCTTATTCAGCCAGGCATTATTCATATCATCAACGAGCTTCAGGCTGATGTCACCCTTGCTCCGGCATCGGTCAGCCTGTATATGGCTGGAGGCCTGGCGCTGCAGTGGCTGCTGGGCCCTCTGTCAGATCGTATCGGCCGCTGCCCCGTTCTGCTCACCGGCGCCCTGGTTTTTGCTCTCTCCTGCCTGAGCATGCTGTTTGTCGCTTCGATCGCGCAATACTTCGTCGCCCGCTTTATCCAGGGAACCAGCATCTGTTTTATCTCGACCGTGGGCTATGTGTCGATTCAGGAAGCGTTTGGGGAAACCGATTCAATCAGAATCATGGCTGCGCTGACCTCTATCGTCCTGCTTGCGCCGGTTATCGGACCGCTGGCGGGCGCGGCGCTAATGACGGTGATGCACTGGAAACTGCTGTTTGCCATTATTGGCGCGCTGGGCCTGGTGGCCTGGGCCCTGCTGCTTTTTAAGATGCCGGAAACCGTTATCTCTCAGGGGCGGGGATTTAAACCGGGGGAAGTGCTGGCTGATTTCATCGCGGCGTTTCGTCATCCCGTGGTGCTGACCGGTTCGCTGGCGGTGGCCTTTGGCAACGTGCCGATGATTACCTGGGTGGCGCTCTCTCCGGTGATTCTGATTGAGCACGGCGGCATGTCTCCCGCGGCATATGCCTGGACTCAGGTGCCGGTGTTCAGTGGGCTGATTATCGCCAGCGCGATCGTGGCGAATGTGGTAAAAGACCCCACTTCGCCGCGCTTTATCTGGCGTACCGTTCCGATACAGCTGACCGGCCTGCTGATCCTGCTGGTCGGTAATCTTCTGTGGCCGCATGTCTGGTTCTGGTCGGTGCTGGGTACCAGCGTTTATGCGCTGGGGATTGGGCTACTCTACCCGGTGCTGTTCCGCTTCACGCTCTTTTCCCATCATCTGCCAAAAGGCACCGTGTCCGCCACGCTGAATATTCTGGCCCTGAGCGCGTTTGCCGCTTCCATTGAGGCAACCCGTTGGATCTACTTCCATGCCGGTGGCAGAATCGCCTTCCACTGCGCGGCGCTGATGGCCGGTATCGCCGTGGTAATACTGGTTTCCCGGCTGCTGAAACTGCGTAAGCGGTATCAGGAGGCATCAACAGATAATCGCCACGTCCTGGGCAATGTTCATAAAAAATGAGATCGCCCCGGATTTTTTATTTCAGCCGTTTACCCGCGTCATCAACGACTTTCTCGCCATCTTCCTTAGCGAAAGCTCCTTGCTGAACATCGGGAAGAATATCCAGAACAACTTCAGAAGGACGGCACAGACGCGTTCCCAACGGTGTCACCACAATCGGGCGGTTAATCAGGATCGGATGCTGCAGCATAAAGTCGATTAACCGATCGTCAGTAAATCTATCTTCTGCGAGGCCCAGTTCTTCATAAGGCTCAACATTTTTACGCAGCAGCGCCCGCACCGCGATCCCCATGTCGGCAATGAGTTTGACCAACTCATCGCGTGACGGAAACATCCGTTACTGCGGCGCGGGGAGGGATGGGGTAAAAAAACAGGGTTCAACTCTCTTTCTTCGCCATAATGGTTGCGGTATAAGTTCGCCAGTTTCCTGAGTCATTGATCACCGCATAGTTTACCGTCGTTCCCACGCCCGGAGCCTGAGAGAGCACCACATCCCGCCGCTCATACGGCGCGAGCATGATGTAACCGATCCTGATTCCTTTTGTTGCCGTTACTGTCAGGCTCATATACCACGGCGTTGGGTTGGTTATCGTGATGCCCTGCGAAGCGATGCTGAAGCGCAGTTTCTGTTCATCATTGGCGGTGGGCGCCTTTAAACCGGTCGGACGAATAAATACCTTCAACCGCAGCCGTAGGGGTAACACTAGCTTGCGGGTAGCGCTTTTCGTCGCGCTCAGTTCGGGCGGTATCTGGTAAATGTTGAGCCAGAACAGGCTCTCCCGATCCTCTGGCAGACTGCGCCGCGAGCTCAGCATCACGCGAAGCGTTCTCAACTCATCCGGCTGCATTTTAAAGACGGGCGGCAATACCACCAGCGGCGTACGGCTATTATCGGGTGAAGAGGCGGTCTCTCCGGCGTCGGTCCAGACTTGTAACAGCATTGGCGTTACGCTGTCGTTTGCGAGCGTCAGCGACTGGGCAATATCGCTAGCGGCGAATACGAGCCGGGTTCGGTCAACGTTAACCGCAGCAAACGACGCGGAATTGACGCCTGCCAGCAACAGTAGCGTTAACACCGCCTTACTGAAAACTAACCACTGCCTGTAACTGCGCATCCACGCTCCCTACCGTTACCGGTTGTCCACCGAGCGCCTCAAGGGAGGCAGTAAAATCACCGTGCCAGACCTCTACCGAACCGCGGTCTTTTTTGCTCGTTAGTACGGTGAGCTCTTTATATCCATACCAGCCACGGGCGTTGCCCGTCCCGGTACTCACTTTGTCCGGCAAAAGGTTAAGCGGCGCACCGCCCTCATCGTAAATCCGTATTCCTACTCCGGAAGCCACGCCCTGTCCGCCATAATGCGTGTCCATTAGCCAGGTCAATCCACCGCCGGTGGTCGTCAGGCCAAGGCGGCGCGCGGCGGCTACGGCGCCAGGCTGATTGACTAAAAAACCCATGGCTACGTTAGCGACACTAGTGGTGGGATGAGTCGAGGACATCGCGCCAGCTTCGCACTCCAGCGTTATGCTGAAAGGCGCTTCGCTGCTTTCGCCAGAAGAGAGCGCCTCCGCTGTAATGGTAGGAAGCAGCACCGTCGCGGGATAATCTTCAATGGAACAGGCCGCGCCGCGAATATAGGTGACCTGATTGTAGCTACTCCACGCACCGGGCCAGGATTCGGGCCAACCATAATAACTTGAAGCATGATCCATACCGGGTTGAATAGCGGAGGTCAGTAAGCCAGGCCCCTTGAATGCGATATAACCGCGCGGCTGGTTATAGGTGTCTTTGTTAATTCTGTCGCCAAAAACATAGTGGTCCGAGGCGGCGATTTTAATCATCTCATACAGGACATTACTAAATGCGCCTGCGGGAATATAAATTGCGCGATCGTCCTGAAACCAACTATCCGCAGTAAGCTGGCGCTGCTTCCAGAAGCGGCTATAGTATTCGCCGGTACTCAGATTCGTCATGCGTACCGCGACGTTACGTTCCGCGTCATAGTAGGCTCCCTCCACTTCTTTCGCCCGACTTCCACCAACAAAGTAGTTATCGCCGTTGGTTGAATACAATTCATACAGCTTCCCGGCGTCCTGCAAATCACAGCGGTAAAGCACCTGCTTTGCCGTATAGGGCGTCTGAACGCCTGCAGTGAGGAAATTACCCACCGTACTGGCAAGCACGGTGCCGGAAGGCTGGAACTTATTATTCGCGCTAACGCTAATGACTGACGGCAGACCAAGATGACCGATATTGTCATCAAAGGCGCCGCGCCAGAAGCGCGCGGTATAGCCTGCTTTAATCGCCGCCTCAGAAAGGAAACTATTATCCGTCACTTTAACGCAGTTAGCCCAGGACGCGGTGCTGAAAAGCAGGGTAGCAGCAAGTAGCAGCGTTTGGCGAAGATAACACATGAGACTATTCCCTCTCGCAGGTCGTTGTAAGATAAATCACGTTTTCAGGCGAATGTAGATCGAACTGGTAGGGCACATGGCAACGTCGATCGGTCCCTTTTCCCCAACGCACCAGCAATGAGCCTGAGGGAGTGCTGATACGGGCATAAACCTGCCCACCCTGCCCGACCATCCCAATGACGGCCCCTTCGCTGTTAATGACCTCGGCCCCCATCGGCGGAATGCCGCCATCCGCCATTTTCACCGCGATAAGCACCGCTTTGCCGGTAATCGTGGAGAAGTTCACCCGCGCGATCGCGCCGGCATAGGGAACAACTTGTTGGCTTCCCCCCGTCAGTTCAGCATCGCTGCGCATCTGGCGAGTATCGAGTGAGACGTTGTTGCGACGATACGGAGATAGCGCAGGTAAAATGGCGTAACCGAAACTGTCGATTACCGCCCCCTGACCGTTCTGGACGACTGCGCCCTGCGCGCCATCGGCGTGAATTAATGCAAAGGTGTCGCTGGCGTAAGGACCTAGCGTCACGCCACCGGAATGCAGCACCAGGGTCCCGGAGGAGCCCAGCGCCACCTGCCGATAGTCCTTTCCCTGGTCGTAGCCCGCACGCAGCGCGCCAAAACGGGTGTTTTGCTGGAGATTACCGCCGAAAGTCGTCGATGCCCCTTCGTCCCCATTGCGATAGCGCTCATAGCCGCCATAAACAGACCAGGAGAGTTCGCTCTGCTCGCCACGGGTCCCGGTCATCGACAGTGTTGAAGAGTGATTCGCGCGCGACTGGTTATAGTTCATCGCTACGGATGTCGGGCTATCGCCCCAGTCAAATGGAATGGAGAGAGTAAAAGACAGCGTCGTCTCGGTATATTTTTGCCGCTGGCTCAGATCCTGCGGTTCGTTAACGCTGCGGTAGAAGCGGCCATAGTCCCAGGTGGAACGCTGCCTGGCGAGGTTAAATCCATAACTCATTTTTCGCCACTGGTTGCTGTAGCCTAGCTGCAGCTGCGTGATCCGCGACTGATTATTGTAGTAATCGGCGGTACTGGCGCTGAGATTGAGCGTACCTGAATGGCCTAAGGGCTGGCTGACGGTCGCCGAAAGGCGTTGACGTTGATGCAGCGTGTCGGAGTAGTAATCAATGCCGTTTTGCGCCTGTCGGCGTACGCCAAATACATCCTCCAAATCGCGGAATCCACCGGTTGAGTAGCGATAGGCCGCCAGCACCAGATTAGTGCCTGTGGAAAAGGTCTTGCTATAGCTCAGCTCCGCTCGCCAGCCCTGCTGACGGTCATTATGCTCCACTCGCGCGCCAGACCAGGTGGCGTTCATGCCGAATGCGCCAAGGCGGGTCGCCCATACGCCGCCGATCAGCCAGGCCTGATAATCATGCGCCAACCGCGATCCGAGGTTAAGAGTGAGATTATTATTTACCCCGTGCTGCAGCGTCCCCTCAAGGAAGCGGTTGTCGATGCGGTAGTACTGGCGGACCTTGCCAACAGCAAAAGAGTAGTGCCAGTTGCCTGGTCGCACCGAGTCGGGAACCGCAGAATAGGGCACGGTAAAGCGCGATACTTTTCCGTTAGCCTCAATCACTTCAACCTGCAAATCACCCTGATAGCGGGTGTTGTAAAGATCGTCAATAGCGAACGGTCCGGGCGGAACATGGGTTTCATAGATAACTTTGCCCAGCTGTTTGACGACCACCCGCGCGCTGCTTGCCGCCACGCCGCGTACCTCTGGCGCATAGCCGCGTTTGCCCTGCGGCCACATGCGCTCATCCGTGGCGAGTTTCATACCATTAAACGACAGGCTGCCGAATAAACTGGAGTCAGTGTAGTTATCGCCAAACGTCAGGATGCTGTCGATTGCGGCGAGTGGTCGCTGCACCCAACTGCGTACGCGATTGTAATGCCAGTCGCTACCGCTCTGATTGCTGTCGGCATAGCGCAGGTTACCCTGATGGCGGAGCTGCCACAGTCCAATGTTGCTGCCAGCGTTGATCCCGCTCCACAAATACTGGTAGCGGAAGTGCTGGCGGGTGTTGTCCGTGTGGGTCCAGTTGGTGTTATGGCGTAAAAACAGAGCCAGCGCGCCGCTGTCCCACTGCGAAGGCGGAAGATAGCCGCGCGGCCTGTGTATCAGCTCGCTCATCGGCAGCGTAAGCCGGAGCTGTAGCATCGCGCTATCAAATTGCCATTCGCCCTGGGATACCCATTCCCTGAGCGGACGACAGCTATTTTGAGGCGCTTTGTCCGGGAGCGATTTTACCCGAGCGGCCTGCATCAGCGATAACGGAAGGCAGGGCTCCGTGCGTTGTTCGCCATTAGCTGGAGTAAAGCGGATCTTTACGCCGGATTTTAGCAGCGAGCCATTGACCATAACGTCAACCAGATACTCTCCGGCGGGCGTACCGGGTCCGTTAACGCTCGCCATACCTTGCCCGTAAGCCGTCCCCTGCAGCAGAGAAGGATCAAAATAGTATTCTTCGCCAAAAGCCTGACCGGAGCAGGCTACGGCTAAGAAAACGAAGATGTTTTTGCGACAGAATTTAACCTTCGGCGACATGATAACGCTCGCTTATCCTTGCACCCTGGTCGTTAACCAACGTCACGGTGACGGTACCGTTAAGCGAGTTGGCGCTGAATTTTCCAGGTATCCAGAAAGTACGGCTGGAGAAAGGTGGAACCATTTCGACATTAAGCTGACGTGATACGCCGCTTGCCGTCACGCTCAGGTTGCTGAGGGATGCATACCAGGGCTGCGGGTTGCTGATAACAATACCGGCACCTTTTCGGGCATTACGCACTACGGTAACGTGCAGCTTTTTAGCCAGATTGCCCGGTGAACCAATCCCTTCCGGCCTGTAAAAAAGTTTGATCCGCGTCCGTAACATCACCAGCACTTTATTCTGCTGACGGCCGCCGATATTGGCCGGCGGTACCTGCAATGCATTGAACCAGAAGACAGATTCACGATCGGGCGGCAGCGCTTTACGCTGGCTATACACCACGCGCACCACCTGGCCTGCTTTTGGCTGGATACGAAATACCGGCGGCGTCGAGATAAAAGGAATGCCACTCGCGTTCTCTGGCCCAATACGCATATCGCCATCGTCAAACCAGGTTTGTACGACATAGGGAAAGTCATCGTTATTTTTTAGCTGTACATCGACAGAGGGTACGGTCGACGGGTAGATAATCCGACTGCCTACAATGGTGACGCTGGCCCATGCCGCGGCAGCGGGAAGAAACAGGAGTAGCAGCGCCATCAGATAGCGCAGCCCTGAACGGGTAGCATCCTTTTTCATTGCAACAACTCCATTGCTATCAAAAGGGTCCGACGACAAGCACCGGACCAGGAAGCGTTTTTACAGGTAGGAAACGGCGTACTGGAGAGTGGCTTCGACCGTACCAGCCGATGCCGCGCCGTTGGCGTAATACTGCGCGGTATAAGTGGCGCTGGCTTCCGTCTCTCCCGGCTTCAGCTGCAGATCGCCTTCACCTTTGAAACCGTTGGTCAGATTGATAACTTTCTCAGCCGTATCGAGAATCTGGACTTCTACGTTGGCGGCGTCCCCGGTATTTCCAAGATTACCGTTGCTGGTCACCTGGTTACCGACAAAAACGGTAGAGATTTTGGTCGGTTTATCGGCATTACCCGTACAGCCGGTGAGACCAATATCAAATGTCACCTGACCCGCGGTATCTCCGCCTTTCGCCAGTTCTTTGGCACTCACCGTCGGCAGAATAACTACCGGTTTTGCCTGATTACCGTTAATGGCTACAGAACAGGTTTCATCGGAAACTTCACCACGAAAGGTAATGGTATTATTGGACATCGCAAATGTACTGGTAGAAATAAAAAGTGAGGCTGTAAGCAAAGCCAGTGTCGTTTTCTTGAACATGGTCGTTTATTCCTTTATTGCTGTTTATTTTCAACTAACGCTACTCGCTCTGCTAATAAAGCAGATAAAGTAAACGTCCTTTGGTTGAGGCCAAACAAAATAGTTTGTCGCCGGGCAAGTTTTATTGTGCGCCCCTCTGAAACAGGGCGTATAGTAACTGGCGTTATAGCCCCGCGGCGCTATCATGTTTAAGGCCAATCTTAGAAAGAATTTTCGGAAAAGAGCTTCCTGACGTGCTGAATAACCCTTAAATTTTCCTTACTTACCTGGCATGCGGAAATTCATAAATTCAAATACCGGTAAGAAAAATTCACAAAAACCAAATAACCACATGATTTAAAAGGAAGTAAACTAAATAAAAAACATTTTTAGCATCAGTATGAATGTCGTCACAGAAGACTACTGATGCAAAGAGGGATGAAATCCTCCTGCCCCATGTTAATATAGCAAGCGACAGCAAAACGTATTAAAGATCGGGTTTAACATGGATGAGAAATCGTTACTAATAGCTAAAAAGGTGATATTTGACAGCACTAAAATGACATTAACCAACGGTGATAAAATCATTAAAATTTCAGAATCGGAGACAAATTTACTCCTTGCCTTCTATCGCGGAATATATAAAAAGGAAGATATTATTAATTTTGTCTGGAAGTACCGTGCGGGTTGTGTTTCCGAATCGAGTTATTACAAGCTCATTAACCAGATGCGGAATAACTTTGTTCTTGTTGGCCTGAATGCGGCCGATATTGTTACGCGACCACGAATTGGCGTCTCGTTATCATTGGCGTTAGAACCCATCAAAAAAGAACCTACGCCACGATGCGAAAACGTCAGGGATGCCGGGTGCGAAAAAGATAGCCAACGGGCTCTCACGCCGGACGTTAAAAAGATTTCAGCCAAAATACGCCCTCTCGTCCTGACCATTACACTGTTGTTGTTAACGGGTGTTGCGATGCAATTTCAGCATGCTCCAGCGCAAAATAAACACAACAGTAGCTTCAGGATGCTCGGTAATGAGGATGACTATATCTTCTTTAAGATGGCTACCGATAAAGTGACATTTAAGGAGGTGGTTTCGGCTTATCATACCCTGACGCTGCCGCTATCTCGCCAGAACGGACATTATCTTTATTATCTCCGCGAACCGAATATGAATCTTTTTTTGCAGTGTCTGAACCCTGTTGAAACGGCGGTACCTAAATGCATTACCATCAAAGAACGCTACTAGTCATCCTGTGCGGTCTGCTCTGCGGATGTATCATGCTGGCAACGCTGGTATATCAAGGAGCCAGGCGCGACGCAGACGAAATACATAATCTTATTTGCACTGCCAAATCAACTATTTATATAAAGCCGAGAGAGCTCATACTGAACGGAACTTTGGTGCTGGATCTTAAGTCGAACCGCATTGCTATTCATTATTCTGTGCAGGATCAACGGCGAGAGCAGCGGTTATTCTTTCAGGATGTTGCAATCACCCCGCTTAACCGCACCGGCATGAAAACCTACACCTTTCGGGTTAAAGCCGTGCACAAATTTAATTCTGATACGACGGGTGAGATGTTTTCCTGGCTGCGTCTCCTGCAGCCGGCAACCGAGAATGAGCTGACGATAAATAAAATCGGTCCGAGGGCCTATCTTTTTTCACTGAACCGGCAGATCTATAATTTCTGCACCACTAGCGGCAGCGCTAAAGCATAATGAGTATTGCGACCATCGAGACAGCCGCGCATCCCTTCGTGAATGAGAGACAAAGCCAGTGAAACTAAAGCTATCTTTTGTGATTTGTTCAGTGCTTGTGCCGCTGGTCGTGATGATTATATTAGCGCTGCTGGTCAGCGTACTACAGTTTAAACAGGACGTCGCCCTGAGCGCGAATACCTTATTACGTTTCAGTAACGATGTATCAACCGCCTCATGGCGGGTCACCGCAAAAACAGTAAAAATAGCGGACAGACCCTGCGCTGAAATGCTGTCGGAGCTTAACCGAACCCGCGCCTTTACCCCTTATATCCGCGATATCGGTCTGCTGGAAAACGGCAACCTGCTCTGTTCCTTTGTTACCAGGGAGCAGGCGCACCCTTTTCCTTTGCCGCCGGGTAAAACGCTCCCGACGCCGTTACCTGCCAGATGGGTCCGTTCATTTGACTTGATGGCCGGAGGACCAGGCAGACCCGCGGTGGTTTACACGGAGCAGGTGACGGCGCAAAAATCAGCGTTTGTCATCGTCGATTCTCGCTATATTCAGGAACTGATGGATGTCCTCGCAGAGGAAAGAGCCGCCGTATTCAGCCTGCGGTTTGGCGAGGGCGATAGGATTATCAGCCAACCAGCGCAGCGTGACAGAATAGTGATGATCCAACATTTCGTCACCGCCGACGGTAAGATTTCGCTTACCGTCGGCGCGCCTCTCGCGACATTGATGGCTCTGTGGATGAAATCTCTGCTTATCTTTATCCCTCTCTCGCTTTGCTTCTCATTTATGACCCTTTTTCTTTACCGGCATTGGGCCCAGAAACGGCTATCCATGGCCCGAGAAATCACCCGCGGTATGAAAAACGGGCAGTTCACGGTGCATTATCAACCTGTATTTAACGTCAGCCGCGCTAATTGCGGCGGCGTGGAGGCATTAATGCGCTGGCCCCTTCCGGATGGGAGTTTTATTACTCCCGACATTTTCATCACCGCGGCAGAAAACGAAGGGATGATCGTTCCGCTTTCGCGTCACTTATTTAAGCTCATCGCCCAGGATGTCGAACGGTGGCAGGTTGCCGGGGATTTTTATATCAGCGTAAATATTTCACCTGAGCATCTGGTGCATGAGAGTTTTATTGCCGATGTTGAATCGCTACTGGCAAGCTTAGGGAAACTGCGCCTCATGCTGGAGCTCACCGAACGCAGCCTCATTGTTCAACCGGCTTTAGTGTCAGATAAGCTCATGCAGCTGCGTGAGAAAGGCGTACTGATAGCGATTGACGATTTTGGTACCGGCTACTGCTCGCTTTCTTACCTTCAGCAGCTTCCGGCTGATTATCTGAAAATCGATCGTACTTTTGTCGATACGATTGATACCAGCGGCAGCGACGTGCCCATTCTGGATACCATTATTATGCTTAGTCAAAGGCTGGGACTTAATATCGTTGCGGAAGGCGTCAGTTCAGAGCATCAGCTACGCTATATCCTCGATCATAACGTAGGTTTTATACAGGGCTATCTTTACGCAAAGCCGATGAATTCAGCTGATTTTACGGTCTGGCTTGATACACGGGGCAATGAGCAAAATGAAAGGATTAAAAGTAAAAACCTTTCAATAGATCGGTAGGCACTGAGGTAACATAATGGTTAAACCAGAACGACTCATTCTTAGCAGAAGGCCCTATGAGTAAGAATAAGTACCTAATTGATAAGAAAGTCATTCTTGATTGCGAGCGGATGACCTTATCACGCGATCGCGAAAGCTTAAAAATTTCTGAATCTGAATGCAATTTGCTCCTTGCTTTTCATCAGGGACTCTTTAAAAAAGATGATTTAATCGCCTGGGTGTGGGGACGAAAAGGTGTGGTGGTTTCCAGTGCCAGCTATTACAAATTAATCAATCAATTACGCGGTTCGTTTGAAAAAATCGGCCTTTCCAGTTCTGCGGTATTAACGCGCCCTAAGGTTGGTGTGACGCTCTCGGTAACTATCGAACCACTGCCAGATGAATCAACACCCGCAACGCAAAATAGAGCCAGCGACACCGTTGCGCCAGTTGCAGAATCGTTGCCTGAGCCAACGCAGTCTTCGCAGGCAGTTTCAAACCGAAAAGAGTGGCTATTTTTAATCTGCGCAACGCTGTTCCTGCTGATGGTCATTTATCTCTACAGCAAACGCCATCCAGACTACTTTTCTGAGCTGGGAACCTATAACGGATATACCTTTTATGGTGTCACTGAAGATAATCGGTCTCTCGAGGATGCGGTGGGGGCTTTTTCCGAACTGAGTCAGCAAGTCTATAAGCAAAACGGCAATTTCATTTATTATATTCGCGTTCCTGACACCAATATTTTTGTTCAGTGTCTGAATCAACTGAATGTTTCGGAGCCCAAATGCATCACTATCAAAGAACGGTATTAAGAGGCATTACGCTACTTATTCTGGCAGCATCTTTTGTGCTGCTGATTTTACAGGCACGCCAGCAGCGCTATCCTCTGTCAGATGCGGATTCATTTCTATGCACCACTAAAACGGTAACTTCAGTCCTGCCTGACAATTTTCTCGCTAATGGCAATATCGTCCTCGATTTCAAAAACAAACGCATTACATTGCAGTATGACATCACCACTAAAGAGCAAATCAAAAAAGTGTTGTATCGCGATGTGTATATGAAGAACCTGCAAATGCCTGGCCCCGGCATTTATACATTTGATGTCGATTCGGTAAAAGTTTTTTCTACCGACACCGCCGGTGATTTTTTAGCACATTTTCGCGTATTGCACCCCGATGCCGCCAATGAAATTCGCATCACCAGGGTCGGTAACAGCACTTATTTGTACTCAATCAATCGGCAGATATATAACGTATGTGCCGCGCAATAAACCAACGCCGCCGTGAAAAAAATTACATAAAAATCAGTAATATCAATGAGTTACAAAATCTTACTTTTTCTGAAAACGTCGGTAAAATACATGTAAGACTAATTTCATAACTTTTACTCGCTTTTTCTGGTTATATGGCTGCCGCAATCATCCTTCTACGGTTATTGCTTATACATAAGCATTGTTCTTTTCACCAACAAGGAGCTTTACATGCAGCGTGCTTTTTCACCATGGATTATGGCAGCACTATTATTTTCGCCCTCATTAGCGTTGGCGATGGAAAACCATACCCTCTCCCTTGGCTATGCCCAAACGCATCTTAGCGCGTTAAAGAAATCTGCAAGTAAGGATCTTCGCGGGCTCAATCTAAAATATCGCTATGAGTTCAATTCTGACTGGGGTGTATTGACCTCTCTCACGGCAACTCGTCATGAAGTACAACATTACCGTTGGGACGCAGGAAAACTACATAAAAATGGCGATAATACCACTAGCTATAGTTCGTTAATGGTAGGACCGACCTACCGGATTAATGACTATGTTAGTTTATATGGTAATGTAGGTATGGCTGGTATGAAGGTCAAAAACCGTGACAATCAATCTTCCTCAGAAGATGCTTTTGCCTATGGTGCAGGTCTTATTTTTAATCCATTCACTAACCTTTCCCTGGATGTGTCATGGGAAACAGCCAAATTACTTTACGTTGATACAAACACATTTGGCGTGAGCGTAGGTTATCGTTTTTAATAAATAAAGACGCCTCTGTTTATGGCAAGGAATTCATCATCTCTGACAAAAAAAAGAGTATCATCACTACGGTAAGAGACGTTATAGCCCTTTTAAGTATTTATATAAAATTATTCTTATAAGCTATACACCCCTTAAATCCTCCGGGTAGAACATTTTATTGCCAGCACGATGCGCCTCAACATCCGACTGGCTTCGTACCCTATTTGATTATTTTTAGCGATTTGATTAAGGATTTTACATGAACAAAAAATTAGTCTTTCTCTCCGCTCTTATGCTCACAGCTTGCAGCGCTAATTCCCTCCAGCACGGTGCTGAAGGCGTGCGGGTAACGCATAATGAACCGGACACTTCGTGCACCTATTTAGGCGATGTCACCGGTAGCCAGGGGAATTTTTTCACGGGAGGCTGGACGTCAAACAGCAATCTGGAGACGGGTGCCCGTAACGATCTAAAAAATAAAGCGTGGAAAATGGGGGGGAACGTGGTGGTACTGTTAACCCAGAGGGCTGGCCAAACCGGAAGCGCCTATCATGGCACAGGCTCAAGCCAGCAAACCAATGTGACATTGAGCGGAACCGTATACCGCTGCCCACGATAAAATATCGCCATTCTGGCTCATCATCCGGCGGCCCTGCCAAAGATATCCCTAACGCAGTTGAGATGCTCATCGACCCGTGAGCATCTCAACTGCGATTCTCGCATTGAAGAACGCATCTTGATCCAGTCTGGCTGAAGAATACGCCTAACCCCATAGCAGAAAAGGGATTTTCTCTTACAATTGCACTCCTGCCAAACTACAGATTCTGCGCTTCATGTTGTTTTATGTACGGGTTACGCATCCCTCGGGCCTGACGGGACAATAAGGCAGATGGCAGAAAATAAATGTGACAAGAAGGCTTGCGACCTATCCTTGCGGATTCCGGAGATTAGTGAACTTTAAGAGATATTCTGGAGGGCGAAGGGATTAGAACAAGCTGTTCAGTAAATTGAAAAATATGAAGTTTTCAAGTTATAACTTTACTTATACCCCCAAAGATCCCCCCAAAGCACAGAGGCTTTGAATTCAAGCAATTACCTTTGTCGATAAATCAGCAGGAAGCGAGAAGATACCAAATGGCAGGCATACTCAAAAGCAGTGATACCGTTAGCATCAGACTAATTACGATTCATTAAACCCAGATCGTGGCGGGCCCTCATGATATCAATAATCGTGAGATATGGCGTTTGTTCGTGCCAGCTAAACCCTCTGCGATCGATACGAACCAGTTCGTACTTTTCCACTAGAAAGTTAATGGTATTAGCGAGAGTAATACCGGCATCGATATGTTCTGAATTACCGTTTCTGTAGTGGTCAAGTAATATTCGCCTCGTGATGCTTAATTCACTCTTTGGCCTGCATCATCAATAACTTTCTCTCCGTCTTTCTGAGCGTAAGCCCCCTTTCTGAGCGTCAGGAAGGAACTCTATAACAACTGTAGAAGGAGGGTATAGGTTGGTTCCTTGGGGATTATCACAACGACAGGACGGGTAATCAGGATCGGATGGAGGCTCAATATAAACGTCAGCTTCACCAAAATTAAAATTGTCTCATGTTGGCGCAAAGCTAATGAGCGTGAATGTCTGCGTTGTGCTGTGCTGTGAGTTCACTGGGTTAACCGTTGCGGTAAAACTTAACTGGCAGATTTCGATACTACGCCAGACCCACTAAACAACATGCGGATACCGAGGCCTATCATGACAACTCCTGTAAATCGTTCCTGCCATTTGATAAAGCCTGGGTGTTTACCCAGCCAGTTTCCAAATGTTCCTGATGCCATCGCGACTGACCCCAGGGAAACAATTCCTGCCAGCTTTTGGATACTGCCCAGAACAAGCAATTGCAGCCAGACAGGACCCGCGGTGGGATCGACAAACTGAGGAAGAAAAGCAAACATGAACAGCAGGGATTTTGGATTAGTCAGGCTGTTCAGAGCGCCTTCCTTTACGGCATTCCAGTCAGAAATTTTTGCCGTTTTTCGCAGCCGCGTATCAGTACCTGAAGTCGCAATCATTTTTATGCCCAGCCACATCAGATAAGCCGCACCAACCCACCTTAGCAGATCCAGCGCAACCGGCCAGGCATGTACAACGGTTACCAGCCCCAGAACAAGAAAAGAAACTTGCACAAATCCTGCTACAAATACATTGCCCACAACCGTAAGCAGCGCGATACGTCTTCCCTGCCCGACTCCTCTGGAGATAGTCAGCATCATGTCTGGCCCCGGAGAAATCTCCAGAAGCGTCAGCGCATGGCACACAGCTGAGCGCCAGCCTTTCACAAAATTAATGAGCACATCTAATAAACCCTAGCTAATTACCCCATCTAATCGAATAAATCACTTTGCGTTATGCTTTTTCAACACAACAGCTGAAGGATAACGTCATGCCAACTGTAAAACTGAACAACGGTATTGAAATGCCCCTGCTGGGCTTTGGTGTGTTTCAGATGTCTGATCCCGCTGAATGCGAAAGAGCCGTTATTGATGCCATCGATACGGGATACCGCCTGATCGATACCGCCGCGTCTTACCAGAATGAAACCCAAGTCGGGAACGCGCTGAAACAGAGCGGTATCGCCCGTAACGAGCTCTTTGTGACGACCAAACTGTGGCTGCAGGATACGAATTACGAAGGCGCTAAAGCCCAGTTCGAACGCTCTCTGGATCGGCTACAACTTGATTACGTGGACCTGTATCTGATTCACCAGCCTTACGGAGATGTCCATGGGGCATGGCGTGCTATGGAAGAATTGCAGCAGGCAGGCAAAATTCGCGCCATTGGCGTCAGCAACTTCCATCCTGACCGACTGGCCGATCTTATCGCCTTCAACAACGTTTCACCGGCGGTAAACCAGGTTGAAGTTAACCCCTTCAACCAGCAACTGCATGCCGTGCCATGGATGCAAAGCCGTGGCATTCAGCCGGAAGCCTGGGCTCCGTTTGCAGAAGGAAAAAATGGTCTGTTTGAGCATCCCATGTTAACGGCGATTGGCCAGAAATACGGTAAAAGCGTGGGCCAGGTTGTGCTGCGTTGGATTTTCCAGCGAGGCATCGTTTCACTGGCGAAGTCGGTGCGAAAAGAACGTATGGCAGAGAACATCAACATTCTCGATTTTGAACTCAGCGCTGAAGATATGCTGCAGATTACCGCTATCGATACCGCCACCAGCGCTTTCTTCTCCCACCGCGATCCTGCCAGAGTTGAATGGTTGGCCAGCCGCAAACTGGATGTTTAAGTCGCGATAAAAGAGGTATTCATTCAATGCAAAAACGTTATCTGGGTCAATCCCGACTCGAAGTCTCCGCGCTTGGGCTCGGTTGCATGGGATTAAGCCACGGCTACGGCCCGGCGACCGATACTCATCAGGCTATCGAGCTCATTCGCGCAGCGGTTGAACGTGGCGTCACCTTCTTCGATACCGCTGAAGTGTATGGCCCCTTTCTTAATGAAGAGGTGGTCGGTGAAGCCTTAAAACCATTTCGTGACCGCGTGGTCATCGCCACTAAGTTTGGTTTTACTTTTGGCGACGACAACAAGCAGCAGATTTTAAACAGCCGTCCGGAGCATATCCGAGAAGCTGTGGAAGGATCATTACGCCGTCTTAAGACTGATGTTATTGATCTGCTGTATCAACATCGTGTCGATCCGGATGTCCCGATTGAAGACGTTGCGGGAACCGTGAAAGACCTGATCGCTGAAGGCAAAGTTAAACATTTCGGTCTGTCCGAGGCGGGTGCGCAAACCATTCGTCGTGCACATGCCGTACAACCGGTCACCGCGCTGCAAAGCGAATACTCAATGTGGTGGCGCGAGCCTGAGCAGGAGATCCTGCCGTTGCTGGAGGAACTGGGTATTGGTTTTGTGCCCTTCAGCCCATTAGGCAAAGGCTTCCTGACGGGCTCGATTAAGCCAGGAACCACTTTTGGCAAGGATGATTACCGCAGTACAGTGCCGCGTTTCGCCGGGCAGGCGATTGAAGCCAATGAAAAGCTGGTTTCATTGCTGGGTGAACTGGCGGCAGAGAAAGGCGTGACGTCTGCACAAATCGCGCTGGCGTGGCTGCTGGCACAAAAGCCGTGGATTGTGCCTATCCCTGGCACCACGAAACTGCACCGGCTGGAGGAAAACCTGGGGGCCGCCGACATCATCCTTTCTCAGGATGACTCACGGCAGATAACCCAGGCGCTTGAAACGATTAAAATCGTCGGCGAGCGTTACTCTCCTGAGCATCAGGCTCGTGTGGGCCGTTAACACTCGAACGGGCCCTCTGCGAGTGGGGGACCCGTTATTCCTGGTAGCGAAGTGCATCGATCATCAGTGCAAAAGCGGGTGGATGCTGCTTACGGCTCGGGTAGTAGAGGTAATATCCGGGGAAAGACGGACACCAGTCCTGCAAAATCTGAATAAGCTCTCCTGACTTTATATAATCCTGCACCCTGTCTTCAGGTATACAGGCGATGCCAAAACCGGATAACGCCGCATCAATTCGTTCCGCCTGCAGATTAAACGTAACCTGCCCTTCCACTCTAACCCGTAACGGCTTCCCATCCTTCTCAAACTCCCAGTGGTAAAGCCCACCGGCTGTCGGCAGGCGCATATTGATACACCGGTGATTTTGTAGCTCGTGCGGCGTTTCAGGTGCAGGATTTGCAGCGAAATAAGACGGCGCTCCCACCACAGCCATTCTCATGTCCGGGCCAATTCTTACCGCAATCATGTCCTTATCCACGCTTTCGCCCAAGCGGATCCCGGCATCAAAACGCCCCTCAACAATATCGACAAAGCCGTTATCCACCACCAGTTCGAGATTAATTTCCGGGTATTCCCTGAGGAAGGGTTTTAGCTTCGGCCACACCAGACTTCGCGCGGCATGCTCCCCGGCAGATAAACGGATATTGCCGGAGGCGGTGCCGTTCAGTTGAACCAGCGATTCCAGCTCCTGCTCGAGATCGGCAATACGCGGTTCAAGGCAGGCAATAATTCTCTCACCGGCTTCTGTAGGGGCAACGCTTCGGGTCGTACGGGTCAGAAGGCGTATATTCAGCCTTTCCTCCAGGGCCTTCATCGCGTGGCTGAGTGCAGACTGAGAAACGCCCAGTTTACCCGCCGCTTTGGTGAAACTTCGCTCCCTTGCTACTACAAGAAAGATTTGCAGTTCGTTGAAATTTTCTTTGAGCATCGGCGATTTCCTTAAAAACCAACGCTATCGGCCAGTTTCCAGGGGTTCTCTTTGGGTTTAGCAGTTTCAACCTGACGAGCAGTCAGCTTCATTGGGGTACCTCTCAGCAGGGGATACAATTATACCCCCATCCATACCCCCACATTGAGCTTGACCCTGGGGGAGTACAATTGAGTTCAATAGACTAATAGAATGCTATAACTGCTGATTTATCAAGGGAAAATTGAGTTGAGTGGACTTCAGGAGACTTGAGTCTGGAGCGGGCGAAGGGAATCGAACCCTCGTATAGAGCTTGGGAAGCTCTCGTTCTACCATTGAACTACGCCCGCGAAGAGGTGCGAGGGCCATTATAGACCTTACGCACCCGCTGACAAGCCCAAACCAGGCTAAATGCCGATAAAATAACCTTTTAGCACTTAGGCTTACTGCCCTGCGGCGGCAAATAGCGCAGCGGGTCGATCGCCGTCGCCCGGTAGCGAATCTGGAAATGCAGGCGCACGGAATCCGCGTCCGAGCTGCCCATGGTGGCAATCTGCTGGCCAATCTTCACGCTCTGGCCGTTATTCACCATTAGCTTGTCGTTGTGCGCGTAGGCGCTGATATAGTCCTCATTATGCTTAATCATAATCAGGTTGCCGTAGCCGCGCAGCTGGTTGCCCACGTACACCACTTTGCCCGCCCCTGCCGCATACACCGGCTGGCCGCGCTTACCGGCGATATCGATACCTTTATTGCCGCCATCGCTGGTGGAGTATGGCAGCACTACTTTACCGCTGGTTGGCCAGCGCCAGCAGCGTTGCCCGACCGGCGGCCAGGAGGATTGCGGCACCGCCGAAGATGGCGTCACGGCGGCGGTACGTTTCGTCGACGATTTCTTGCCGGATGCCCCCGCCTTCGCCGTGGTCCCGGAACCGCTGTTTAGCTTCAGCTTTTGCCCGACTTCGATGGTATAGGGAGGTGAAATATTATTGAGACGGGCGAGATCCCTGACGCTGGTGCCAGTGGAACGTGAGATAGCGTACAGCGTGTCGCCGCGCTTCACGGTGTAGGTAGAACCGGAATCGGATGAGCTGGAACACCCCGCAACGATCAGGCTGCTCAGCAACATTATTGCAATAACAAAGCGTTTTCTCATCAGGCGTCCTGCGCTTAACACTAACATTCACCTCAAAACCAGGGCGATTATCATACCAGTCCCTAAGGCATTCCCCAATCGCTACCCTTCATACAGAAGTATTAAAGGCCTGCTAAGCGGCTGAACATCTACGCTCTCCCGGGAGAGTCCGGGAGCGTCGCGGTGCGTCCGGGTTAAACCGCTGGTGATTCAATTAGCCCCCTGCCGGCAACTCTGCAATATCACGCTCTCCCCGGAGGCCAACATGTTTTGGTAATGCCTTTGTCCCATTTATGGGCTACCCTAGTGGCCTGAGTACATGACCCGGCGGGTTTGTGCCGGGTCATTTTTTATTTCAGGAGTTGTCATGGCCGGGGAACATGTCATTTTGCTGGACGAGCAAGATAAGCCTACAGGTATGCTGGAGAAGTATGCCGCCCACACCTTCAATACCCCTCTGCATCTCGCGTTTTCCAGCTGGCTGTTCAATGAACAAGGCCAACTGCTGGTCACGCGCCGCTCGCTGGGCAAAAAAGCCTGGCCAGGCGTATGGACGAACTCAGTCTGCGGGCATCCGCAAACCGGCGAAACCTTTGAACAGGCCGTTGAGCGCCGCTGCCGCTTTGAGCTCGGCGTCGAGATAACCCGCATCGTCCCGGTCTTTCCGGGGTTCCGTTACCGGGCCGTCGCGCCGAATGGCATTGTCGAAAACGAGGTCTGTCCGGTCTATGCGGCGCGAGTAGCCAGCGCGTTACGGATAAATCCTGACGAAGTGATGGATTTTCAGTGGAGCAATCTTGCGGATGTGTTAAGCGGGATTCGCGCGACGCCCTGGGCTTTTAGCCCGTGGATGGTGCTGCAGGCGGCGGACGATAATGCGCGTAACGCATTAATCAGCTTTAGCAACCAGGCATAAAAAAACCCAGCTCTGCTGGGTTTTTTTATTCGCGTAATGCTTATTTTACCGGACGCATCGCCGGGAACAGGATCACGTCGCGGATGGTGTGGCTGTTGGTAAACAGCATCACCATACGGTCGATACCGATACCGAGGCCCGCAGTCGGCGGCAGGCCGTGCTCCAGCGCGGTAACGTAGTCTTCGTCATAGAACATCGCTTCGTCGTCACCGGCGGCTTTCGCGTTAACCTGATCGAGGAAACGCTGCGCCTGGTCTTCCGCATCGTTCAGCTCGCTAAAGCCGTTACCGATTTCACGCCCGCCGATGAAGAATTCAAAGCGGTCGGTGATTTCCGGGTTCTCGTCGTTACGACGCGCCAGCGGAGAGACTTCTGCCGGATATTCGGTAATGAAGGTCGGCTGAATCAGGTGCGCTTCCGCCACTTCTTCGAAGATCTCGGTCACGATGCGGCCCAGACCCCAGCTCTTCTCAACGTGGATACCGATGCTTTCCGCAATGGCTTTTGCGGAATCGAAGTTATCCAGATCGGCCATCTCGGTTTCCGGACGATATTTCTTGATCGCTTCGCGCATGGTCAGCTTTTCAAACGGCTTGCCGAAATCAAAGGTCTGATCGCCGTAAGGCACTTCAGTATGGCCCAGAACGTCCTGCGCCAGGGTGCGGAACAGGGATTCGGTCAGCTCAATCAGATCTTTGTAATCCGCATACGCCATGTAGAGTTCCATCATGGTGAACTCAGGGTTATGGCGAACGGAGATACCTTCGTTACGGAAGTTACGGTTGATTTCGAACACGCGCTCGAAGCCGCCAACCACCAGACGCTTCAGGTACAGTTCCGGCGCGATACGCAGGTACATGTCCAGATCCAGCGCGTTGTGATGGGTGATGAACGGACGCGCGGACGCGCCGCCGGGGATCACCTGCATCATCGGGGTTTCAACTTCCATAAAGCCGCGGCCGACCATGAACTGGCGGATGCCCGCCAGGATCTGCGAACGCACTTTAAAGGTGTTGCGCGATTCATCGTTGGAGATCAGGTCCAGGTAGCGCTGACGATAGCGCGCTTCCTGATCCTGCAGGCCGTGGAATTTGTCCGGCAGCGGGCGCAGGGCTTTGGTCAGCAGACGCAGCTCGGTGCAGTGAATAGAGAGCTCGCCGGTCTTGGTTTTGAACAGCTTACCGCGCGCCGCGATGATATCGCCGAGGTCCCACTTTTTGAACTGCTCGTTATAGACGCCTTCCGCCAGATCGTCGCGGGCGACGTACAGCTGAATGCGGCCGCCAACGTCCTGCAGCGTAACGAAGGAGGCTTTACCCATGATACGACGGGTCATCATGCGGCCAGCGACGGCGACTTCAACGTTCAGCGCTTCCAGCTCTTCGTTTTCTTTGCCATCGAAGTCAGCGTGCAGAAGGTCTGAGGTGTGGTCACGACGGAAATCATTCGGGAACGGGATACCCTGCTCACGCAGCGCGGCCAGCTTCTCACGACGGGCTTTCAGTTCATTATTAAGGTCAATTGCCGCGTCAGCGCCCTGTGCTTGTTGTTCAGACATGTTGGTTCCTCATAACCCTGCTTTCAAACTTGCTTCGATAAATTGATCCAGGCTGCCGTCCAGCACCGCCTGAGTGTTGCGGGTTTCCACCCCGGTGCGCAGATCTTTAATGCGGGAGTCATCCAGCACGTAAGAACGGATCTGGCTGCCCCAGCCGATGTCGGATTTGGTATCTTCCATCGCCTGCTTCTCGGCATTTTTCTTCTGCATTTCCAGCTCATAAAGCTTCGCTTTCATCTGCTTCATGGCCTGGTCTTTGTTCTTGTGCTGTGAACGGTCGTTCTGGCACTGGGTCACTAAGCCGGTCGGAATGTGGGTAATACGCACCGCGGATTCCGTACGGTTAACGTGCTGACCGCCCGCGCCGGATGCGCGATAAACGTCAATGCGCAGATCCGCCGGGTTGATGTCGATATCAATATCGTCATCCACTTCCGGATAAACGAAGGCGGAGCTGAAAGAGGTGTGGCGGCGGCCGCCGGAATCGAACGGGCTCTTACGCACCAGGCGATGAACGCCGGTTTCGGTACGCAGCCAGCCGTAGGCGTAGTCGCCGATAATCTTGATGGTCACGGACTTAATGCCCGCCACTTCGCCTTCAGACTCTTCGATGATCTCGGTCTTGAAGCCGCGCGCTTCGGCCCAGCGCAGATACATGCGCATCAGCATGCTGGCCCAGTCCTGCGCTTCCGTTCCGCCGGAACCGGCCTGGATATCGAGGTAGCAATCGGCGCTGTCGTATTCACCGGAGAACATGCGGCGGAATTCCAGCTGCGCCAGCTTCTCTTCCAGCACATCGAGCTCGGCGACAGCTTCGTTGAAGGTCTCTTCGTCTTCGGCTTCAACGGCCAGCTCCAGCAGGCCGGAAACGTCCTCCAGCCCCTGAGACATCTGATCCAGCGTATCAACGATGGCTTCCAGCGAGGAACGCTCTTTACCCAGCGCCTGCGCACGCTCTGGTTCGTTCCAGACGTCAGGCTGCTCCAGCTCGGCGTTTACTTCTTCGAGACGCTCTTTCTTAGCATCGTAGTCAAAGATACCCCCTAAGAACGTCCGAGCGCTCCGTGAGGTCCTGAATACGGTTTTTTACCGGATTTATTTCAAACATGGTCGGTTTCTTTTAATGGATTCGTCAAAATGCGGTGATAAGAGCGGAATTCTACCGGATTCGCGCCCTCATTAATATACTGTTCTCAATTTGGCCAGAGGTGGTCAATGATCAGCTGCAGGCTGCGGTTGCCGCGGAACTCATTGATATCAAGCTTATAGGCAAGCTGAACTTCGCGAACGCCGTTATCCGGCCAAAGGGAAGTATCAACATTGAACGCGATACCGTCCAGCAGCGGGCCGCCGCCGACCGGCTCAACCATCACCTTCAGATGACGCTCGCCGACCAGGCGCTGCTGTAGCAGACGGAAACGGCCGTCAAACAGCGGCTCCGGGAACATCTGCCCCCACGGTCCGGCGTCGCGCAGCATCTGCGCGACCTCCATGCTCATCTCTGCCGCCGCCAGCGGACCGTCGGAGACCACTTCCCCCTGCAGCAGCGCAGGATCGAGCCACTCGGTCACCAGCTCGCCGAAGCGCTGCTGGAACTCTTCAAAGCGCGCCTCTTCCAGCGATAGCCCCGCCGCCATGGCATGGCCGCCAAACTTCAGAATCAGCCCGGGATAGAGCGTATCCAGACGCTCCAGCGCATCGCGCATATGCAGCCCCTGAATCGACCGACCAGAGCCTTTGAGCGTACCGTCGCCGGTGGGCGCAAAGGCGATAACCGGACGATGGAAACGCTCTTTGATACGCGAGGCCAGAATGCCGACGACGCCCTGATGCCACTGCGGATGGTACATCGCCAGGCCGCCGGGCAGCGTCTCACCGCTGCGCTCCAGCTTCTCACACAGGGTCAGGGCTTCCGCCTGCATCCCCTGCTCTATCTCTTTGCGCGTCTGGTTCAACGCGTCCAGCTCATTGGCCAGCACCCGCGCTTCGCCGGTGTTGTCGCACAGCAGAAGCGCCACGCCGACGGACATATCGTCCAGCCGGCCCGCGGCGTTCAGGCGCGGACCGAGCGCGAAGCCGAGATCGCTTGCCGCCAGCTTTTGCGGGTCGCGCTTGGCGATCTCCAGCAGCGCCTTAATGCCCGGACGGCATTTCCCCGCCCGGATGCGGCTCAGCCCCTGCCAGGTCAGAATACGGTTGTTGGCATCCAGCGGTACGACGTCCGCCACGGTGCCGAGCGCCACCAGATCGAGGAGATCAGCCAGATTAGGCGGCGCAATGCCGCGCTCCTCAAACCAGCCTTTATCGCGCAGAAAAGTGCGCAGCGCCAGCATCAGATAAAAAGCCACGCCCACCCCGGCCAGCGATTTCGACGGAAACTCACAGTCGCGCAGGTTCGGGTTAATAATCGCTTCCGCCGCGGGCAGCGAATCCCCCGGCAGGTGGTGATCGGTCACCAGCACCGGAATACCCAGCGCATGGGCGCGATCGACGCCAGCGTGCGAAGAAATACCGTTATCCACGGTCATAATCATCTGCGCGCCGCGGGCGTGAGCCTGAACGACCACTTCCGGGCTCAGGCCGTAGCCATCTTCAAAACGGTTTGGCACCAGGTACGAGACGTTGCCGTAGCCCAGCGCCCGCAGGGCCAGAACGCTCAGCGCGGTGCTGGTGGCGCCGTCGGCGTCAAAATCGCCGACCACCACAATATGCAGCCCCTGCTTAAATGCGCCGTAGAGCATCTCTACCGCTTTTTCGACGCCGGTCAGCTGCGACCACGGCAGCATGCCTTTCACGCCGCGCTCCAGCTCCTGCGCGCTACGCACGCCGCGGCTGGCGTACAGCCGCTGCAGCAGCGGTGGGAGATCGGCAGGTAAATCGACGCCGTCAGCCGCCTCGCGGCGGCGTAGTTGTATCTGTTGTTTCACGCGAATCAGTTACCGCTTGTCTGTTTTTGATGCTCATCAAGGAGCGCTTTCAGGTCTTTAGGATCGCGATAGCCGGGCATCAGCGTGCCGTCGCTCAACACCATCGCCGGCGTACCGTTAACGCCAAGCTGCACGCCCAGCATGTAGTGTTTAGCGATATCAACATCGCAGTTGGCCGGCTGCACGCCCTTGCCGCTCATCGCGTCATCCAGCGCTTTGTTACGATCTTTAGCGCACCAGATAGCCTTCATATTCTGCTCGGCTTCGCTTTGCAGCCCCTGGCGCGGGAAGGCCAGATAGCGCACGGTAATACCCAGCACGTTATAGTCGCTCATCTGCTCATGCAATTTATGGCAATAACCACAGGTAATATCGGTGAAGACGGTGATGACGTGTTTTTCCTGCGGCGCTTTATAGACGATCATCTCTTTTTCCAGCGCGTTCAGCTTACCGGCCAGCAGCGTATTGGTGACGTTTACCGGCTGCGCGCCGCTGACGTCGTACATCGGCCCCTGGATAATGTGCTTACCGTCATCGGTAACGTATATCACGCCGCTGTCCGTCAATACGGTGCTGATGCCTTTGATCGGCGAAGGTTGCACGTCCGAACTCTGCACGCCCAGCTTCGCCAGCAGTTGCTTGATCGCCGCGCTATCGGCATGCGCCGCACCGGATAAGGTGGTCGCCAGCAGAGTGAACATCAGTAAACCTTTTTTCATACTCAGTCCTTTTTTTCAGCACTCACGCACGCGGGTGATGCTGTTGATGGAGTTGTCGCAGACGCTCGGTCGCCACGTGGGTGTAGATCTGCGTCGTGGAGAGATCGCTGTGTCCTAACAGCATCTGCACCACGCGTAAGTCGGCGCCATGGTTAAGTAAATGCGTCGCGAACGCATGGCGTAACACGTGCGGGGAGAGCTTTTCGCTGTCAATCCCCGCCAGTACGGCATAGTGCTTAATTCGATGCCAGAACGTCTGGCGCGTCATCTGCTGCGCGCGCTGGCTGGGAAAAAGCACATCGGACGCCACGCCGTTCAGCAGCCAGGGGCGCCCGTATTCAAGGTAATTCTCAACCCACAGCACCGCCTCTTCACCCAGCGGTACCAGACGTTCTTTATTTCCTTTACCAATCACGCGCAGCACGCCCTGTCGCAGGCTAATGTCGCTCATGGTCAGGCCCACCAGCTCGGAAACGCGCAGACCGGTGGCGTACAGCACTTCCAGCATCGCTTTATCGCGCAGCTCCAGCGGTTGTTCAACCAGCGGCGCCTGGAGCAGGCGTTCCACCTGCGCCTCGCTCAGATCCTTCGGCAGCCTCTGCGGCAGCTTTGGCGAGGCCAGCAGCGCGCTGGGATCGTCCGGGCGAATTTTCTCCCGGTAAAGATGCTGGAAGAAACGGCGCACGGCGCTTAGCAGGCGCGCGGTGCTGGTGGCTTTATAGCCGCCGGTTTGCCGCTCCGCCAGCAGCGACTGGAGATCTTCGCCGCTGACGCTGGCAAGCGACAGGCCACGATGATGCAGCCATTCGACCACCATCGTCAGGTCCCGGCGGTAGGCGCTTAGCGTGTTCTCCGCCAGATTCCGCTCCAGCCATAAGGCATCAAGAAACTGCTCGATTTGTGCGAGATCCTGTTCCACTCTGGCCTCTTTGCTTATTAAAACGGCGCCATTATACCCTAAATAATTCGAGTTGCAGGCGGGCGCGGCCTTTCTGGTACACTAAGCGCAAAGTCACAGCAAGAATTGAGACGTTTCCGCGATGAACATAGGTCTTTTTTACGGTTCCAGCACCTGCTACACCGAAATGGCGGCGGAAAAAATCCGCGATATTATCGGCCCTGAACTGGTCACGCTGCACAACCTGAAAGATGATTCCCCTGCCCTGATGACGCAATACGATGTGCTGATCCTCGGCATTCCAACCTGGGATTTCGGCGAGATCCAGGAGGACTGGGAGGCGGTCTGGCAGCAGCTCGATACGCTGGATCTGCAGGGTAAAATCGTCGCGCTGTACGGCATGGGCGACCAGCTAGGCTACGGCGAATGGTTCCTTGATGCGCTCGGCATGCTGCACGATAAGCTGGCGACCAAAGGGGTTAAGTTTATCGGCTACTGGCCTACTGAAGGCTATGAATTCACCAGCCCGAAACCGGTCATTGCCGATGGGCAGCTGTTCGTTGGCCTGGCGCTTGATGAAACGAACCAGTACGACCTGAGCGATGAGCGCATTCAGAACTGGTGCGAGCAAATCCTCGGTGAAATGGCTGAGCAGTTCTCCTGAGTCCCTGCCTACTCTTGCGTCGGTTTTAGCAACACCAGCCGACGCAGGTCTCGCCATTCTCCCGCGTCCATGCTATCCGCCGCGACCCACAAATGCTGGGTTCGTTGGTTTTCCGTATTCCGCAGGCGCAGCAGCATTCCGCTGTTAATCACCCACGGGGTGCCGATGATATCCCACTCCGCCTTTTGCCAGCGCAGACGGGAGTCGATCAGCAGCTTGATTTCTCCCTGACGGGCATGGATCCGCCGCTGGCTGCGCACGCAGTCGAACACCACCAGCGACAGCAGTATCAGCCACAGCGGGGTATAGCTCAGCGGCCAGGGCATCAGCAGCACCAGCGCCGCCACCACGCCGTGCATCAGCAGCGAAAACCACTGCGCCCGCCACGAGATGCGTAAATCAGATTGCCACAGGACCACGTTCCCGATTCCGTGTCTGAATTAATTTTACCATCCGCTGCAGTTCTGCATCAGCCGGCTCGCCATGATTCATCAACCAGTTGAACAGATCCGGATCGTCGTTTTCCAGCAGGCGGATGAATAACGCTTTGTCGCCATCGCTGAGCGTGTCGTACTCATGCTCGAAAAACGGCATGATGGAGATATCGAGTTCACGCATACCTCGACGGCATGCCCAGTGGATGCGGGCTTTATTGTTAATGTCCATGTTTTACTTCCTGCTTATAAATATCTCTTAGTTTAACCCGTTTTCGGCGCTGACTTCACTGGAATATCAAGTTTCGCGAGCGCTATTCCATGAAAACCCTAAAATAATCAGGTCATTTATTATTTCGCTGGTTTCAGCGCCCCGTCTTTGAGGGCACGAATGGCCTGTCAAAAGCGCTTGCATTGCACCATAGCTCTTTTACCATTAGTCACACACTCTGCGTTAAGCTATTCAGGATATGACTATGGCTTTTACACCTTTTCCTCCGCGTCAGCCTTCCTCTTCCGCTCGTCTGCCGTTAACGCTGATGACGCTGGACGACTGGGCGCTGGCGACGATTACCGGTCCGGATGGCGAAAAATATCTGCAGGGGCAGATTACCGCCGACGTCAGCCACCTGACCGACGAGCAGCATCTGCTTGCCGCGCATTGTGACGCCAAGGGCAAGATGTGGAGCAATCTGCGCGTTTTCCGCCGCAACGAGGGTTTTGCGTGGATTGAGCGCCGCAGCCTGCGCGATGCGCAGCTGACCGAACTGAAAAAATACGCGGTGTTCTCTAAAGTGACCATCGCCGCCGATGATGAATCCGTACTGCTGGGCGTTGCCGGGTTCCAGGCGCGCGCTGCGCTGTCGCCGCTGTTTAGTGAGCTGCCGAACGCCGAGAAACAGGTTGTCAGCGAAGGAGCCACCAGCGTGCTGTGGTTTGCGCATCCGGCCGAGCGTTTCCTGCTGGTGACCGATGTGGCAACCGCCACCCGCATCACCGATGCGCTACGCGGTGAAGCGCAGCTCAACAACAGCCAGCAGTGGCTGGCGCTGAATATTGAAGCCGGGCTGCCGGTTATCGACAGCGCCAACAGCGCGCAGTTTATTCCGCAGGCCACCAACCTACAGGCGCTGGGCGGCATCAGCTTTAAAAAAGGCTGCTATACCGGCCAGGAGATGGTTGCCCGCGCTAAATTCCGCGGCGCCAACAAGCGCGCCCTGTGGTATCTGGCGGGAACAGCCAGCCGCGTGCCTGAGGCCGGGGAAGACCTGGAGCTGAAGATGGGTGAAAACTGGCGCCGAACCGGCACCGTTTTAGCGGCCGTGCAGCTGGACGACGGTCGCCTGCTGGTACAGGTGGTGATGAATAACGATATGGAGCCGGACAGCGTGTTTCGCGTACGCGATGATGCCGGTAGCCTGAGCATCGAGCCGCTGCCGTATTCGCTGGAAGAGAGTTAAAGCGATATTCCCTGCCGCCTTCTCCCCGGAGGCGGCGCTCACGCGCCTGTCTGGGCTACCCCACCCGCAAACCACGAAACACCCGCGGCCGCGCGCTTTGCGCAAATGCGCCATCTCTGGCCCAGGCCACTTTCTTGCGTAGAAGAATAGTGTATGTTCTGAACAATCATTTATTTCTTAAGCGGTAAAAGAGATGAGACGGATTGAGGTCATACTGGGGGAACTGGAGCGATTAACTCGCGGGCTGAATCTTGCGGATCTGGAACAGGAAACGGCATTTACGGCGGAAGCCATCGGCTTTAACCTCGGGCTTGCGCGCAACTCGGTCAGCAAAGACCTCAATCAGTTATGGAACGACGGCCTGGCGATTAAGAGCAGAGGACGCCCCGTGTTCTTTTGGCACCGCCAGGCAATGGAAACGCTGCTGGGGCGCAGACTGAATGATACCGAATGTGAAGTGCGTACGGTTGCCGACCTTCTGCCGCATCAGGAAGGTTGCTCAACGGATGACCCCTTCAGCGGCCTGATTGGCTACGATCGCAGCCTCCGTGATGCGGTGGAAAAAGGCCGCGCAGCGGTACTTTATCCTCACGGGCTCCACGTATTGCTGACCGGCCCCTCCGGGGTAGGTAAAACTTTCTTTGCCGAGCTGATGCACCGTTTTGCCTGCGAGCAGGCGGCGGGTTCTCCCCCGCCGCTGGTCTACTTTAACTGCGCCGAGTATGCGCATAACCCGGAGCTGCTCTCTTCGCATTTGTTCGGCCATCGGCAGGGCGCATTTACCGGCGCCAGTGAGAATAAAGCCGGTCTGGTAGAGCAGGCGGACGGCGGATATCTGCTGCTTGATGAGGTGCACCGCCTGCCGTATGAAGGACAGGAAAAACTCTTCTCCATTCTCGACAAAGGCCAATATCGCCCGCTCGGTTCAAGCGCCACGGCGCGGTCCATTACGGTGCGCTTGATTTGCGCCACCACCGAACCGGTCAGCTCAGCCCTGCTGCGAACGTTCCAGAGGCGCATCCAGGTCTGTATCGATCTCCCCGGGATCCGTCAGCGCTCGGTGGAAGAACAGGTGGAACTTATTGTCGGTTTTCTCCAGCGCGAGAGCCGCAAAATTGAGCGTACGGTCAGTATCGACAAAACGCTGTTGCTCTGGCTGCTGAATAAACCGCTGGAAGGCAATATCGGCCAGCTCAAAAGCGATATCCAGTTTCTTTGCGCCCAGGCGTGGGCCGCGGGAATGACCGAGCATAACGACACGCTCCAGCTGGATAAACGGCTGGTAGAAGTGCCGTTCAACGCCACCCCGGAACAGCGTCTGTTGGTCGATACCTTGTTTGACGGCCAGGATCGGCTAAGCGTCGATGCGCGCACGTTACCCGCATTGAAAACCTCTCTGGCGACAGGAGCGGAGATCGAAGAAAGCGATCTGTTTTACAGCTTCCTGACCCGCGAATACGTCAACCTGCGCAACAGCAACGTCCCACCGGCTGAGACGCTGGCGATCCTCAAAAACAAACTCAGTTCTATCTTTGAATATGGTCTCTACAGCCGCGACAGCGTGGCCCATCCGCCGCGCTATGGCGATCGGATTGAAGAGCGGGTGACCCTGCTGATTGGCTGTGTGGAACAGGTGCTGGGCTTTACGCTGCCAGAAAACCTGATGAATCCGCTGCGTAAACACTTTCTGGCGCTGATTGGCTACGTGCAGCGCGGGCTGATCCCGCAGCTCTACTCCTCCAGCCTGATCCTCGACCGCTGCAAAGACGAGTATGAAAACGCGACTCTGCTGTGCCGGAAAATCAACGAGCTGCTGCATATTCAGTGCCCGGCGACGGAGGTCGTCTGGCTATGTCTGTTCCTGAAAGAGTGCCGCCATTATCGCCAGCGGATCGACGCCAGCCCCGACTGCGGCGTCATTTTAATCGCCCACGGCGCGACGACGGCGACCAGTCAGGCGCAGTACGTCAACCGGGTGCTGGAGCGCGAGCTGTTTAGCGCCATCGATATGCCCTTTGAGCAGTCGGTGCATGACACGCTGGAAACGCTAACCCAGCGGATCCAGAGCCAACGCTACCGGCGGCTGATTCTGATGGTGGATATCGGCTCGCTGGTGCATTTTGGCAGCACCATCAGCAAGCTATTCCAGATTGACGTCCTGTTAATGCCCAATATTACGCTGACCAGTCTGCTGGAGCTGGGTCTGGATTTAAGCTATGAAACCAGCGAGCTACCGCAGCTGGCGGAATTACTGCAGAGTAAAAATATCCCCTGTCAGCTCTGTACTCCGCAGCAGGAAAACGGCGGTAAGGTGCTGGTGATCTCCTGCATTACCGGCATGGGAACCGCAGAGAAAATCAAAAAAGTGCTGGAGGAAAGTTTTGGCGAGCTGATGTCGCAGGATACGCGAATGGTGATCCTCGATTACAACGAGGTTCGCAGCCTGGAGCGCGTTCAGCAGTCGCTGCTGGCCGGTGAGCGACTGGCGGGGATTGTCGGCACCTTCCAGCCGGGACTGCCGGATATTCCGTTTATCTCGCTTGAAGAGCTGTTCTCCGAGCAGGGGCCGGAACTGGTGCTCAGCCTGCTCACGCCGGACCTCTCAAGCAGTGAGCGCCGTCTGGAGATGGAGCGCAGCGCGATGCGCTTCATCAGCGCGCTGACCATGGAAAGTATCATCAACCATATTTCGGTACTCAATCCCCAGCGCATTCTCAAAGAGATGGAGGGGGTGTTTAACCATTTAACCACCTCGCTTTCGCTGAAACCCAGCCGCCAGGTGACACTGCGCTTCCTGATCCACTGCTGTTGCATGGTCGAGCGTATCGTAATTAACCGGAAACCGTTACAGATGTCGCTGGAGAGCCAGCCCGCGCTGGACGTCCGCGCGTTTAGTGTCATTAAATCCGCCTTCCAGCCGATCGAAGAGGCTTATGCCATTCGTTTATCCGACGCGGAATATTTTTATATCTACGAACTGCTGTATCGCTGATCCCTTAACTGGCGTGGCTTTACGCCGCGCCTGCCCCTCTTCGCCCCCCATGTGACACAAATTCTGGCACAGCCTTTGCTCTTATTACGTATATCAACGTAATAGCGCCAGGAGGCCATTTTGATTACCACTGAACCTTTGTCCCAGATCCTGCTGCTGACCCATGGCGGCTGGGGGCAACAGCTCTGCAACAGCCTGTGCATGGTGACGGGCGAAATTAAAGGCGTAACGGAAATCGCCCTGATGCCCGTCGATACCTTGGGCGAGTTTTATCAGCGCGTAGAAGCCGTCGTGAAAACCCTGCCCGAAGGCTCGCTTATTCTGACCGATTTTATTGGCGGGACCACCTCTAACGTGGCCGCGCGGCTAAGCGCCGATTATCCGGTGGCGGTGATTTCCGGACTGAATGCCTCGCTGCTGCTGGAGGCGCTGGACAAGCGGGAACAGGGACCGCTATCCGCCTGCGTAGCTGAATTAGTGGAAGCCGCGCGCAGCAGCTGTCTGGACGTTGTCGCCCACGTTCGGCAATTACAACAATCACAATAAGGAAAAAATATCATGGCTAACATCGTGTTATGTCGCATCGACAGCCGCCTCATTCATGGACAAGTGGTGACGAAGTGGGTCGGACAATCCCAGGCCAACCGGATTGCGGTAGTGAGTGATGAGCTGGACGCCGATCCGTTTATGAAAAATATCTATCTGATGGCGGCACCGCCAAACATCAAAGTGGATTGCTACAGCAATCAGAGCTTTGCCGCATCGTGGAAAGAAAACCAGCTTGGCGACGGCAGCGTGCTGGTGCTGTTCCCCTCTCTCGCGGCGATTCAGGAAGCCGTACAGCTCGGGTTTGATGTTTCCGCCATTCAGGTTGGCGGCTTAGGCGGCGGGCCGAACCGCAAGGTCGTTTTCCAGAACATCACGTTGGATGAAAAAGACGTTGGCATTCTTCACGACCTGAAAAGTCGAGGGATTAAGGCGGTCTTCCAGACTATCCCGGAAGATAAGCCGCAGTCGCTGGACGATATCCTGAAAAAATTCTAACCATTTAACATACACAAAATCATTCTGGATGCATCGAGGCGGCAACTGAGTGAATCCCCAGTCACTTACTTAAGTAAGTGACTGGGGTGAGCGAAGGCAGCCAACAAAGAGGCAGCCTGAAAGATGAAGTGTACAGGAAAAAACTATGGATACTTTAGTCTTCGCAAGCCTGATGGGGTTGTATTACTGGTTTGCCCGCTTACGCCTTGGCTACACCTTCTCCGCCATGCTGTTACAACCTGTTGTAATCGCCGTTTTTGTCGGCCTGCTGTTGGGCAATATGGAAACGGCGATGATTATTGGCGCAGGTATGCAGCTGGTTTACCTCGGCGTGACCTCAACGCCCGGGGGTAACGTGCCGTCAGATCCGGCGCTGGCAGCCTGTATCTCGATTCCTATCGCCGTAAAAGCCGGGATGGACCCGAACCTGGCCATCGCGCTGGCCATCCCGTTTGGCGTGATCGGCGTTTTCCTTGACCAGCTCAGACGCACGCTGAACGCCGCATGGGTGCATATGGCGGATAAACACGCGGAAACGGCCAACATGGGCGGTATTATGCGCTGCGCGTTCCTCTACCCGGCGTTGCTCGGCCTGGTGCTGCGTTTCCCGGTGGTGTTTGCTGCCAACTATTTTGGCCAGGACGTGGTAGAGAGCTTCCTTAAGCTGATGCCGCACTGGTTGACCCACTCCTTTGAAATTATGGGCGGCATTCTGCCGGCGCTGGGCTTTGCCATCACCATCATGGTGATCGGTAAGAAGAGCCTGCTGCCGTGGTTTATCGGCGGATTCTTTGCGGTGCTGTACCTGAAGGTGGACATTATGGCGATGGCAATCTTTGGTACCTGCGTGGCCTTCCTGATTAAAGGCCTGGCGAAAAATGAAGGAGCAGCATGATGAGCAGCGATGTAATGCAGCACGAACTGGTGGAGCGCGCGCGGGAGAACGGCACGCTGACCAAAGCGGACATCACCAAAGCCTGGTTTATTTACTGGCTGGGTGCAGAAGTTTCCAGCTCCTATGAGCGTTTACAAAGCCTGATTTTCTGCGCCTCAATGACGCCGATTATCAAAAAACTCTACCCGCAAAAAGAAGAGCAGGTGGAGGCGCTAAAACGCCATCTGAACTTCTTCAACTCTGAGCAGACCTTTGGCGCGGTGATTCAGGGGATCTCGATTGCGATGGAGGAGCAGAAAACCCGCGGTGAACCGATTAGCGACGCGTCTATCACCGGGATTAAAACCGGGCTGATGGGGCCGCTGGCCGGAATGGGGGACTCCATCATCTGGGCGGCCGTCATGCCGTTGCTGATTGCGATTTTCATCCCGTTCGCCGCCAGCGGCAGCGCGATGGGCGGCATTGTGCCCTTAATTCTCTATCCGGCCATTACGCTGGCGATCAGCTACGGCATGGTGCACAAAGGCTACACGCTGGGACGCGACTCAATCATCGGCCTGCTCCAGGGAGGGCGAATTAAGGAGCTTATCTACGGCGCGAACGTGCTGGGCCTGATAATGATGGGCGCGCTCTCCGCAAGCTACGTCAAAATAACGACCCCCTTAAAGCTCAGCGCGCTGAAGGGCTCGGAGGTGGTGGTCCAGCAAATCCTCGACTCTATCGCGCCCGGCCTGTTGCCGCTGGCGGCGGTGTTTGCCATCTACTTCTATCTGGTGAAGAAAGGGCCGCGCTACACCACCATTCTGCTGTCAATTGTCGCGCTCAGCGTGGTCTGTTCGCTGCTGGGAGTGCTGTAAACCATGACGCAGAATATCTATCAACAGCTGGGGTTAAAACAGGTGATTAACGCCTGCGGCAAAATGACGATTCTGGGCGTTTCCAGCGTGGCGCCGGAGGTGATGCAGGCAACGGCGCGGGCGGCATCGGCCTTTGTGGAAATCGACAGGCTGGTAGACCGAACCGGCGAGCGGGTCTCCCGCTTTACCGGCGCGGAAGACAGCTATATCACCTCCTGCGCCTCGGCGGGAATCGCCATCGCCGTAGCCGCCGCGATTACCCATGGCGACCAGGCGCGAGTGATGCAGATGCCGGACAGTCGCGGTATGGCCAACGAAGTCGTCATGCTCCGCGGGCATAACGTCGATTACGGCGCGCCCATCACCAGCGCGATTCGCTTAGGCGGTGGGCGCGTTGTGGAGGTCGGTTCAAGCAATCTGGCGGCGCGCTGGCAGCTGGAGAGCGCGATCTCTACCAGCACCGCCGCCCTGCTGTATGTGAAATCACACCACTGCGTGCAAAAAGGGATGTTGAGTATCGAGGATTTCGTGCAGGTCGCACAGACTCACAACCTGCCGCTGATTGTCGATGCCGCCGCCGAGGAGGATTTACGCGTCTGGGCGGCGAGCGGAGCGGACATGGTTATCTATAGCGGGGCAAAAGCGTTTAATGCGCCCACCTCCGGATTCATCACCGGGAAAAAACAGTGGATAGCGGCGTGTAAGGCGCAGCATCACGGTATTGCCCGGGCGATGAAAATCGGCAAGGAGAATATGGTCGGTCTGGTTTATGCGCTGGAACACTATCATCAGGGGCAGAAGGGGGTCACAGCCGAGGAACTCCTGCCCGTCGCGAAAGCGATCTCAGCGATAAACGGCTTACAAGCCGATATTGAGCAGGATGAAGCCGGACGCGCTATCTGGCGTATCCGCATTCAGGTGAATGCCCAGGAGCTGGGCCTGGATGTCCGCGAAGTCGAAGCACAGCTGCGCAACGGCGATATCGCCATTTACGCCCGGCGCTATAACCTCCATCAGGGGGTTTTTAGCCTGGACCCACGAACGGTAGCCGAGGGTGAAATGAGCCTGATCGTGGCGCGCTTAAAGGAGATTGCCAACCATGCAGCAAATTAATTTTTACCGTCAACGCGTCGCGATTAACGTGCTGGCGAAAGATATCGCCAACGCCCGGGACATTTATGATGCCGCCGAAGGCCATGCGGCGATTGGCGTCCTCTCGGCACAGTTTGCCTCCGTGGAAGAAGGTGTTCAGGAGGTAAAACGCTGGATGGCGGAGATACCCTCCATCTCCGTAGGCCTGGGCGCCGGCGATCCTGCGCAATATTACAAAGCGGCGATGATCGCGTCAGCGCTTCACCCGGCGCACGTTAATCAGACCTTTACCGGCAGCGGGTTTGCCGCAGGGGCGCTGGCGGCTACGGGGGGGCAGCAGACCTGCATTAACGCGCTGGTCAGCCCGACGGGAACCCCTGGCGAGGTTCTTATCTCCACCGGCGTCAGCAGCTGTCAGGGCACGCCGGCCCGCGTCTCCTGCGATGCGGCGGTACGCATGATGCAGGACATGGGGGCCCATGCGGCGAAGTTTTTCCCCATGGGCGGCGAAAAGTCGCTACCGGAGCTGTATATGCTGGCGACCACGGCAGCCCGTAACGGGATGACGTTAATCGAACCAACCGGCGGAATCGATCTCGATAACTTTGGCATTATTTTGCAAAGCTGTCTGGAGGCAGGCGTACCTCGCGTGATGCCTCATGTTTACAGCTCGATAATCGACCCGCAAACCGGCAATACCCGGCCAGAAGATATCCGCAGATTAATGGATATCGTGAAAGCCGTGGTTTGAATAAAAACACCGGGCCGTAGCCCAGGCAGGCAAGCCATCACCAACGGAGAATGTCCCGGAGGCGGCGCTGGCGCGCCATGTCCGGGCTACCAGCCCTCAGACGACGGTGAACCTGTAGCCCGGCTAAGCGTAGCGCGAGCCGGGAGATTTCGCGAAATTTAAACCTGCCCGACGTACAAATAAATGGCCAGGAAGTGGCACACGCTGCCGCCCAGGACAAAACCGTGCCAGATAGCGTGGTTGTACGGAATACGTTTGCAGACGTAGAAAATAACCCCCAGCGAATAGACCACGCCACCCACGGCAAGCAGCGTCACGCCGCCCACCGCCAGCTTAATCGCCAGCTGATAAACGACGATCAGCGACAGCCAGCCCATGGTCAGGTAGGTCACTAAAGAGAGGATCTTAAAACGATGCGCAATGGTCAGCTTAAACAGGATCCCCAGCAGCGCCAGGCTCCAGATGACGATCATCAGCCCGCGCGATAGCGGCGAATTTAGCCCCACCAGCAGAAACGGCGTGTAGGTCCCGGCAATCAGCAAATAGATGGCGCAGTGGTCGAATTTTTTCAGCCACAGCTTAGCCCGCTGATGCGGAATCGCGTGATAGAGGGTCGAGGCGAGGAACAGCAAAATCATGCTGCCGCCGTACAGGCTGTAGCTGGTAATGGCCGTGGCGCCGGCGTTGCTGTCCACCGCCTGCACCAGCAACAGCACCAGACCGACGATACCGAACACCAGCCCAATCCCGTGACTGACGCTGTTGGCAATTTCCTCTGCCAGAGAATATCCCTGTGTGATTAACGATTTGCGAACCATATTTGACTCCGAAAACAAGTACGCTTTCAATGCACACTTAGGTTAACTGAGAATGATTCCAGTGAACACCTGTTCGCTAAAATAAAAAGATGAATATTTATGAACAGTATAAAATCAATAGGTTACATAAATATTTCAACTAACAGACGTTCACTGTTTATTTAAAGCTTTTCGAATTCAATAACATAAAACTGCTTTTCTTCAGGATAGATCTCCGCAATCACCTCACGCAGCTGCGCCAGGGTCATATTCTCCTGCTGCGCGTGCAGTTCACTCAGCGTATCCAGCGTCACCGTTGAGGTGGCCACCACGCGAATGGTGCAAAAATAGCCGTCATCTTCATAGCGGCCAACGCGCAGCACATCGCCCGTTTTAAAGTGCGATTCCGCAGCATCGCGGATGGTAATGGTTTTGCGTCCGGCGAGGATGTCGTCCTGAAAACGCTGAAAAAAGGTTATGTCATTTGGCTGCATGATATCATTCCGTCCTGGTCATTATGAATTGTGAGTTTGCCACTGTGAGTATCTTCTCCCACGCCGCTATCGCCAGTCTCAATAATCTTGAGATGATGGTCTATCACTACGTCATTAAAAATCGCGACAAAGTGATGTACATGACCATCCGCGAGCTGGCGGAAGCGGCCGGAGTCTCCACGACTACCGTTTTGCGCTTCTGCCGCAAGCTGCAGTGCGAAGGCTACTCGGAGTTTCGCGTACGCTTTAAATTATATCTGGAGCAGAATGAGCCTCAACAGGCAAATATCGGCGCCAGCGAAATAATGAGCTTTTTTAAAAGCGTTAATAACGATGAATTTGACCAGCTGCTCGAGCAGGCGGTCGATATTATTCTGTCTTCAGAACGTATTATTTTTGTTGGTGCCGGCACCTCCGGCGCGCTGGCAAAATATGGCGCGCGTTTCTTTTCTAACGTCGGGAAATTCAGTAACCATATCGACGACCCTTATTTCCCGGTGACCAATGATATGGCGCGTAATGCGCTGGCCATCGTGCTGTCGGTCTCCGGCGAAACCGAAGAGATCCTGCGCTTCGCCAGCCAGTTCAGCCTGCATCGCTGTAAAGTGATGTCCATCACCAGCCACGAGCACTCGCGGCTGGCAAAGCTTGCCGACTTTAATCTCTCCTGGCACGTTCCGCAAACGCGCATCGGCGGCGTCTATGACATTACCACCCAGATCCCGGTCATTTATATTCTGGAAACGCTTGGGCGTAAATTAGCGCGCAAACTCGCCTGAAAATAACAGGGTGTTTTTTCGATGTAACAAATTCCATTCCGGGCAAATTGTTATATCGTGACATTTATATTCCCTTTGTTAGACTCGCAGCCAACAAGTCATTAAGACGAGATGAGCAAAGATGAAGAAAATTCCTTTACCAAAAGACTTTTTATGGGGTGGCGCCGTCGCCGCGCACCAGGTTGAAGGCGGCTGGAATAAAGACGGCAAAGGCCCGAGCATCTGCGACGTGCTTACCGGCGGCGCGCACGGCGTGCCGCGCGAGATAACCCAGCAGGTAGAGCCGGGCAAGTACTATCCGAATCACGAAGCCATCGATTTCCACGGCCGCTACAAAGAAGACATCAAGCTGTTCGCCGAGATGGGCTTCAAGTGCTTCCGCACCTCTATCGCCTGGACGCGCATCTTCCCGCTGGGCGACGAAAGCCAGCCGAATGAAGAAGGGCTGAAATTCTACGATGACATGTTCGATGAACTACTGAAGTACAACATCGAACCGGTTATTACCCTCTCCCACTTTGAGATGCCGCTGCATCTGGTTCAGCAGTACGGCGGCTGGACCAACCGCAAAGTGGTCGATTTCTTTGTGCGCTTCGCCGAAGTGGTCTTCGAGCGCTATAAGCACAAAGTGAAATACTGGATGACCTTTAACGAGATCAACAACCAGCGTAACTGGCGCGCGCCGCTGTTTGGCTACTGCTGCTCCGGCGTGGTCTATACCGAGCATGAAAACCCGGAAGAGACCATGTACCAGGTGCTGCACCATCAGTTTGTCGCCAGCGCGCTGGCGGTGAAGGCAGCGCGTCAAATCAATCCGGAGATGCAGGTGGGCTGCATGCTGGCAATGGTCGCCCTCTATCCGTTCTCCTGCAAGCCGGAAGACGTGATGTTTGCCCAGGAATCAATGCGTGAACGCTACGTCTTTACCGACGTCCAGCTGCGCGGCTACTACCCGAGCTACGTCCTGAACGAATGGGAACGCCGCGGCTTCAATATCAACATGGAGGACGGCGATGCGCAAATCCTGCGCGAAGGCACCTGCGCGTATCTCGGCTTCAGCTACTACATGACCAACGCGGTGAAAGCGGAAGGCGGCACCGGCGACGCGATCTCCGGCTTTGAAGGCAGCGTGCCCAACCCGCACGTCAAAGCCTCCGACTGGGGCTGGCAGATTGACCCGGTCGGCCTGCGCTATGCGCTGTGTGAACTGTATGAGCGCTACCAGAAGCCGCTGTTTATCGTCGAAAACGGCTTCGGCGCGTACGATAAAGTCGAAGAAGACGGCAGCATCAACGACGACTATCGCATCGACTATCTGCGCGCTCACGTCGAAGAGATGATCAAAGCGGTGACTTACGACGGCGTTGAGCTAATGGGCTATACCCCGTGGGGCTGCATCGACTGCGTCTCCTTCACGACCGGTCAGTACAGCAAGCGCTACGGCTTTATCTACGTCAACAAACATGACGATGGTACCGGCGATATGTCCCGCTCGCGCAAGAAGAGCTTTAACTGGTACAAAGAGGTTATCGCCAGCAACGGCGAAAAACTGTAATCATCTTGCCCCTTTTCAGCCGGAAGGGGGCAAAACTTACCACAAAACAGACACTTCTTTACAGCTTTAGCATTGCTAACCCACGCTCAGCCGATAAGATAAACCACATCAATCGTTGAGTCGCTGACGCTGACTTCGTGAATCAACGCCGCACGCTGCCGGCCTTTCCGGCGCATCACAATGTAGAAAAATGATGCTAAACGTCTTCAGACAGATCCTGATATGGCTGCTGATTGTCGCCGCCGTCAGCCTGGCGGTGGATTACCTGCGCAGGCCCGCGCTGCCGCAGAATTTCTCCAGCATGCCGCTGCAAACGCTTGATGGCCGAACGGTCGATCTGGCGGCAATGAGCCACGAGCGCCCTTTGCTGCTGTACGTCTGGGCCACCTGGTGCGGCGTTTGCCGCTATACCACCCCGTCGGTGGCCGCTTTAGCCAACGATGGCGGCAATGTGATGACGATAGCGCTACGCTCCGGCGACAACGCCGCTCTGGCGCGATGGCTGGCGCATAAAAAAATGGCGCTGCCGACGATCAATGACGCCAGCGGTCAGCTATCCCAACGGTGGGAGGTGCAGGTCACGCCGACCCTTGTGGTGATCTCGCGCGGCGAGGTGAAGTCAGTCACCACCGGCTGGACCAGCGGCTGGGGGATGCGCCTGCGGCTGTGGCTGGCGTCGTAGCGCATTTCCCTGCTTGCGCTGCGCTTAGCAGGGCCAGGGATGGGGTGAGGTAAACAGATGTTGTATCCCGGGCAAGGCGTTAGCCGCCCCCCGGAAAACGAGTTCCGATTATCTCCCGCCCGCCAGCTCCAGAAAGCTGCCGGTCACGTAGGAAGCCTTCTCACTCAGCAGCCAGACGATAGCCTGAGCCACCTCCTCCGGCTGCCCGCCGCGCCGCATGGGCAGCATCGACTTCACACGATCCACGCGCCCCGGTTCACCGCCGCTGGCGTGCATGTCGGTATAAATTAAGCCGGGGCGCACGCCGTTAACCCGAATCCCCTGCGCCGCCACCTCCAGCGACAGGCCGGTGGTCAGAGTATCAACCGCGCCCTTTGACGCGGCATAATCCACATACTCCCCCGGCGCCCCGAGGCGCGATGCCGCGGACGACACATTCACAATCGCCCCGCCCTTACCGCCGTGCTTGTACGACATCCGCTTTACCGCTTCCCGGCAGCAGAGGAAGTAGCCGGTCACGTTGGTGGCCAGCACCTGGTTAATCCGCTCCGCGCAAAGGCTTTCAATCGTCCCCTGGGTAAATAAAATGCCGGCGTTATTGACCAGCGCGGCGAGCGGTTCGCCGAGGCGATCGATAGCGGTAAACATCGCCATCACCTGCGCTTCATCGCTGACGTCCGCCCGTAGCGCAACGGCTTTGCCGCCGCTGGCGATAATTTCGTTCACCACGCCGGTCGCGGCAGCGCTATTTTGATGGTAATTCACCGCCACGGTATAGCCTTCCTGCGCCAGCAGCAGCGCCGTCGCTTTACCTATTCCCCGGCTGCCGCCCGTCACCAAAGCTATCGTCATGCCATTCTCCCAAAAAATAAAGGCGCCGCAGCGCCTTTAAAAGATAGTCTAATCAGCAGATTACTGGTATTCGCTCATCGGCACGCAGGAGCAGAACAGATTACGGTCGCCGTAAACATCGTCCAGACGCTTAACGGTCGGCCAGTACTTGTTGTTCAGCCCCGCCGGGAAGACCGCCAGTTCACGGGTGTACGGATGGTTCCACTCGCTCACCAGTTCACCCTGAGTATGCGGCGCGTTCACCAGCGGGTTATCCTCCAGCGGCCATTCACCGCCTTTCACGCGGTCGATCTCGCCGCGAATCGCCAGCATCGCATCGATAAAGCGGTCCAGCTCCACTTTGCTTTCCGATTCGGTCGGTTCCACCATCAGCGTGCCGGCAACCGGGAAGGACATGGTCGGAGCGTGGAAACCAAAATCAATCAGTCGCTTGGCAATATCCAGCTCGCTGATGCCGGTCTCTTCTTTCAGCGGACGAATATCCAGAATACATTCGTGCGCCACGCGACCGTCGCGGCCGGTATACAGCACCGGGAACGCGTCTTTCAGCCGGGTAGCGATGTAGTTGGCGTTCAGAATCGCCATCTGGCTCGCCTGTTTCAGCCCCTCTGCACCCATCATACGGATATACATCCAGCTGATCGGCAGAATGGAGGCGCTGCCGAACGGCGCGGCGGAAACCGCGCCCTGGCGGGTCAGCATGCCTTCAATTTGCACCACGCTGTGGCCCGGCACAAACGGCGCCAGATGCGATTTCACGCCGATCGGCCCCATACCCGGGCCGCCGCCGCCGTGCGGAATGCAGAAGGTTTTATGCAGGTTGAGGTGCGAGACGTCCGCGCCGATAAAGCCCGGAGAGGTAATGCCGACCTGGGCGTTCATGTTCGCGCCGTCAAGGTAAACCTGGCCGCCAAACTGATGCACCACTTCGCACACTTCGCGAATAGTCTCTTCATAAACGCCGTGGGTGGACGGATAGGTCACCATGATGCAGGAGAGGTTCGCCGCATGCTGCTCGGCTTTCGCCCGCAGATCCGCCAGATCGATGTTGCCATTTTTATCACAGGCGACCACCACCACCTGCATTCCCGCCATCTGCGCGGAAGCCGGGTTGGTGCCGTGCGCAGAGCTTGGGATCAGGCAGATATCGCGATGCCCTTCGTTGCGGCTCTCGTGGTAATGGCGAATCGCCAGCAGGCCCGCGTATTCGCCCTGCGCGCCGGAGTTCGGCTGCATGCAGACCGCATCATAGCCGGTCAGCTTAACCAGCCAGTCGGAGAGCTGGGCAATCATCTGATGATAGCCTTCAGCCTGATCAACCGGGCAGAACGGATGTAGTTCGGCGAATTCCGGCCAGGTGATCGGGATCATCTCCGCGGCAGCATTCAGCTTCATGGTGCAGGAGCCCAGCGGGATCATCGCCTGGTTCAGCGCCAGATCCTTACGCTCCAGCGCGTGCATATAGCGCATCATCTCGGTTTCGCTGTGGTAGCGGTTGAACACCGGATGAGTGAGGATCGCATCGTCACGCAGCATGCTGGCCGGGATCGAACGGCTGTCCAGGGCCACGTCTTTATCCAGCGTGTCGATATCCAGGCCGTGATCGTCGCCCACGATGGCGCGGAACAGGTTCAGGACGTCTTCGCGCGTGGTGGCTTCATCGAGCGTGATCCCGACGGCGTGATGAATATCGCTGCGCAGGTTGATCTGCAGCGCTTCCGCCCGCGCCAGCACAGCGGCTTTATCGGCGACGTCCACGCACAGGGTATCGAAGTAGTGCGCATGGCGGAGCTTAAGGCCTTTTTTCTGCAGGCCATCGGCGAGAATATCGGTCAGGCGATGAATACGGCTGGCGATACGCTTCAGCCCAGCCGGGCCGTGGAATACGGCGTACAGGCTGGCAATATTGGCCAGCAGCACCTGGGAGGTACAGATATTGGAGTTCGCTTTCTCGCGGCGAATATGCTGCTCGCGCGTCTGCATCGCCATGCGCAGCGCGGTATTACCCGCCGCATCTTTCGATACGCCGATAATACGGCCCGGCATGGAGCGTTTGAATTCATCTTTTGCGGCAAAAAACGCCGCGTGCGGGCCGCCGTAGCCCATCGGTACGCCGAAGCGCTGGGCGGAGCCAAACACAATGTCCGCGCCCTGCTTGCCCGGGGCAGTCAGCAGAACCAGGGCCATAAAATCGGCCGCGACGCTGACAATCACTTTGCGCGCTTTCAGGTCAGCTATCAGTTTGCTGTAATCGTGAACCTCGCCGGTGGTGCCTACCTGCTGCAGCAGCACGCCAAAGACGTCCTGATGGTCGAGCGCTTTTTCCGCATCATCGACAATCACATCGAAACCAAAGGTTTCCGCGCGGGTGCGCACCACGTCCAGCGTCTGCGGATGAACGTCGGCGGCGACGAAGAAACGGTTGGCGTTTTTCAGTTTGCTTACGCGTTTGGCCATTGCCATAGCTTCCGCAGCGGCGGTGGCTTCGTCCAGCAGCGAGGCCGAGGCAATATCGAGCCCGGTCAGGTCGAGGGTCACCTGCTGGAAATTCAGCAGTGATTCCAGGCGACCCTGGGAAACCTCCGGCTGATAAGGCGTATAGGCGGTATACCAGCCCGGATTTTCCAGCATGTTGCGCTGAATCACCGGCGGCAGCTGCACGGCGGTGTAGCCCATGCCAATGTACGACTTGAAGCGCTTGTTACGACCGGCGATCGCCTTCAGTTCCGCCAGCGCGGCGAATTCCGTGGTTGCTTCGCCCACCTGCGGCGGCGTTGCCAGCTGGATATCCTGCGGCACAATCTGGCCAATCAGGGCGTTAAGCGAATCGGCGCCAACGGTTTTCAGCATCTCCTGCTGCTGCCGGGCATCCGGGCCGATGTGACGTTCAATAAAGGCGTCACGGTATTCAAGCTGGCCTAAAGTCTGGGTCATGAGCGATGGTTCCTGAACGTGCGGTGAATCGTGATTGTCTGACGGGTTTGCCCGGCGCGCACTGACGCTAACCGGGCCAGAAGACGCAAATCATTCGCGTTGCAGGAAGCCAACGCCCCTGCCACGTGAAGGATGAAGCGTATTTATTCGTCTTCTAACAGAGCTTCATATGCGGTCGCATCCAGCAGCGCGGCAACCTGAGCTTCATCGCTGGCTTTGATTTTAAAGATCCAGCCGCCGGCGTACGGCTCGCTGTTGACCAGCTCAGGGGAGTCGTTCAGCTCTTCATTGACGGCAACAATTTCGCCGCTAATCGGCGCGTAGATATCGGAAGCGGCTTTGACGGATTCGGCAACCGCGCAGTCGGCGCCCGCTTCTACGGCGGCGCCCACTTCCGGCAGGTCAACGAAAACCATATCGCCAAGCAGCTCCTGCGCGTGCTCGGTGATACCGACGGTATAGGTGCCGTCCGCTTCTTTACGCAGCCATTCGTGTTCTTTGCTGTATTTCAGTTCTGCTGGTACGTTGCTCATCAATTCATCTCCAAATGGGAAATCACACCACGGCTTTGCCGTTGCGTACAAAAACGGGTTTCGTCACTTTGACCGGCATTTCGCGATTGCGAATCTGCACCACGGCGGTTTCACCGATGCCTTCCGGTACGCGCGCTAAGGCAATACTGTAGCTCAGCGTCGGGGAGAAGGTGCCGCTGGTGATAATGCCTTCTTTCTGATTGCCATCGGCATCGCTGAAGCGCACCGGCAGGCCGCCGCGCAGAACGCCTTTCTCGGTCATCACCAGGCCGACCAGCTGTTCGGTGCCTTTTTCACGCTGGAGTTCCAGCGCTTCACGCCCGATAAAATCACGGTCAGCCGGTTCCCAGGCAATGGTCCAGCCCATGTTAGCCGCCAGCGGAGAGACGCCTTCGTCCATCTCCTGGCCATAAAGATTCATGCCCGCTTCCAGGCGCAGCGTATCGCGCGCGCCAAGGCCGCACGGCTTAACGCCCGCGTCCAGCAGGCCGCGCCAGAAATCCACCGCCTGCTCGTTCGGCAGCGCGATTTCATAACCCGCTTCACCGGTATAGCCGGTCGTCGCAATAAACAGATCGCCCGCCTGCACGCCAAAGAACGGCTTCATGCCTTCCACGGCCTGGCGCTGCGCGTCGGTAAACAGCGTCGCCGCTTTCTCTTTCGCCTTTGGACCCTGTACGGCGATCAGGGATAGATCGTCACGCACGGTTATCTCAAGACCATAGGAGTCAGACTGCTGGGTGATCCAGGCGAGGTCTTTTTCACGGGTGGCGGAGTTAACTACGAGGCGGAAATAGTCTTCAGAAAGGAAATAAACAATCAGGTCATCAATGACGCCGCCGGAGGCGGTCAGCATGCCGCTATAGAGCGCTTTGCCCGGCACGGTGAGCTTCGCCACGTCGTTAGCCAGCAGATAGCGCAGGAACTCGCGGATTCGGCTGCCGTGAAAATCGACGATGGTCATGTGCGACACATCGAACATTCCGGCATCACCGCGCACAGCATGATGCTCATCGATCTGGGATCCGTAATGCAGCGGCATCATCCAGCCATGGAAATCCACCATGCGCGCGCCGCATAGCGTGTGTTGTTCAAACAACGGAGTCTGTTGAGCCATCTTTTCCTCATCGAATAAAACGGAACCAGCCACGATTTTTGGCGTTTTTGCGCCGCGAAAAACGCCGCCAGCATCGCTAAAGGACGCCGACGCAAACGTTCTCTTTGGCCTGAACTTACCACCGATATCCGCACTAAACCATAAGTCTGGTCAGGACATCACATTAGCTTATGACCAAAATCAGCCGCAGAGCCTACAGAGTTTTTATCTACAATAAAGCGATTCAATCCGCACAAAACCAAACTAATTAGTTAAAAAAGCAGCGCATGATGATATTTTCTGCGAAATGACGGGCCTAATTTCTATAACAAAAAAAAGGTAACATTAATAAAACTAATGCGAAAAACGAGGTGAAATTAGATTATTTCAAATGAGAGGGGATAACCCGGCGCGGCGGCCGGGTGAGAGAAGTGTGACGTACTTAACGTAACCAGGCGGGCAGGTCGTTGAGCCCCATCGCTTGACGGATAAGCTGCGGCTTCACGCCGGGCAATGTATCCGCCAGCTTAAGACCGATATCGCGCAGCAGCTTCTTCGCCGGATTGTGGCCGGAGAACATGTCACGAAAGCCCTGCATCCCCGCCAGCATCAGCGCAGCGCTATGTTTACGGCTGCGTTCATAGCGACGCAGATACAGATGCTGGCCGATATCCTTGCCCTGCGCGTGCAGGCGCTTCAGTTCGTCGATCAGCTCGGCGGCATCCATAAAGCCAAGATTAACGCCCTGCCCCGCCAGCGGATGAATGGTATGGGCGGCATCGCCGACCAGCGCCAGACGATGGGCGGCAAACTGACGCGCATAGCGGCCGGTGAGCGGGAAGACCTGGCGCTCGCTCTCCACGGCGCATAAGCCGAGGCGGTTATCGAAGGCAATATTCAGCGCCTGGTTAAAAGCGGCATCGTCCGCCTGCCGCATCCGCTCAGCCTCTTCGGGAGAGAGCGACCAGACAATCGAGCAGAGGTGCGGATCGCTCAGCGGCAGAAACGCCAGAATCCCTTCGCCGTGGAACGCCTGACGCGCCACCGCTTCGTGCGGTTCTTCGGTGCGAATAGTGGCAACCAGCGCATGATGGTGATAATCCCAGTAGGTGAGCGGGATATCGGCTTTATTGCGCAACCATGAATTGGCCCCATCGGCGCCAACCACCAGCCGGGCGGTTAACATCGTGCCGTCCTGCAGGCTAAGAAAGGCCTCGTTCTCCCCCCACGCAACCTGCTGCAGCTCCGCCGGAGCCAGCAGAGTGACGTCCGCGCAGCGCTGCGCTTTTTGCCACAGGGCGTGGTGAACCACGGCGTTTTCAATAATATGCCCAAGGTGGCTAAAGCCCATGCTCTGGTCATCAAAGCTGATGCGGCCAAAACTGTCTTTATCCCACACTTCCATACCGTGGTAGCAGCTGGCGCGCTGGGCGATAATATCCTGCCAGACGCCCAGTTTGCTCAGCAGCTTCTCGCTGGCGGCGTTAACCGCCGACACCCGCAGCGCCGGCGGCGCATCCGCGCTTAACGGCTGAGGCGCGGCCTGTTCCAGCACCGCAACGCGCAGCCCGCTGCCCTGCAAACCGCAGGCAACCGCCAGCCCCACCATTCCACCGCCAACAATAGCGACATCAACACTTTGCACGTTTCACTCCTTAACGGGGAACCCAACCGAGGGTACGCTGCGCCAGCGCATCGCGCGCCGGGGTAAATAATTCCATCGCCATCAGGCCGACGTTGCGCCCCACCACCAGCGGCGCCCAGCGATTGGCGAACAGATGCACCAGCCCATCGGTCACGCCGACGGTGGCGGCTTTATCTGCGGCGCGTCGGGTCTGATAGCGGCTCAGAAGCGGATAGCCGCCCGGATCCTCTCCTTCTGCCTGCGCCTGCGCCAGCATTTCCGCCAGGCTCATGACGTCGCGCAGACCGAGGTTAAATCCCTGCCCGGCAATAGGATGCAGCGTTTGCGCCGCGTTGCCGACCAGCGCCAGCCGATGCGCAACCGTGCGGCTGGCTCGGGTGAGCGAGAGCGGATACACGCTGCGCTTTCCGGCGTGGACGATCCGCCCAAGACGCCAGCCGAATGCCTGCTGAAGCTCATGACGGAAGCGTTCGTCCGACCAGCTCAGCACCTCTTCACGCCGCGACTGCGGATGACACCACACCAGCGAGCAGCGGCCCTGCGACATGGGCAGCATCGCCAGCGGGCCGTGTGGGGTAAAGCGTTCAAACGCGCGCCCGCTATGCGGCTGCGCGGTACTGACGTTGGCGATAATCGCCAGCTGTTCATAGGGTTCCTGCTGCCAGCTGATACCACAGCGGGCCCCCAGCGTCGAGCGCGAGCCGTCGGCGGCGACCAGCAGTTTACCGCTGAGGGTTTCGCCGTTGTCCAGAACCAGGCTTACGCTCTCTTCGCTGCGGCTGACATTTTCCACCTTTGCCGGGCAGTGCAGCGTCACGCCAGGCGCCTTGCGCAGCTGCGCAAACAGGCGCTGGCCGACATCGTGCAGCTCAACCACCTGGCCCAGCGCCGCCAGCCCATACTCCTCAGCCTCGAGCGTCACAAACCCCGCGTGGCCGCGATCGCTGACGTGAACGCGCTGAATGGCCGTGGCGCAGTCGGCTATCTCTTGCCAGATATCCACGCGAGCCAGCTGCTGGCAGGTGCCGGCAGCCAGAGCGATGGCGCGGGCGTCAAAGCCCGGATGCTGCGCGGAATCCGGCGCAGATGCTTCAACCAGATGCACCGGCAGCGTACCGCCGGTCAGGCGAGATATCGCTAGCGCCAGCGTCGCGCCGGTCATTCCTCCGCCGACGATCAGGACGCTCATAGCTGGCGCGCCGCCGCCATCAGCGCCTCGATATCGTCCGCTTTTTTCACTACGCCGGCGGTGAGGTTCTCATTACCGTCTTCGGTAATGACGATATCGTCTTCAATACGAATGCCGATGCCGCGGTACTGGGCCGGCACGTCGGCATCCATCGCAATATACAGCCCCGGTTCAACGGTCAGCACCATTCCCGGCTCAAGAATACGCGAGCGGTCAACGTCATAGCTTCCGACATCATGCACGTCGAGCCCCAGCCAGTGGCTCAGGCCATGCATAAAGAAAGGACGATGGGCGTTATTGGCAATCAGCTCATCAATTTCACCTTTCAGGATCCCCAGACGCACGAGGCCGGTAATCATAATCCGCACCACCTGCTGGTTAACCTCTTTAATTGAGGTACCCGGGCGATAGAGCTTCAGCGAGGTTTCCAGAGATTCAAGGACGATATCGTAAATCTCGCGCTGGGCCGGGCTAAATTTGCCGTTAACCGGGAAAGTTCGGGTGATATCGCCCGCGTAGCCGCGGTATTCGCAGCCTGCGTCAATCAGCACCAGATCGCCGTCGCGCAGCTCGCACTCATTTTCGGTGTAGTGCAGGATGCAGCCATTTTCGCCGCCGCCCACGATGGTGTTATAAGAAGGAAAGCGCGCGCCGTGACGGTTGAATTCGTGAAGGATCTCGCCTTCCAGATGATATTCGAACATCCCGGGACGGCATTTTTCCATAGCGCGGGTGTGGGCCAGCGCGGAGATCTCCCCTGCGCGGCGCATGACCTCCAGCTCTTCTGCCGATTTAAACAGGCGCATCTCATGCACCATCGGCCGCCAGTCAATGACCGAGCCTGGCGCCTGCAGATTCTGCCGTACGCCTTTGCGCAGTTTTTCCAGCGCGTTAAACACGATGTCGTCGGCGTAGGCATATTCGCCCTGCGCAAAGTAGATAGCGTCGAGGCCGTTAAGGAGCTGGAACAGTTGCTGATTGATTTCACTAAATGCCAGCGCGCGATCGACGCCCAGCTTCGCGGGGGCAGCTTCCTGCCCGAGGCGGCGGCCAAACCAGATTTCAGCGGTCAGATCGCGCACGCGGTTAAACAACACGCTGTGGTTGTGCGTCTCATCGCTTTTAATCAATACCAACAGCGCTTCTGGCTCATTAAAGCCGGTGAAGTACCAAAAATCGCTGCTCTGCCGGTAGGGATATTCTGAATCTACGCTGCGTACCGCTTCCGGCGCGGCGAAAATGAGCGCTGCGCTGCCCGGCTGCATCTGCGCCAGTAGAGCCTGGCGACGAGAGAGAAATTCCTGCTGAGTCATGACGCCCCCTGAACGATTTAATGAATGATTAGTGTAGCGTCGGCTTTTGAACTTCCGGCGCAGTAGGTTTCTGAAGAGAGAAGGTGTCGTGGCACAGCAGCGCAGCAACGCGTACGTATTCGATAATCTCCTCCAGAGACATTTCGAGCTCTTCCTGATCCTCGTCTTCGTCATACCCGAGCTGAGCAATATTGCGCAGATCGTCGATGGCTTCACCCGTTTCGTCTTTGACTTTATCCAGCTTAGGCTGCGTCACGCCCAGCCCAAGCAGAAAATGGTTCACCCAACCCGCGAGCGCATCGGCGCGATCGAACACGCTCACCTCGTCGCCATCCGGCAGGTAGAGCTGGAATAAGAAACCGTCATCCTCCAGCGAGTCGCTGGTGGCGGAATGCATGTTACGCAGCGCCTGCGCCAGCTCGTGACCAAAAGCCAGGCCTTCGTTAGTCAGATCGTGCACCAACGGCTGCCAGCTGCTGTCTTTGTTGCCGCCGCACAGGATCCCGCTAATCAAACCGTGCATTTCGGCAGGGGTTAATCCTACCCCTTGTTGGTTCAGTAACTGGTCTACAGCGTTGTAGCCAGGCATTTCGTTCTGTATAGACATGCGCATTCGTCATCGTTGGGAGGAATATTCATGATATGCTACCACTTTGGACCCTGGTGAACCAGAATAGGGCTTGTATCTTAAAACCAGGGTAGCTATAGTGTCGCCCCTTCGCAGACCCTCCCAGGGCGTGAAGGCCGCGCAGTCAATCAGCAGGAAGGTGGCATGTCTGCACAACCCGTAGATCTCCAAATTTTTGGCCGTTCACTACGAGTGAATTGCCCGCCTGAACAAAGGGATGCCTTAAACCAGGCAGCTGACGACCTGAATCAGCGGTTGCAAGATTTAAAAGAACGCACTAGAGTCACAAATACTGAGCAGCTGGTCTTCATCGCCGCGTTGAACATCAGCTATGAGTTGACTCAGGAAAAAGCGAAAACCCGCGACTACGCCGCCAGCATGGAGCAGCGTATTCGGATGCTTCAGCAGACCATCGAACAAGCATTGCTTGAGCAAGGTCGCATAAGCGAAAGACCCGGGCAGAAGTTTGAATAACACTTTGCATTTAACTGTGTTAGAGTAATCGCAAGAACAAAATTTCTCTGAGATGTTTGCAAGCGGGCCAGTCCCCTGAGCCGATATTTCATACCACAAGAATGTGGCGCTCCACGGTTGGTGAGCATGCTCGGCCCGTCCGAGAAGCCTTAAAACTGTGACGACACATTCACCTTGAACCAAGGGTTCAAGGGTTACAGCCTGCGGCGGCATCTCGGAGATTCCCTTCTTTTTCGTTTCATCCCCCTAAGTTAATTTTCGGCTTTCGCCGCCGTGTATTAGACTACGCCTGTTGGTATCGTTTGCTCACCGATGAGACTCAGGTATGACCCTATTGTCAGATATCCCCTTTACCAGGCAGCAAATTCGTCAGCAGATCCGCCAGCGCCGACGCGCGTTAACGCCGGAGCAGCAAACCCAGTTCGCCCTCCAGGCGGCGGACAGAATGATGGCGTATCCGCCGGTTCTGCTCGCGCAGACGGTCGCGGTATTTCTTTCGTTTGATGGCGAGCTGGATACGCGGCCGCTGATTGATCAGCTCTGGCGGGCAGGCAAACGGGTCTATCTCCCCGTGCTTCATCCGTTCAGCCCCGGCAATCTTCTGTTTCTGCACTACCACCCAAGCAGCGATCTGGTGGTGAATCGTCTGAACATCCGCGAACCGAAGCTCGACGTGCGCGATGTCCTCCCGCTTAGCCAGCTGGATGTACTGGTAACGCCGCTGGTCGCGTTTGATGCCGCCGGACAGCGCCTGGGTATGGGCGGCGGATTTTACGACCGGACGCTGCAAAACTGGCGGCAGTATCGCCTGCAGCCGGTCGGCTACGCGCATGATTGCCAGCAGGTTGACGCGCTGCCGACGGAGCAGTGGGATATCCCGCTGCCAGCGGTCATCACGCCGTCAAAAACCTGGCTCTGGTAAAACGCCCGAACAATTGACATTGCTGTTTTTTTCACCTAAATTCCTGGGTAAAGGGTGAGGGAGGCGAACCTCCCTCCTGCATTCTCTCTGTTAATATGCTGGCCAGGCGATGATTAACAGGATAAGCAGCATGATGAAGAGTCTCATCATCGTCCCTTTCCTTTTAGAGCCCCTGCCTCGGTAGGGGCTTTCCCGTTTCAGCCCCACGCTGAGTCTTTATCGTAAATCCCTTTCTTTCAGGCACAACGACATCCGACGGTTTTAATCGTCGTTTGCGGCAAGCCTCGCAAAGCGTTTGGGTGGCGACGGGAAATTGCAGAAGGGTCTATCAGGAGAAAAGGGGCAGGTCGATGACCTGCCCGCTGGCATAAAAGGAGTTAGAACAGCAGACGGGCGCGGATGGTGCCAGGAATAGCCTTCATCGCCTGCAGCGCGCTCTGGGCGACATCTTCTTCGGCTTCAATATCAATGACCACGTAGCCCATTTGCGGAGTGGTTTGCAGATACTGCGCCGCGATGTTAATGCCCTGCGCGGCGAAAATCTGGTTAATCGCGGTCAGAACGCCCGGACGGTTTTCATGGATATGCAGCAGACGGCGCCCGCCGTGCAGCGGCAGCGACACTTCCGGGAAGTTAACCGCCGAGAGCGTAGAACCGTTATCGGAGTATTTCGCCAGCTTGCCCGCCACTTCCAGACCGATGTTTTCCTGCGCTTCCTGAGTTGAGCCGCCAATGTGCGGGGTCAGGATAACGTTGTCGAACTCACAGAGCGGAGAGTTGAACGGATCGCTGTTGGTCGCCGGCTCGGTCGGGAAGACGTCGATCGCCGCGCCCGCCAGGTGCTTGCTCGCCAGCGCATCGCACAGCGCCGGGATATCCACCACGGTGCCGCGAGAGGCGTTGATCAGCAGCGCGCCGGGTTTCATCAGCGCCAGCTCTTCCGCGCCAATCATGTTCTTCGTGGAGGCGTTTTCCGGCACGTGCAGGCTCACCACATCGCTCATGTTCAACAAATCAGAAAGATGCTGGACCTGAGTCGCGTTACCTAACGGCAGCTTGCTTTCAATATCGTAGAAATAGACATGCATCCCCAGCGATTCGGCCAGAATACCCAGCTGCGTGCCGATATGACCATAGCCGATAATACCCAGCTTTTTGCCGCGCGCTTCAAAGCTGCCGACCGCCAGCTTGTTCCATACGCCGCGGTGCGCTTTGGCATTTGCCGCCGGTACGCCGCGGAGCATAAGCAGCAGTTCGCCGATCACCAGTTCAGCAACGGAACGGGTATTGGAGAACGGGGCGTTAAACACCGGGATACCGCGTTTCGCCGCCGCGTTTAAATCAACCTGATTGGTACCGATACAGAAGCAGCCAACCGCGACCAGCTTCTCCGCCGCCGCGAAGATCTCTTCAGTCAGATGAGTACGGGAACGCAGGCCGATGAAATGGGCATCACGGATGGACGCTTTCAGCTCTTCGCTATCCAGCGCGCCTTTATGAAATTCGATATTGGTGTAGCCCGCTGCGCGAAGGCTGTCCACCGCTTTTTGGTGCACACCTTCAACCAGCAGAAATTTAATCTTGTCTTTTTCCAGTGATACCTTAGCCATTTCCCCGTCCTGTTTTTGTCTTAACTGATGTCGTGCGGAACGAAAGTTCTTCTCAGCAACATATCAAAAAAAACTATTGCGGCAATATGAACGTTTGCGTCGGCAACCTGAAGAAATATCAATCAGCGGGAAATAGCAGGACAAAACACCAGAAAGTAAAAGAAAGGTAGATTGTTACTAAGACAAGGCGCATAAATGTGACAGAAGTCACCAAAATAGGCCTGGAGAAAAAATATTTGCGAGGGAGCGATTCGCTCCCTCGGATCAGACTATTTAGTGATAGTTTTTACACCATCAGCGGTGCCAATCAGCGCAACGTCCGCACCGCGATTCGCAAACAGGCCGACGGTCACGACGCCCGGAATACCGTTAATGGTATTTTCCAGCGCAATAGCGTCCAGAATTTCCAGACCAAACACATCGAGGATCACGTTGCCGTTATCGGTCACGACGCCCTGACGATACTCCGGACGGCCGCCCAGCTTAACCAGCTGACGCGCCACGGCGCTGCGCGCCATCGGGATCACCTCCACCGGCAGCGGGAATTTACCCAGAATATCCACCTGCTTGGAAGCATCGGCGATACAGATAAATTTGTCGGCGACCGAAGCGATAATTTTCTCACGCGTCAGCGCTGCGCCACCGCCCTTGATCATCTGCATATGGCCGTTGATTTCATCTGCGCCGTCCACGTAAATACCAAGACGATCAACGCTGTTCAGATCAAAAACCGTGATACCGAGGCTTTTCAGTTTTTCAGTAGAGGCATCAGAGCTGGAAACCGCCCCTTCTATTTGCCCTTTCATGGTACCCAGCGCATCGATAAAGTGCGCCGCCGTCGAGCCCGTACCGACCCCAACGATAGTGCCCGGTTGTACATACTGCAGTGCCGCCCAGCCTACCGCTTTTTTCAGTTCATCTTGCGTCATGATTATGGTCCGAGATGTGAATTCCTGAGGCGCATTATAGAACATCAGGGGGGTCATTGTCCCTGCGACGGCGATCACACAACGCGGTCGCCAATTTTTCATCTTCATCAAAAACAAATTTATGTCATAGTGCGAGTTAACGAAAAGTATTAGGGGGCACGCCAGAGCAATGAAACGACCGGACTACAGAACACTACAGGCGCTGGACGCGGTAATCAGGGAACGAGGGTTTGAGCGCGCCGCGCAGAAGCTTTGTATTACGCAGTCCGCCGTCTCTCAGCGCATCAAACAGCTGGAAAACATGTTTGGACAACCGCTGCTGGTGCGAACCGTACCGCCGCGTCCCACCGAACAGGGGCAAAAGCTGCTGGCCCTGCTGCGTCAGGTCGAACTGCTGGAAGAGGAGTGGCTGGGCGATGAACAAACCGGCTCCACGCCGCTGCTGCTATCGCTGGCGGTCAACGCCGACAGCCTGGCCACCTGGCTGCTGCCCGCGCTCTCCAGCGTGCTTTCCGACTCCCCTATTCGGCTGAACCTGCAGGTGGAAGACGAGACCCGGACCCAGGAACGCCTGCGCCGCGGAGAAGTGGTCGGCGCGGTCAGTATTCAGCCGCAGGCGCTGCCCAGCTGCCTGGTCGATCAGCTCGGCGCCCTCGACTACCTGTTCGTCGCCTCGAAGGAGTTTGCCCAGCGCTATTTCCCCAACGGGGTGACCCGCTCGGCGCTGCTGAAAGCGCCGGTGGTGGCATTCGATCATCTCGATGATATGCACCAGGCCTTTTTGCAGCAGAACTTCGATTTGCCGCCGGGCAGCGTGCCCTGCCATATCGTGAACTCCTCGGAAGCCTTTGTGCAGCTGGCCCGTCAGGGAACAACCTGCTGTATGATCCCGCATCTGCAAATTGAGAGAGAGCTGAACAGCGGCGAACTGATTAACCTCACGCCGGGCCTGTTCCAGCGCCGGATGCTCTACTGGCACCGTTTTGCCCCGGAAAGCCGCATGATGCGCCGGGTGACCGATGCGCTAATCGATTACGGCCACAAGGTGTTGAGACAAGATTAACCCCCGCAAGCAGGCCGGCGCCGTCCGGCCTGTATGACCCACCTTCTCCTGTTCATATCTTTGAAATACATCACAAAATAAAACATTTCATGCGGCAAAAAACGACGCATCGATGGCTATTTTTTGCTGGCGACAGGGGCGATGAAAAAGCTCACCGTATTCGCAATATCCCATTTCATTGCGCATACGGAGCACAACATGTCAGAGTTACGGGAGTGGCAAACGCTCGCCAACAAAGAGCTCAGCCGGCGGGAAAAAACCGTCGATGCCCTGGTAAAACAGACGGCAGAGGGCATTGACGTTAAGCCGCTGTATACCGAAGCCGATCTTGATAATCTGGAAGTGACCGGCACCCTACCCGGCCTGCCGCCTTTCGTTCGCGGCCCGCGCGCCACCATGTACACCGCACAGCCGTGGACCATCCGCCAGTACGCCGGTTTCTCCACCGCCAAAGAGTCCAACGCTTTCTATCGCCGCAACCTCGCCGCGGGGCAGAAAGGGCTTTCCGTCGCCTTCGACCTCGCGACCCACCGGGGCTATGACTCCGATAACCCGCGCGTGGCGGGCGACGTGGGGAAAGCCGGCGTGGCGATCGATACCGTCGAAGACATGAAGATTTTATTCGATCGGATCCCGCTGGATAAGATGTCCGTATCGATGACCATGAACGGTGCGGTGCTGCCGATAATGGCGTTTTATATCGTCGCGGCGGAAGAACAAGGGGTTGCGCCTGAACAGCTCACCGGCACGATCCAGAACGATATTCTGAAAGAGTACCTGTGCCGGAATACCTATATTTACCCGCCAAAGCCCTCAATGCGCATTATTGCCGACATCATTGCCTGGTGTTCGGGCAACATGCCGCGCTTTAACACCATCAGCATCAGCGGCTACCACATGGGCGAAGCCGGAGCCAATTGCGTTCAGCAGGTGGCCTTTACCCTGGCCGACGGTATCGAATACATCAAGGCCGCGCTCTCCGCCGGACTGAAAATCGATGACTTCGCCCCGCGCCTGTCGTTTTTCTTCGGCATCGGTATGGATCTGTTTATGAACGTCGCGATGCTGCGCGCCGCACGCTACCTGTGGAGCGAAGCGGTAAGCGGCTTCGGCGCCACCAATCCGAAATCCTTAGCCCTGCGCACCCACTGCCAGACCTCCGGCTGGAGCCTAACCGAGCAGGATCCGTATAACAACGTAATCCGCACCACTATCGAAGCGCTCGGCGCCACGCTCGGCGGCACCCAGTCGCTGCACACCAACGCTTTCGACGAGGCGCTTGGCCTGCCCACCGACTTTTCCGCCCGTATCGCGCGTAATACGCAGATCATCATCCAGGAGGAGTCAGAGATCTGCCGCACCGTAGACCCGCTGGCCGGATCGTACTACCTCGAATCGCTGACCGATCAAGTCGTTAAGCAGGCGCGGGCCATTATGCAGCAGATCGACGACGCGGGCGGAATGGCGAAGGCGATCGAGGCCGGACTGCCGAAACGGATGATCGAAGAGGCCTCCGCCCGTGAACAATCGCTGATCGACCAGGGCAAGCGCGTCATCGTCGGCGTCAATAAGTACAAGCTGGAAAAAGAAGATGAAACGGCGGTACTGGAGATCGACAACGTCAAGGTGCGCAACGAACAGATCGCCTCGCTGAAAAAAATTCGCGCCAGTCGGGACGACGTGACGGTAAAAGCCGCGCTGAACGCCCTCACCCACGCCGCGCAGCATGGTGAAAACCTGCTGGCCGCCGCCATCAACGCCGCCCGCGTCCGCGCCACGCTGGGCGAAATTTCCGACGCGCTGGAGGCGGCGTTTGACCGCTACCTGGTGCCCAGCCAGTGCGTCACCGGCGTGATTGCGCAAAGCTACCACCAGTCAGACAAAGCCGCCGGCGAGTTCGACGCTATTGTTGCGCAAACCGAAAAATTCCTCGCGGAACGCGGCCGCCGCCCGCGCATTCTGATCGCCAAAATGGGTCAGGATGGTCACGATCGCGGGGCCAAAGTGATCGCCAGCGCCTATTCCGATCTCGGCTTCGACGTTGACCTGAGCCCGATGTTTTCCACGCCAGAAGAGATCGCCCGCCTGGCGGTGGAAAACGACGTGCACGTGGTGGGCGCCTCCTCGCTGGCGGCAGGCCACAAAACCCTGATCCCCGAGCTGATCGATGCCCTGAAAAAATGGGGGCGGGAAGATATCTGCGTCATCGCCGGCGGCGTCATCCCGCCGCAGGATTACGCCTTTCTGCAGGCGCGCGGCGTGGCCGCCATTTACGGCCCCGGTACGCCGATGCTGGAGAGCGTACGCGACGTCCTGATGAGGATTAGCCAATATCATGATTAACCACGCCACGCTGACGGACGCCGTGCGGCGACTACGCCTGGGCGAGCGGGCCACGCTCGCCCAGGCCATGACGCTGGTGGAGAGCCAGCATCCCCGCCATCAGGCGCTAAGCGCACAGCTGCTGGATGCCATTATGCCCTTCACCGGCAACGCCCTGCGCCTCGGCGTCACCGGCACGCCGGGGGCCGGAAAAAGCACTTTTCTGGAAGCTTTCGGCATGCTGCTGATTCGCCACGGCCTGCGGGTCGCGGTGATAGCGGTCGATCCGAGCAGCCCGGTCAGCGGCGGCAGCATTCTTGGCGACAAGACGCGCATGATCGAACTGGCGCGATCGGATTCGGCCTTTATTCGCCCGGTGCCCTCCAGCGGCCATCTGGGCGGCACCAGCCTGCGCGCGCGGGAGCTGATACTGCTGTGCGAAGCGGCGGGCTATGACGCGGTGATTGTCGAAACCGTCGGCGTCGGCCAGTCGGAAACGGAGGTCTCCCGGCTGGTGGACTGCTTTATCTCGCTGCAGATCGCCGGCGGCGGTGACGATCTGCAGGGCATTAAGAAGGGGATTATGGAGATGGCGGATATCGTGGTTATCAATAAAGATGATGGCGAGAACCGCGCCAGGGTGGCAATCACCCGTCATATGTATGAATCCGCCCTGCATATTCTGCGCCGCAAGCACGCCGCGTGGCAGCCGCGCGTTTTGAGCTGTAGCGCGCTGGAGCAGCGCGGCATCGAAGCCGTCTGGCTCGCAATTCTTGACTTCAAAACCACCCTCACCGACAGCGGCGATCTGGAAAAACTGCGCCAGCGCCAGGCGCTGGAGTGGCTGCAAAAGCAGGCCGAAACCGAGGCGCTGCACCTGCTGTTTGCCCGAACCGACTTTGCACGCTACTTCCAGCAAACGCTACAGGCGGTGAAAAACAACGGCCTCTCGCCGCGCACCGGCCTGCGGCAGATTAGCGAATTCCTCCAGAATCATTACTTTGCGTAAAAGGATATTTATGTCTTATCAATATGTTAATGTCGAAATTATCCGTAAGGTTGCGGTGATTGAGTTCAACTATAGCCGCAAGCTCAACGCCTTAAGCAAGGTGTTTATCGACGATCTGATGCAGGCGCTGAGCGACCTCAACCGGCCGGAAATTCGCTGCGTCATTTTACGCGCGCCCGGGGGAGCAAAGGTTTTCTCCGCCGGCCATGACATCCACGAATTGCCCGGCGGGCGCCGCGATCCGCTCTCGTATGACGATCCGCTGCGTCAGATCACCCGTATGATCCAAAAGTATCCGAAACCGGTGATCTCCATGGTCGAAGGCAGCGTCTGGGGCGGCGCGTTTGAGATGATCATGAGCTCCGATCTGATCATCGCCGCCAGCACGTCCACGTTCTCTATGACGCCGGTGAATCTCGGCGTGCCCTACAACCTGGTCGGCATTCACAATCTGACCCGCGACGCCGGCTTTCATATCGTGAAAGAGCTGATTTTCACCGCCCTGCCGATTACCGCCCAGCGCGCGCTGGCGGTCGGTATTCTCAATCACGTGGTGGACGCCGACGAACTGGAAGATTTTACCTTGCAGATGGCGCACCACATCTCCGAGAAAGCGCCGCTGGCGATCGCGGTCATTAAGGAAGAGCTGCGCGTGCTTGGCGAAGCCCACACCATGAATTCCGATGAGTTCGAACGTATTCAGGGAATGCGTCGCGCCGTCTACGACAGCGTGGATTATCAGGAAGGCATGAGCGCGTTTATGGAAAAGCGTAAACCTGAGTTCGTCGGCCATTAATCACGCCGGATTAAGGAGTATAAAATGAAACGGATGAGCGCCGATGAAGCGGCGGAGATTATCCAGCACGACCAGATGGTGGCGTTCAGCGGATTCACGCCCGCCGGTTCGCCTAAAGCGCTGCCCGCGGCCATCGCTCGCCGCGCTGATGAATTACATCGGGCGCAGAAGCCTTTTCAGATCCGCTTGCTGACCGGCGCCTCCATCAGCGCCGCCGCCGATGATGCGCTATCGGCAGCCGATGCCGTCTCGTGGCGCGCGCCGTATCAGACCGCCTCCGGACTGCGGCAAAAAATCAACCAGGGGCAGGTGAAGTTTGTCGATCTGCACCTGAGCGAAGTGGCGCAAATGGTCAACTATGGGTTCTTTGGCGAGATTGATGTCGCGGTGATCGAAGCTTCGGCTATCGCGCCGGACGGACGGGTCTGGCTCACCAGCGGTATCGGCAACGCGCCAACCTGGCTGCTGCGGGCGAAGAAAGTGATCATTGAGCTGAATCACTACCACAGCCCGCGGGTTGCCGAGCTGGCCGATATCGTGATCCCCGGCGCCCCGCCGCGGCGCAACAGCATCGCCATCTTTCATGCGATGGATCGCGTGGGCAGCCGGTACGTGCAAATCGATCCGAAAAAGATTGTCGCTGTGGTGGAGACCGAGCTGCCCGACGCCGGAAACGTTCTGGATAACAATAATCCGGTTTGTCAGAAAATTGCCGATAACGTGGTCACCTTTCTGCTGGAAGAGATGGCTCGCGGACGCATCCCGCCTGAATTTCTGCCGCTGCAAAGCGGCGTGGGCAATATCAACAACGCGGTCATGGCGCGGCTGGGCGAAAATCCGGATATCCCGGCTTTTATGATGTACTCGGAAGTTTTACAAGAGTCGGTGGTTCATCTGCTGGAAACGGGGAAAATCACCGGCGTTAGCGCCTCCAGCCTGACGATATCCGCCGGTTCGTTGCGCAAGATTTACGACAATATGGATTTCTTCGCCAGCCGCATTGTCCTGCGCCCGCAGGAGATCTCCAATCATCCGGAAATTATCCGCCGTCTGGGGGTTATCGCCCTCAACGTGGGGCTGGAGTTTGATATCTACGGTCACGCCAACTCGACGCACGTAGCCGGGGTGAATCTGATGAACGGCATCGGCGGCAGCGGCGATTTTGAACGCAACGCCTGGCTCTCTATCTTTATGGCGCCGTCCATCGCCAAGGACGGGAAGATCTCCACCATCGTGCCGATGTGCAGCCATGTCGATCACAGCGAGCACAGCGTGAAGGCGATCGTTACCGAGCAGGGTATCGCCGATCTGCGCGGGCTATCGCCGCTGCAGCGCGCCCGCGCCATCATTGATAACTGCGCGCATCCGCTCTACCGGGACTATTTACATCGCTATCTGGAGAGCGCTCCCGGCGGTCATATTCACCACGACCTCGCCCACGCCTTCGACCTGCATCGTAATCTGCTTGAGCACGGTTCAATGCTCGGCTAGCCCTCCGCGCCGTCGCGATCTTCAGTAATGTGCTGAAGCATCGTGGCGGTATAGCGATGATTTTTCAGCGAATAGAGATACTCCTGCATATACATCGCGCTGCCGGGCGCGTCGAAGTACTTCAGCTTCGCCGGATTCACCAGACGCCAGGCGAAGTAAGGAATAACCGTCAAAAACTGCCCGCGCTCTACGGCGCTAATTTTGGCCATAAAGCTGTAGGGACGATAGATAATCGTCGGGTTGATCCCGCTGGGGCGCATATACGCGTCCAGCATCGCCTCAAAATTGGCCCGGTTCTGGAAACGCATCTGCAGCCAGGGCAGCTCACGTAACAGATCCTGCGGCGGCTTATCTTCATAACGGCGGGAAACAAGAAACCCCAGACGCAGCGGCGCCAGTTCGCTAATGGTCAAATTTTCCAGCTCCTGCACGCGGGGCGAAACATGCTGCGGCGAGATAATAAAATCCAGCTGGCGATCGAACAGGTTATCAATCACGCCATTCTCGCTGAACTCCACGGCCTGGGTGGTTACGCCATCGTATTTATCGCCCAGGCTGATGAGCTGATCGAAAATAATCGTTGGATAGGTATTGTCGATGCCGATAACGATGTTGCGCGAGCGGTGCGCGGAATAGTGAATTTCGTTATCGATGGCCGATAAGCGCTGATAAATGGGAAACAGCTTCTGATAGAGCTCCTGCCCCGCTTTATTGAGGCTGATGCTGTTATCTTTACGGGTAAATAGCGTATAGCCGATCTGATCCTCCAGCGCAGCGATGCTCTTGCCGAAGGGAGACGCGGTCATATGAATTTTTTCCGCCGCTCTGGCAATATTATTGGTCTGCGCCAGCAGAATGAAATTGCGCATCTTTTTCGAAATAAAGATATCCATGCTCACCTCATCGTAGAACAGGGATATATCCTTACCTTATTCAGGGAAAAGACTTTTGTCGCGCTCTCAATTTTACAGATAGTGACAGAAAAAGCCCGGCGCTAAGGCCGGGCGACAGGATTACTGCGCGGCTTTGGGTTCTTCAGCGGGTTTCGCCGGTTCCGCAGGTGCTGGCGCAGGCTGGGTCGGCTGCAGCTCAAACACCACGTCCACCTGGTCATCAAACTGAATGGTCGCCTGCTCGTAGGTTTCCTGAGCAGAAACCGGCGCCGCATCGGCTTTCATCATCCGCACCATCGGGCTCGGTTGGTAGTTGGAGACATGATAGCGAACGCTGTAGACGGGCCCCAGTTTGCCGTGGAACCCGGTAGCCAGCTCCTGAGCCTGGTGAATGGCATCATCAATCGCCGCTTTACGCGCTTTATCTTTATAAGCGTCCGGCTGCGCCACGCCCAGTGAAACCGAACGGATCTCATTCAGGCCGGCTTTAAGCGCCCCATCTAACAGACCGTTGAGCTTATCCAGCTGGCGCAGCGTCACTTCAACGCTACGCACCGCGCGGTAGCCCTTAAGAATGCTTTTACCGTTCTGATAGTCGTAATCAGGCTGGGTACGCAGGTTAGCTGAGTTAATGTCTTTCTTCGCAATGCCGCTCTTCTCCAGGAAGGAGAGATACTGGGCCACGCGCTCATCGGCCTGTTTTTTAGCGGATGCCGCGTCTTTCGCGGAGACGTTTACTTCAATCGCCAGCGTAGCGATATCAGGAACCGCAGCGACGCTGGCGGTACCTGAAGTGACGATATGTGGGCCGTTTGGCAACTCATTTGCCTGAACCGCCATTGCGCTAAATCCGAGTGCCGCCGCCAGGGCCATGACTTTTAACTTCACTGTCGTTTCTCCATCTTACATTGGTCGTCTATACGCAGACGCATGCCTGCAAGCTTAGCGCGTACGCGGAGAAAGTCCATCGGACAAGGCTTAGTTAAGCAGCGCCTGAACATGAGCGAAGCCATCCTTCGCCAGCTGGAAGGCAATGACCCACATCACCAGACCGACCAGCACGTTGATAACGCGCTGAGCCTTCGCCGTGCTCAGGCGCGGGGCGAGCCAGGCGGCCAGCAGGGCCAGCCCAAAGAACCATAAGAATGAGGCGCTGATGGTACCTAAGGCAAACCAGCGCTTCGGCTCCATCGCCAGCTGCCCGCCAAGGCTGCCGAGAACCACAAACGTATCCAGATACACGTGCGGATTCAGCCAGGTGACAGCCAGCATGGTGACGATAATTTTCCAGCGTCCCTGCTTCATCACTTCCGCGCTGGCCAGCGCCAGATTGCTGCTCAAGGCCGTTTTCAGCGCGCCAAAGCCGTACCACAATAAAAAAGCGACGCCGCCCCAGGTCACCAGCGCCAGCAGCCACGGTGACTGCATCAGCAGCGCGCTGCCGCCAAAAATCCCGGCGCAGATCAGCAGCAGATCGCTGATGGCGCACAGCAGAGCAATCATCAGGTGGTACTGACGACGAATGCCCTGATTCATCACAAAGGCGTTTTGCGGACCGAGCGGCAAAATCATGGCCGCTCCCAGGGCAAGGCCCTGAAAGTAATACGATAACATCGCAAGTGATTTCCACTGAAAGAGTCAATGCCGGGGAATATAGCGCGCGGAAATCATTAGAGGAAATTGAAAATTTTAATCGTTAATAAGAACTACTAATAGGGCGCAGAAAAAAGGCCGGACAAACCGGCCTGTATAAAAGAGGAGAATTACTCTGCTTTTTCCTGCGGACGAATGACGTGAACGTCCATCTGCGGATACGGGAAGCCGATGCCATTGGCGTCAAAGTCGCGCTTAATACGCTCCAGAACGTCCCAGTATACGCTTTGCAGATCGCTGCTCTTACTCCATACGCGCACCACGTAGTTCACCGAAGAAGCGCCCAGTTCATTGAGACGCACGGTCATTTCACGATCTTTGAGGATACGTTCATCCGATTCGATGATATTGGTGAGCAGCTGCTTCACTTTATCGATATCAGCGTCGTAGGCCACGCCGATGATAAACTCGTTGCGGCGCACCGGCTCGCGGGAGAAGTTGATGATATTCCCGGCAATGATTTTACCGTTCGGCACCACCACGATTTTGCCATCCGCGCTGCGCAGGGTCGTGGAGAAAATCTGCACGTTCAGCACGGTTCCCGCGATACCGCCAAGGTCAACGTATTCACCGGCTCGGAACGGGCGAAAGACCACCAGAAGGACGCCAGCGGCAAGGTTAGACAGCGAGCCCTGCAGCGCCAGACCGACGGCTAAGCCCGCGGCGCCGAGCACCGCGATCACCGAGGCGGTTTGCACGCCCACGCGGCCGAGAGCGGCGATCAGGGTAAAAGCAATAACGGCGTAGCGTACCAGCGCAGAGAGAAAATCGGCAACGGTGGCATCAATATGCCGCGCCCGCATCAGGCGATTGACGGTGTTGGAAACAATCCGCGCCACGATCAAACCGACAATAATAATCGCGATAGCCGCGACAATGTTGACGGCATAGCTCAGCAGTAACGCCTGATTGCGCACCAGCCATGAACCGGCGTTATTTATGCTATCGACAACGTTCAAATCTTCCATTCAACTTTCCTTATGGATACCCGGACGGGGAAAAAATAACCAAACCTGATAATTACAAACAGGTTAAGGGTAAACAATAAGAGTGCGTTTTGCCAAATTGATCACATTTATTTAGCAACATTTCATGTTGTTCAGATAATAAAAAAGCCCGCATTTCTGCGGGCTTCCGGGTAAGCAACAAACCTTTCTTACAGAACGTCGATCGCGTTCAGCTCTTTAAATGCCTGCTCCAGACGAGTCACCATGGACGTCTGTGCAGCGCGCAGCCATACGCGCGGATCGTAGTATTTCTTGTTCGGCTGGTCTTCGCCTTTCGGGTTGCCCAGCTGGCCCTGCAGGTAAGCTTCGTTAGTTTTGTAGTACTGCAGGATACCGTCCCAGGTTGCCCATTGGGTATCGGTATCGATGTTCATTTTGATCACGCCGTAGCTTACGGAGTCTTTGATTTCCTGAGCGGAAGAACCGGAACCACCGTGGAATACGAAGTTCAGGCTGTTGTGCGGCAGGTTGTGTTTCTTAGAAACGTATTCCTGAGAGTCGCGCAGGATAGTCGGGGTCAGTACCACGTTGCCCGGCTTGTAAACGCCGTGTACGTTACCGAAGGAAGCGGCGATGGTGAAACGCGGGCTGATTTTGCTCAGCTCGGTGTACGCGTAATCAACGTCTTCCGGCTGGGTGTACAGAGCAGAAGCGTCCATGTGGCTGTTGTCCACGCCGTCTTCTTCGCCGCCGGTGCAGCCCAGTTCGATTTCCAGAGTCATGTCCATTTTGGCCATACGCGCCAGGTACTTAGAACAGATCTCGATGTTTTCGTGCAGGGACTCTTCAGACAGGTCGATCATGTGAGAAGAGAACAGCGGTTTGCCGGTTGCGGCGAAGTGTTTTTCACCCGCGTCGAGCAGACCGTCGATCCACGGCAGCAGTTTCTTAGCGCAGTGGTCAGTGTGCAGGATAACCGGAACACCGTAGTGCTCAGCCATCTGATGCACGTGATGCGCGCCAGAGATAGCGCCCAGGATGGCTGCGCCCTGAGGAACGTCAGTTTTCACGCCTTTGCCCGCGATGAACGCAGCGCCGCCGTTAGAGAACTGAACGATAACCGGAGAACGAACTTTTGCAGCTGCTTCCAGAACGGCGTTGATGGAATCAGTACCCACGCAGTTTACCGCTGGCAGAGCAAAGTTGTTTTCTTTAGCTACCTGGAACACTTTCTGAACGTCGTCGCCAGTGATGACGCCCGGTTTTACGAAATCAAAAATTTTAGACATGTTACGTAGTCCTGTATCTGTATCTTCGACCGTTGAAGAAGGTTCGCGAGCTTTTACGCGCGCTGAAAAACAGGCGGGTCTCCCCGCCTGAACTGAATTACTGCTTAGCGCGCTCTTCGAGCATGGCTACTGCCGGCAGAACTTTACCTTCCACGAATTCGAGGAATGCGCCGCCGCCGGTGGAGATGTAGGAGATTTTGTCAGCAATACCGAACAGGTCGATTGCTGCCAGGGTGTCGCCGCCGCCTGCGATGGAGAACGCCTCGCTGTCTGCGATGGCGTTAGCTACGATTTCAGTACCTTTGCGGAAGTTCGGGAATTCGAACACGCCGACCGGGCCGTTCCACAGGATGGTTTTCGCGTTTTTCAGGATTTCAGCCAGTTTCTCTGCGGAAGCATCGCCCAGGTCCAGAATCTGCTCTTCATCTTTGATGTCGTTAACAGATTTCAGGGTAGCGGTTGCGGTTTCAGAGAACTCGGTTGCCACGCGAACGTCAGTCGGAACCGGGATATCGCAGGTTGTCAGCAGGCGTTTCGCTTCGTCAACCAGATCGGCTTCGTACAGGGACTTACCGACGTTGTGGCCCTGAGCGGCAACGAAGGTGTTGGCGATGCCGCCGCCGACGATCAGCTGGTCAGCGATTTTAGACAGGGAGTCCAGAACGGTCAGTTTGGTAGAAACTTTAGAACCACCCACGATAGCGACCATCGGACGAGCCGGTTCTTTCAGCGCTTTACCCAGGGCGTCCAGCTCAGCGGCCAGCAGCGGGCCTGCGCAAGCGACGTCAGCGAATTTGCCGATACCGTGAGTAGAAGCCTGCGCGCGGTGAGCGGTACCGAACGCGTCCATGACGAATACATCGCACAGCGCAGCGTATTTTTTCGACAGCGCTTCGTCGTCTTTCTTCTCGCCTTTGTTAAAGCGAACGTTTTCCAGAACCACCAGCTCACCGGCAGCGACTTCAACGCCGTCCAGGTAATCTTTAACCAGACGTACCGGGTTAGACAGTTTGTCTTTCAGATAGTTAACAACCGGCAGCAGAGAGAATTCTTCGTTGTACTCGCCTTCGGTAGGACGACCCAGGTGGGAAGTGACCATCACTTTCGCACCCTGTTTCAGGGCCAGTTCGATGGTCGGCAGAGAAGCACGGATACGCGCGTCGCTGGTTACTTTCCCTTCTTTAACCGGTACGTTCAGATCCGCACGGATAAAAACGCGTTTACCAGCCAGATCCAGATCGGTCATCTTAATTACAGACATGGTGAATCCTCTCGTTGATTCTTGATAAAGTTTTGCAGGCGCCTGAGCGCCTTACCTGAAACCTTGTGCGGCCATCGCTAACGTGGTGTCGAGCATCCGGTTAGCAAAGCCCCATTCGTTATCGCACCAGACCAGCGTTTTGATCAAATGCGCGCCACTTACCCGCGTTTGCGTGCCATCAACGATGGCGCTATGGGGATCGTGGTTGAAATCTATCGAGACTAACGGCAATTCCGTATAGTCAACTATACCATGAAATGCACCCAGTGCTGCTTTTTGCAGCAACTGGTTGACTTCACTTGCTTTTACCGGTTTTTTTACCGTTACGCTAAGGTCGATCGCCGTCACATTAATCGTCGGTACACGAACCGCGATCGCTTCAAAGCGATCGTTAAACTGAGGGAAAAAACGCGTGATCCCCGCAGCAAGCTTAGTATCAACCGGGATGATTGATTGGCTGGCCGCTCGCGTCCTGCGTAAATCCGGATGCCAGGAATCAATGACCTGCTGATCGTTCATTGATGAGTGGATCGTGGTTACCGTTCCTGACTCTATGCCGTAGGCATCATCTAACAGCTTAATGACCGGAATAATGCAGTTGGTGGTGCAGGAGGCGTTGGAGACGATACGGTGCTCGGTTCTGAGCTCAGCATGGTTTACGCCAAAAACGATCGTCGCGTCGAGGTCGTTGCCGCCAGGGTGTGAAAAAAGCACTTTTCTGGCGCCGGCTTGAAGATGGGCTTCGCCATGCTCGCGGCTGCCGTAAACGCCGGTACAGTCAAGCACCACATCAACCGCCAGTTCCCGCCAGGGCAACGCCTCAAGGGAAGATTCATGCAGAAGACGAATGGCATCGTCGCCAACAAACAGCTGCTCTCTCTCCTGACGTACATCCCAGGCAAAGCGCCCATGGCTGGTGTCATATTTCAATAAATGCGCGATGCCGGCAGCATCCGCCAGTTCATTGATTGCCACCACGGTAATTTCCGCACGACGCCCGGATTCATACAAAGCACGAACCACGTTACGCCCGATGCGACCGAAGCCATTAATCGCAATGCGTATGGTCATAGGTCTCCTGCAAGGCTATCCATGATATGAGGTGGCTGACAGAGTAATGCAGCAACGCTCTAAGGGAAACCTTACCTGTCGCAAACTGCGACTGATTGATTAATTGTCGAACATTTAGACGACTGAAACGCTTCAGCTAGAATAAGCCAAACAAGGAATAAAAGGAATGATTGTCCAGCCGGAGAAACCATTTATCTGACTTACATCACACTTTTACCCTCTCTGCCGCGGAATTTATTCCCTATTCCACAATGACGAATAAGCGTAGCAAAATCTTTTCGTTGCCGGGCGGCAAACACTGATTTATATCAGAAACTATACCGTATAGCGGCGATATGATGACCGTTACGTCCGAGTCTCGGAGTCCCTCGAAAAAATGACAATCCCCCACTTGCAGCCCTCTGCGGCTCGTTACTATGCGCTTCGCTTACTTCCGGGCGATGAGGTTTTTTCACACCTGCGCGCCTTCATACAAGAGCAACAGATTCAGGCTGCCTGGATAGCCGGCTGTACCGGCAGCTTAAGCCATGCGGCATTACGTTTTGCCGGCCAGGATGAGACCACTTTATTGACCGGAACCTATGAGGTTATCTCCCTGAACGGCACGCTGGAATGGCAAGGTGAACATCTCCATTTAGCGATATCCGATTCGCAAGGCGCCATGCTCGGCGGCCATATGATGCCCGGCTGTACCGTCCGCACCACCCTTGAGCTGGTGATAGGCGAACTGACCTCCCTGGCGTTTAGCCGTCAGCCGTGCGCGGTTTCCGGCTATGACGAACTGGTCATTTCATCCCGATAACTTTTCCCCTTAAAGAGGTTTCTATGGCTCGTCGCCAATTTACCAGCCAGTCCCTGGTGCTGATTGCGATCGCCGTCGCCATCAATATGATCGGCGGACAGCTCATCAGTCTGTTAAAGCTTCCCATCTTTCTCGATTCGATCGGCACCTTAATCAGCGCGGTTTTACTCGGCCCGGTCATTGGCATGTTGACCGGGTTACTGACCAACCTCCTGTGGGGGCTGCTGACCGATCCGATTGCCGCCGCCTTTGCGCCGGTGGCGATGGTGATTGGTCTGGTCGCCGGATGGCTGGCGCGCGCGGGATGGTTCCGCACCTTACCGAAGGTGGTCATTAGCGGCGTTGTCATTACCCTCGCCGTGACCGCGGTCGCCGTACCGCTGCGTACGGCGCTGTTCGGCGGCGTGACGGGCAGCGGCGCGGATCTGTTCGTCGCCTGGATCCATTCGGCAGGTCAGAATCTGCTGGAATCGGTGGCGATTACCGTCTTAGGCGCTAATCTGGTGGATAAAATCCTTACCGCGATTATCGTCTGGATCCTGCTGCGCCAGCTGCCGCTGCGCACGCTGCGTCAGTTTCCTGCGATGTCTGCCGTACGCTAATGCACCCTTTTACGTCATTAACCCTCTGGGCGCTGGCGGCGGCGACTACGCTGCTGCTGCCCGCAGAGACGGCGCTGCCGGTTTATAGCGCAGCGGCGTTTCTCAGCTTGCTGCTGTTCAGGGCGACGCGGCGGCGGGCAAAATACGTCGCCTGGCTCCTCTTCTCGCTGGGCATTGGCCTGTGGCTGGTCCACGGCGGCTGGTTTACCCAGTGGCTGAGCGGCCACCCCCGCGACCCGCAGCGCTGGGCCAGCGCCATCACGCTCTGGCTGAGAATTCTGGCGATTGTTTCAACGTCACAGCTGTGGATGGAGTACGTACCGGTACAGCGCTTTATTCGCGCCCTGTTTGCTTCACGCCTGCCGCCGGGCGTCGCTTATCTGTTCGCTGGCCCGCTGCTGGTTGTCGAACAGCTAAAGCGCCAGCTGACGATTATCCACGAGGCCCAACGCGCCCGCGGCGTACCGCTGGACGAGAACGGCTATCAGCGGCTGCGCGCTATGCCTGCGCTCATTATCCCTCTGACCCACAACGCGCTTAACGATCTGGCGATACGCGGAGCGGCGCTGGATATGCGGGCATTTCGTTTACATCGTCGGCGCACCACGCTTTGGGCGCCGAAAGACAGCGCCTTACAACGTCTGGCGCGTTACGGCATGCTGCTGGCGATGGTCGCTGAAGCTGGAGCCTGGCTATGGTTACGTTAGAACAATTCCGCTATCACCCGACCCAGGCGGCGCAATCTGCGGCATGCTTTGATTTTCATTATTCGCAGCCCGGCATTGTGGCGATTTTTGGCGATAGCGGCAGCGGGAAAAGCACTCTGGCGCAGATTATGGCGGGCTGGTATCCGGATTTTCTGCCCGGCGATATCGAAGGTAAAGGCACCCTGCTTGGTATCCCCATCGGCCAGCAATCGCTGGTCGAACGGGCGCAGACCATCCAGCTGGTCCAGCAATCACCCTATCTCCAGCTTTCCGGCTGTACCTTCAGCGTCGAAGAAGAGGTCGCTTTTGGCCCTGAAAATCTCTGCCTCAGCGAAGAGGAGATTATGCGCCGTATTGACGAAGCGCTGACGCTGACGGCGTGCCAGGCGTTACGACATCGCCACCCCTCCACCCTATCCGGGGGAGAAACCCAGCGGGTGGCGATCGCCTGCGCGCTGGCTATGCGGCCAACGCTACTGATCCTTGACGAAGCCTTTAGCCGCCTGACGACGCAGGCAAGCGCTATGCTTCTGGAGCGCCTGGGGCACTGGGCGCTGGCGCAGCGTTCATTGATTATCCTTTTTGAACGCCCCCCTTCGCCTTTTCTTGCCTGGTGTCAGCAGGGATGGCGACTGCACGATGGAGCGCTTTCCCCACTATGCTAACGTTGAATCAGGTGACCTGGCGCTGGCCCGGCGCGACGGCTGACTGTTTGCAAAATATCTCGCTGACGCTCGGCCAGGGGGAATGGCTGGCGCTCACCGGCGATAACGGCGCGGGAAAATCCACCCTGCTGCGGGTGATGGCCGGACTGCTACCCGCCACGTCCGGTACCGTCAATTTGCTGGATAAGCCGATTGCGCAATACAAAAACCGTCAACGCGCCAATATCATCGGCGTGCTGTTTCAGGAGGCCGAAAACCAGCTCTTCCACAGCAAAGTCGCGGAAGAGCTCGCCTTTGGGCTGCGGCTCCAGAAATTGCCTCCTGCGGAGGTTGCGCAACGCACCGCGGCGGCGCTGAAATTATGCCGGCTGGAGAGCGTAGCCGACGCGCATCCGCTGGATTTACATACCGCCCAACGCAGGATGGTCGCCGTCGCCACTCTGGAAGCCATGGCGCCAGAAATACTGCTGCTTGACGAACCCAGCCGCGATTTTGACCAGCACTGGCTGGCAATATTTGAAGCGTGGCTGGCGGTTTGCCGCAAAAGAGGGACCAGCGTAGTGGCCATCAGCCACGATGAGGCGTTTACACGGCGGCACTTTTCCCGCCGGGTGCTTCTGGAAAAAGGCAGAGTGCTGAGGATGGTCTGAAAAAGAAACGGGCCGCCAGAGCGACCCGTTTTTTACGGCGGCAGCCAGAGTTTTTACACGGAGGCGGCGCTGCGCACCTGTCCGGGCTACCCGACCGCGCTGGCCCGTAGCCCGGAGGCGGTAAAAGAACTACAGCAGTGCTTTCGCTTTCGCGACCACGTTATCCACGGTGAAGCCAAACTCTTCAAACAGCTGCTCCGCCGGCGCAGACTCACCGAAGGTGGTCATGCCAACGATCGCGCCGTTCAGGCCCACGTATTTGAACCAGTAGTCGGCGATACCCGCTTCGATGGCCACGCGCGCAGAGACGGCTTTCGGCAGCACGGCTTCACGGTAAGCGGCATCCTGCTTGTCAAACGCGTCGGTGGACGGCATGGAAACCACGCGCGCCTTCACGCCTTCGGCAGTCAGTTTTTCGTAAGCGGCAACCGCCAGCTCCACTTCAGAACCGGTGGCGATGAAGATCAGCTCCGGCTGTCCCGCGCAGTCTTTCAGCACGTAGCCGCCGCGGGCGACGTTCGCCAGCTGCTCTTCGGTACGCTCCTGCTGCGCCAGGTTCTGACGGGAGAGGATCAGCGCGGTCGGGCCGTCCTGACGCTCTACGCCGTATTTCCACGCGATGGCGGATTCTACCTGGTCGCACGGACGCCATGTTGACATGTTCGGGGTGACGCGCAGGGAAGCCACCTGCTCAACCGGCTGGTGCGTCGGGCCGTCTTCGCCCAGACCGATGGAGTCGTGGGTGTAGACCATCACCTGACGCTGCTTCATCAGCGCCGCCATACGTACCGCGTTACGCGCGTACTCGACGAACATCAGGAAGGTGGAGGTGTACGGCAGGAAACCACCGTGCAGGGCGATGCCGTTGGCAATCGCGGTCATACCGAATTCACGCACGCCGTAGTGGATATAGTTACCGGCAGCGTCTTCGTTGATGGCCTTAGAGCCGGACCACAGGGTCAGGTTACTTGGCGCCAGGTCAGCGGAGCCGCCGAGGAACTCAGGCAGCAGCGGGCCGAAAGCTTCAATGGCGTTCTGGGACGCTTTACGGCTGGCGATTTTCGCCGGGTTAGCCTGCAGCTTCGCGATGAATTCGTTCGCTTTCGCGTCGAAATCAGCCGGCATCTCGCCTTTCATACGGCGGGTAAACTCGGCAGCTTCCTGCGGGAAGGCTTTGGCGTAGGCAGCGAATTTCTCGTTCCACGCGGACTCTTTCGCCTGGCCGGCTTCTTTGGCATCCCACTGGGCATAGATTTCAGACGGGATTTCAAACGCCGGGTGTTTCCAGCCGAGCGCTTCGCGGGTCAGCGCGATTTCCGCGTCGCCCAGCGGCGCGCCGTGGGAGTCGTGGGTACCGGCTTTGTTCGGCGAACCGAAACCGATGATGGTTTTGCACATCAGCAGGGACGGTTTGTCGGTGACCGCACGCGCTTCTTCTACCGCGCGTTTAATCGAGTCAGCATCGTGACCGTCAACGCCGCGCACCACGTGCCAGCCGTAGGCTTCAAAACGCTTCGCGGTGTCATCGGTGAACCAGCCTTCCACGTGACCGTCGATAGAGATGCCGTTGTCGTCATAGAACGCCACCAGCTTGCCCAGTTTCAGGGTACCGGCCAGAGAACATACCTCGTGAGAGATACCTTCCATCATGCAGCCGTCGCCCATGAACGCGTAGGTGAAGTGGTCAACAATGTCGTGGCCCGGGCGGTTGAACTGCGCCGCCAGAGTTTTCTCCGCGATGGCCATACCAACCGCATTCGCAATACCCTGCCCCAGCGGACCGGTGGTGGTTTCCACGCCCGCGGTGTAGCCGACTTCCGGGTGACCCGGGGTTTTAGAGTGCAGCTGACGGAAGTTCTTCAGCTCTTCAATCGGCAGATCATAACCGGTGAGGTGCAGCAGGCTGTAAATCAGCATGGAACCGTGGCCGTTGGACAGGACAAAACGGTCGCGGTCGGCCCAGGACGGGTTCTGCGGGTTATGATTCAGGAAATCACGCCACAGGACTTCGGCAATGTCAGCCATACCCATCGGGGCACCCGGGTGGCCGGATTTGGCTTTCTGTACTGCGTCCATGCTCAGCGCACGAATAGCGTTAGCAAGCTCTTTACGTGAGGACATTTTGACTCCAGATCGGATAATGAAGGCCATGCCCGCAACGACTTGACGACAGCGCGTTTTGGGCTACGCCGGAAAAAAGTGTGAACAATGTAACCTAAGCGGCAAAGCATGTACATGGAGCATCCTTTTGCCGTTTAAGAAATCTCTGGAACACGTTGTGCTACGGCGTAATCCTCTCGCCCGCATTCTCATATAGTATTTATAATTTGCACAGGATACGGCAGGCAGCCATCGCCGTTTTTTCGGATAAATAACCATAAGATTGTGGAAGATAAAAAATGAAAATTCGCTCAGCTCTTCTTGCCCTTGGGATCGCAGCCACGCTTACCGGATGCCAGAACATGGATTCCAACGGCCTGCTTAGCTCCGGCGCGGAGGCTTTTCAGGCTTATTCGCTCAGCGACGAGCAGGTGAAAGCCTTAAGCGACAAAGCCTGTCAGGAGATGGATGCGAAAGCGACTATCGCGCCTGCCAGCAGTGAATACAGCAAACGCCTGAGTAAAATCGCCGCCGCGCTGGGGGACAACATCAACGGCCAGCCGGTGAACTACAAGGTGTATCAAACTAAAGACGTTAACGCCTTCGCCATGGCTAACGGCTGCATCCGCGTTTACAGCGGACTGATGGATTTGATGAATGATAATGAAGTCGAAGCGGTTATCGGCCACGAAATGGGTCACGTCGCGCTGGGCCACGTGAAGAAAGGGATGCAGGTAGCGCTGGGCACCAACGCGGTACGCGCGGCGGCGGCCTCCGCGGGCGGCATCGTCGGCAGCCTGTCGCAGTCGCAGCTGGGCGATCTGGGCGAGAAGCTGGTGAACTCGCAGTTCTCCCAACGTCAGGAATCGGAAGCGGACGACTACTCGTACGATCTGCTGCGCAAGCGCGGCATTAATCCGGCAGGACTTGCCACCAGCTTCGAGAAACTGGCGCAGCTGGAAGCCGGACGCCAAAGCTCCATGTTTGATGACCACCCGGCATCGGAAGCCCGCGCTCAGCATATCCGCGATCGCATGAAGGCCGACGGGATTAAGTAAGCCCCGGCTCCCCAAGTGGCATAACAAACAGAATTGGGGGAGCTTATCGGTATGCCGGGTAGCGGCTCACACCTTACCCGGCAACACAATCTGCACTTATTCTTAGGCCGGAGCAAGCACTGCGCCTCCAGGTCGTTCGAGGAAAACGCACGCTGTGAGCGACCTGATTACTCGCCTTTTTTCGCCGCCTGAATGTAGAGCATTTCCAGCGCCAGCGTCGCCGCCGCCAGGGCGGTGATTTCGGACTGGTCGTAGGCCGGCGCGACTTCCACCACGTCCATGCCGACGATGTTCAGATCCTTCAGGCCGCGCACCAGCTTGATCGCCCGATCGGAAGTCAGCCCGCCGATCACCGGCGTACCGGTACCCGGGGCAAACGCCGGATCCAGGCAGTCGATATCAAAGGTCAGGTACACCGGCATATCGCCGACGATCTGTTTCACCTGAGCGATCACGTCGTCGACGCTGCGGTCGTTAACCTGACCCGCATCCAGCACGGTAAACCCGTTGTCCTTATCAAACTCGGTGCGAATGCCGATTTGCACTGAATGGTGCGGGTCGATCAGGCCTTCGTTCGGCGCGGTATAGAACATGGTGCCGTGGTCAAATTCGCAGCCATTGGCGTAGGTATCGGTATGGGCGTCGAAATGCACCAGCGCCATTTTGCCAAAGTGCTTCGCATGAGCGCGCAGCAGCGGCAGCGTCACAAAGTGGTCGCCGCCAAAAGAGAGCATGCGTTTTCCTGCCGCCAGCAGTTTTTCCGCGTGGGCCTGCAGCTTTTCACTCATTTCACGCGCGTCGCCAAAGGCGTAAACCAGATCGCCGCAGTCCACGACGTTCAGGCGCTCGCGCATGTCAAAATTCCACGGGAAGCGGTTGTGCTCCCACGCAAGGTTCGTCGACACCTGGCGGATCGCCGCCGGGCCATGACGGCCGCCCGCGCGTCCGGAGGTCGCCATATCAAACGGTACGCCGGTGATGACCCAGTCCGCATCGCTGTCGTACGGCATGAAATTCATCGGTAGACGCAGAAAACCAAATGCGTTGGATACCAGGGAGTTATCGTATTGATGACCTAAGGTGCTCATGGGTATGACCTCTTTTACAGTCGTTGTATTGAAATACAAATATAAAAAAACCCTTCCGCGTCGTTAGGCCCGACGAGGAAGGGTTTGAATGAGTTTACTGCTTAGTTGGCCGAATTATCGCCGTAAATGTCTACGCGTTCAAGTGAGTCTGGCAAGTGGCGAACCAGGCTTCTCTCTCCCTCTTTCCTCTCCGCTACGGAGAGGGCATAGATCACTCGTCTTCCAGATAAGTGTAGCCGTATAAACCGGCCTCGAACTCTTCAAGGAACTGCTGCTGCAGGTCAGCGTCGAGATCGGTCTTTTTCACCTGATCGCGGAACTGGGTCAACAGCGTGTTCGGATCGAGCTGCACGTACTGCAGCATATCCGCGACGGTATCCCCTTCATCAGACAGCTCCACTTCGACGCTGCCGTCAGGGAAGACAAACACGTCGACGGCTTCCGTATCGCCGAACAGGTTGTGCATATTGCCGAGGATCTCCTGGTAGGCGCCTACCATAAAGAAGCCCAGCATCGGCGGGTTATCCGGATCGTATTCCGGCATCGGCATGGTGGTCGCAATACCGTCGCCATCCACATAGTGGTCAATCGCGCCGTCGGAGTCGCAGGTGATATCCAGCAGCACCGCGCGGCGTTCCGGCACCATATTCAGCCCTTCCAGCGGCATCACCGGGAATAGCTGATCGATACCCCAGGCGTCCGGCATCGACTGGAACAGGGAGAAGTTGACGTAGATCTTATCCGCCATACGCTCCTGCAGTTCGTCGATAATTGGGCGATGCGCGCGGTTGCTGGGATCGAGCTGTTTCTGCACTTCATGGCACATATTGAGATACAGCTGCTCGGCCCAGGCGCGCTCCTGAAGATTAAAGGTGCCGGAGGAGTAGCCGATATGAATATCGTGCAGATCCATCTGGCTGTCGTGCAGCCATTCGCGCAGCGAGCGGCGATTGCCGGTTTCCTGCATCTCCTGCCAGGTTTCCCACATGCTTTGCAGCGGACGCGCGGCGTCTTCCGCGGGCGGGGTCGCCTCGGTATATTCGTTACGCTCAACGCCGATAATATTCGATACCAGCACGGTGTGGTGCGCCGTGACCGCGCGGCCGGATTCGGTGATCACCGTCGGATGCGGCAGGCCGTTCTCTTCACAGGCATCGCCAATCGCCCAGATGATGTTGTTGGCGTATTCGTTCAGGCCGTAGTTCACCGAGCAGTCGGACTGCGAACGGGTCCCTTCATAGTCGACGCCGAGACCGCCGCCAACGTCGAAGCACTGAATATTCACGCCCAGCTTGTGCAGCTCAACGTAGAAACGCGACGATTCACGCACGCCGGTGGCGATATCGCGAATATTGGCCATCTGCGAGCCAAGGTGGAAGTGCAGCAGCTGCAGGCTGTCCAGATGCCCGGCTGAGCGCAGAATTTCAACCAGCTGCAAAACCTGGGTCGCCGCGAGGCCAAATTTGGATTTTTCGCCGCCGGAGGACTGCCACTTACCGGAGCCCTGCGAAGCCAGACGCGCGCGCACGCCGAGACGCGGCACCACGTTCAGCCGCTCGGCCTCTTCCAGCACGATGGCGATTTCGGACATTTTCTCGATGACCAGATAGACCTTGTGGCCCATCTTTTCGCCCACCAGCGCCAGGCGGATATATTCACGGTCTTTATAACCGTTACAGACAATCACGCTGCGGGTCATACCGGCGTGCGCCAGTACCGCCATCAGCTCGGCCTTAGAGCCCGCTTCCAGACCCAGCGGCTCGCCGGAGTGGATCAGCGATTCAATCACGCGGCGATGCTGGTTAACCTTGATCGGATAAACCAGGAAGTAGTCACCGTTATAGCCATAAGATTCGCGCGCGCGTTTAAAGGCGGCGTTAATCGAACGCAGGCGGTGCTGCAAAATCTGCGGGAAGCAGAACAGTGCAGGCAGGCGCTGCCCCTGAGCTTCACGCGCTTTCACCAGCTCGGCAAGGTCAACGCGCGCTTCCGGGACGTCAGGATCCGGGCAGACGCTAATATGGCCCAGTTCGTTAACGTCGTAGTAGTTATTACCCCACCAGGCAATATTGTAAGTACGTAGCATCTTGCTGGCTTCCTGGGAGCTCATCGCAACCTCCTGCATGGAACGTAGTACACCGTGATCGCCTGCTGACGAAGGCGAAGATAAAGACATGTCGTCAGACATAGCGAACCTCAAATTTTAGTAACAAGTGTAAAACAGTTGACTACTATCGCAATCCGAAGAAGCGATAACAACCCATAAACAGTCCGAAATCCCAGTAGATAGTGCTGGTCTTGCGGCTGAGCGACCGGTTTCTTATTCATATCATCGTAAAACACGTACCCGAACGGAGTATGACAGTCCGGAGAAACCACGAGAAAACCCTTGCTATCGCAAGAGCGCCCTTGTTCAGTTTTCCAGCAGCCTGCCGGCCCGGGAATCCTGAGAAGCGCCGAGATGGGTAGAACATCGGCTGGTTTGCATGAGAGAGATGCGGATTGAGGAGTAGTGACGCGCGACGGAACGACGCGACGAATCAGGCGAAAAACGTGGGTTCATTATCTGGTATCACCTCCACACTGCCCCGAGTCGGGCCAGCGACAAGCCAAAGCTATAGGTTCCGGACAGCCAGCGAAAACGCCGCTGCGGGACTCTGTCAATAGAGACTGCTTAACCCGGCTGGAAGTGGCGTCACGAGGTGAGTGCTCGTGCGCTGTTTTAATGAGCCGCGCGCGGCGTTTTATACCGAGAAGCGGGGTAAAAAGCAAAATAAAAATATGCGCGTTGCCGGGTATTGTCAGGAAAAATTGCCACTGCCCTTTTTCTATAAATGCGACGAATATCAAAAAAGGCTGGAAATGGGGTCAAGAACTGCCCTAAAATAGCCGTCCAGAAGTTAATCCATCTATACTGATTAACACTCAGACTGCTCGTGTCACTACCTGCAAGCTTTGGTAGAGTCATCCGTCAAAGCCATTCTACACAACAGTATGAGCTACCCGAATCGTCCACAGGTGAAATAAAACATGGCAAAACACCTCTTTACGTCAGAGTCCGTATCAGAAGGGCATCCCGACAAAATTGCTGACCAAATCTCCGACGCCGTGCTGGATGCGATCCTCGAACAGGATCCGAAAGCGCGCGTAGCATGTGAAACCTACGTCAAAACCGGTATGGTTCTGGTCGGTGGTGAAATCACCACCAGCGCATGGGTTGATATCGAAGAGATCACCCGCAACACGGTCCGTGAAATTGGCTACGTGCATTCCGATATGGGCTTTGACGCCAACTCCTGCGCGGTGCTGAGCGCCATCGGTAAACAGTCTCCGGACATCAACCAGGGCGTTGACCGTGCCGATCCGCTGGAACAGGGCGCGGGCGACCAGGGCCTGATGTTTGGCTACGCCACTAACGAAACCGACGTGCTGATGCCGGCGCCGATCACCTATGCGCATCGTCTGGTGCAGCGTCAGGCTGAAGTGCGTAAAAACGGCACCCTGCCGTGGCTGCGCCCGGATGCGAAAAGCCAGGTCACCTTCCAGTACGACGACGGCAAAGTTGTCGGTATTGATGCGGTCGTTCTCTCCACACAGCACGCCGAAAGCATCGATCAGAAATCGCTGCAGGAAGCGGTGATGGAAGAGATCATCAAACCGGTTCTGCCGACCGAGTGGCTGAACAGCGCGACCAAATTCTTTATCAACCCAACCGGCCGTTTTGTTATCGGCGGCCCCATGGGCGACTGCGGCCTGACCGGGCGTAAAATCATCGTTGATACCTACGGCGGCATGGCTCGTCACGGTGGCGGCGCGTTCTCCGGTAAAGATCCGTCTAAAGTGGACCGTTCTGCGGCCTATGCGGCGCGCTATGTGGCGAAAAACATCGTTGCCGCTGGCCTGGCCGATCGTTGCGAAATCCAGGTTTCCTACGCCATCGGCGTGGCGGAGCCAACTTCAATCATGGTTGAAACCTTCGGTACCGAAAAAGTGCCTTCTGAGCAGCTGACCCTGCTGGTGCGCGAGTTCTTTGACCTGCGTCCGTATGGCCTGATTCAGATGCTGGATCTGCTGCACCCGATCTACAAAGAGACGGCGGCATACGGCCACTTTGGCCGCGAGCATTTCCCGTGGGAAAAAACCGACAAAGCGGCCCAGCTGCGCGAAGCGTCCGGTCTGAAATAAGACGCCGCTCTCCTCGCTTTCAAGGCCAGCCTCGCGCTGGCCTTTTTATTTTACGCCCCTCAGCCGCCCGGCATACCGCCTGCAACTCCCTTTTATGGAAGCGATTACATCATATGCAGAGCAAACCTTTTCCGTTATTGCATGCAAAATGTAATAAGACTTCACTTTGTTACACAATATTTCAGTAAAGTCCGATTAGCGCTTTTAATTTCTTGAGCTAAACTTAACTAATATACTGATTTAAATGCGTTTATAGTCATTACGTTTCTTTACTCTAGTGTAACCGATTACACAGCCGTGATTACTATCACATTTTTTTACGACGTATTTACCTACCCTACGCATCGACAAGATCAATAACTCAACCGGAGGGCGTTATGCCTGACAACAAAAAACAAGGGCGTTCCAACAAGACGATGACGTTCTTTGTCTGTTTCCTCGCCGCACTGGCTGGCCTGCTGTTCGGCCTTGATATCGGTGTTATTGCGGGTGCCTTACCCTTTATTGCCAACGAGTTCCAGATAAGCGCTCACACTCAGGAGTGGGTGGTCAGCTCCATGATGTTCGGCGCCGCCGTCGGCGCGGTGGGCAGCGGCTGGCTCTCCTTCAAACTCGGGCGTAAAAAAAGCCTGATGATTGGCGCCATCCTGTTCGTTGCCGGCTCGCTGTTCTCCGCCGCCGCACCGAACGTGGAAGTGCTGCTGCTCTCCCGCGTGCTGCTCGGCCTGGCCGTGGGCGTCGCCTCCTACACCGCCCCGCTGTATCTGTCTGAAATCGCCCCGGAAAAAATCCGCGGCAGCATGATTTCGATGTATCAACTGATGATTACCATTGGTATTCTCGGCGCCTATCTTTCCGATACGGCATTCAGCTACAGCGGCGCCTGGCGCTGGATGCTCGGGGTGATTATTATCCCGGCGGTGCTGTTGCTGATTGGCGTGGTTTTCCTGCCTGACAGCCCGCGCTGGTTTGCCGCTAAGCGCCGCTTTGTCGACGCCGAACGCGTCCTGCTGCGCCTGCGCGACACCAGCGCTGAAGCGAAACGCGAGCTGGATGAGATCCGCGAAAGCCTGAAGGTAAAACAGTCCGGCTGGTCGCTGTTTAAAGAAAACAGCAACTTCCGCCGTGCGGTATTCCTCGGCGTCCTGCTGCAGGTGATGCAACAGTTCACCGGTATGAACGTCATCATGTACTACGCGCCGAAGATTTTTGAACTGGCGGGCTATACCAACACCACCGAACAGATGTGGGGAACCGTCATCGTGGGTCTGACCAACGTTCTGGCGACCTTTATCGCCATCGGACTGGTTGATCGCTGGGGCCGTAAGCCGACGCTGATCCTCGGCTTTATCGTTATGGCGCTCGGCATGGGCGTACTGGGCAGCATGATGCATATCGGCATCCACTCCGCCACGGCGCAGTACTTTGCCGTCCTGATGCTGCTGATGTTTATCGTTGGCTTTGCGATGAGCGCCGGCCCGCTGATTTGGGTGCTGTGCTCCGAAATCCAGCCGCTGAAAGGGCGTGATTTCGGTATCACCTGCTCAACGGCCACCAACTGGATTGCCAACATGATCGTCGGCGCGACCTTCCTGACCATGCTGAACTCGCTGGGCAGCGCCAACACCTTCTGGGTCTATGGCGGCCTGAACATCCTGTTCATCTTCCTGACCCTGTGGCTGATCCCGGAAACCAAAAACGTTTCGCTGGAACATATCGAACGTAACCTGATGAAAGGCCGTAAGCTGCGCGAAATCGGCGCGCGCGACTAGACTAACCCGCTTCCTCCCTCCCGGGAGGAAGCTTCTTCTTGCTCTCCTCATCCCGCCGCACTATCCTCTGGCGCTATGAAAACACCCCGAATTCCCATTGCCCTTCAACAGGCCGTTATGCGCAGCCTGCGGGAAAATCTTGCCAAAGCGAACCTCAAGCTGGGACGACATTATCCTGAACCGGTGCTGGTTTATCAGCAGCGGGGAACCTCCGCCGGTACCGCCTGGCTGGAGAAAAATGAAATCCGCCTTAACCCGGTGCTGCTGCTGGAAAACCAGCAGGCGTTTATTGATGAAGTCGTGCCGCACGAGCTGGCCCACCTGCTGGTGTGGAAGCACTTTGGCCGCGTGGCGCCGCACGGCAAAGAGTGGAAATGGATGATGGAAAGCGTGCTGGGCGTTCCGGCTCTGCGCACCCATCGTTTCGAACTCGATTCAGTGCGTAAAAATACCTTCCCCTACCGCTGCCAGTGCCAGCAGCACCAGCTTACCGTCCGCCGCCACAATCGCGTGATGCGCGGGGAGGCCACCTATCGCTGCGTGCGCTGCGGAGATGTTCTGGTAGCGGAAAAGTAATCTCCGGAAATAACTGGAAATTTTCTGATCTGACTGATTGCGTCTGGCAATCACATTCGATACGTTGCGGGCTCGTTTTGACACGGAGTTAACGATGTCCCGTATTCATATTTTTGCTGCCGCGTTTCTCAGCGCGGCGGTATGCGCACCGCTTGCAGCGGAAGGAATCAACAGTTTTTCTCAGGCCAAGACCGCTGGGGTCAAGGTCAATGCCGACGCCCCCGGCGATTTCTACTGCGGCTGTAAAATCAACTGGCAGGGAAAAAAGGGGGTTATCGACCTGGAATCTTGTGGCTATAAAGTGCGTAAAAATGAAAATCGCGCCAGCCGGGTCGAGTGGGAGCATGTGGTTCCCGCGTGGCAGTTTGGCCATCAGCGTCAATGCTGGCAGGACGGCGGGCGTAAAAACTGCGCTAAAGATCCGGAATACCGCAAGATGGAAAGCGACATGCATAACCTGCAGCCGGCGGTCGGTGAGGTCAACGGCGACCGCGCCAACTTTATGTACAGCCAGTGGAACGGCGGCGAAGGCCAGTACGGCCAGTGCGCGATGAAGGTTGATTTTAAAGATAAAGTTGCCGAGCCGCCGGCTCGCGCCCGGGGCGCTATCGCCAGAACCTACTTCTATATGCGCGACCGCTACCAGCTCAATCTTTCCCGCCAGCAAACCCAGCTGTTTACCGCCTGGGATAAGCTGTACCCGGTAACAACCTGGGAGTGCGAACGCGACGCGCGTATTGCAAAAGTTCAGGGCAACCATAATCCTTACGTCCTGCAGGCTTGCCAGGCGCAAAAGAGCTAACCTACACTAGCGGCAATTGTTAATTTGCAGCTTCACTCCTTCCCCTGCCACGGGGGAGGAGAATATCTGCGCAAAGAACGGAATATCAAGCATGCGCATTCCTCGCATCCATCACCCGGAACCGATTACCACGGGTAGCCAGATAGCCCTTTCCGACGACGCGGCCAACCACGTCGGTCGCGTTTTACGCATGGGTAAAGGCCAGACAATTGAGCTTTTTGACGGCAGCAATCAGGTCTTCGAGGCGGTCATTGTCGAGGCAGGTAAGAAAAACGTTCTGGTTGACGTTCAGAGCAGCAAAATGGATAACCGTGAATCCCCGCTGCATATCCATTTAGGCCAGGTGATGTCCCGCGGCGAAAAAATGGAATTCACCATCCAGAAATCGATCGAACTTGGCGTAAGCCTCATAACGCCACTGTTTTCCGAGCGCTGTGGCGTTAAACTGGACGCCGAACGTTTGCAGAAGAAGATCCAGCAGTGGCAAAAAATCGCCATTGCCGCCTGCGAGCAAAGCGGCCGCAACGTGGTGCCGGAGATCCGCCCCGCCATGCAGCTTGAAGCCTGGTGCGCGGAGCAGGACGAGGGCCTGAAGCTTAATTTGCACCCTCGCGCCAGCGCCAGCATTAATACGCTGCCGCTGCCGGTCGAACGTATCCGGCTGCTGATTGGCCCGGAAGGCGGGCTTTCGGCAGAAGAGATAGCGATGACCGCTCGCTACCAGTTTACTGATATCCTGTTGGGACCGCGCGTTCTGCGTACAGAGACAACTGCGCTCACTGCCATTACCGCCCTGCAGGTGCGTTTTGGCGACTTAGGTTGAAGCGTTAACGGAGAAGAACAATGATTAAGCTCGGCATCGTGATGGACCCCATCGCAACCATCAACATCAAGAAAGACACCAGCTTCGCCATGTTGCTGGAGGCGCAGCGTCGCGGCTATGAACTCCATTATATGGAGATGAACGATCTGTACTTAATCAACGGCGAAGCCCGCGCCCGTACGCGTAAGCTGAGCGTCGAGCAGAACTACGATAAATGGTACGCGTTCAACGGCGAACAGGATCTGCCTCTGGCGGACCTTGACGTCATTCTGATGCGTAAAGATCCGCCGTTCGATACCGAGTTTATCTACGCGACCTACATCCTCGAACGCGCCGAAGAGCAAGGCACGCTGATCGTCAATAAGCCGCAGAGCCTGCGCGACTGTAACGAAAAGCTGTTTACCGCCTGGTTCTCCGAGCTGACCCCGGAAACGCTGGTCACCCGTAATAAAGCCCAGCTGAAAGCCTTCTGGGAAAAACATGGCGATGTCATTCTCAAACCGCTGGACGGTATGGGCGGCACCTCCATTTTCCGCGTTAAAGAGGGTGACCCCAACCTCGGCGTGATTACCGAGACGCTAACCGAGCTGGGCAGCCGCTACTGCATGGCGCAGAACTATCTGCCGGCCATTAAAGATGGCGATAAGCGCGTGCTGGTGGTTGACGGCGAGCCGGTTCCTTACTGCCTGGCCCGTATCCCACAGGGCGGCGAAACCCGCGGTAACCTTGCGGCCGGTGGTCGTGGCGAAGCGCGCCCGCTGACCGAAAGCGACTGGGCCATCGCCCGCCGCGTGGGCCCGACGCTGAAGGCCAAAGGCTTAATCTTCGTCGGTCTGGATATCATTGGCGATCGCCTGACGGAGATTAACGTCACCAGCCCCACCTGCGTACGTGAAATCGAAGCCGCCTTCCCGATTTCCATTACCGGGATGCTGATGGATGCCATCGAGAAGCGCCTCAATAAATAAAGCGCTTATTCAGGCTACAGGCCAGCGCCTGTAGCCTGGAGCCAGCTCAGGAGATTCACGCTCAGGTTCATACCGGCAACGCGCCTTGAGCCTGCAAGATAAAGTGAATCGACACTCCCTTGCTTTACCCGCATACTGGGTGCTGCTTTTTTGAACCAGGAACAGAACCTCTGACAATGAATTTACAGCATCACTTTCTAATTGCCATGCCTGCTCTCCAGGACCCGATGTTCCGTCGCTCCGTAGTCTATATCTGCGAGTATAACGATGACGGTGCCATGGGCATCATCATCAATAAGCCGATGGAAAATCTGCAGGTTGAAGGGATCCTGGAGAAGTTAAAAATCACGCCTGAACCGCGCAATCCCGAGATTCGCCTGGATAAACCGGTGATGGTTGGCGGCCCGCTGGCCGAGGATCGGGGTTTTATACTGCATTCGCCGCCTTCCGACTTTTCTTCCAGCATTCGTATTTCCGATAACACGGTGATCACCACCTCCCGCGACGTGCTCGAAACGCTGGGTACGGATAAACAGCCGGACAACGTGCTGGTTGCGCTGGGCTATGCCTCCTGGGAGAAAGGCCAGCTGGAGCAAGAGATTCTGGATAACGCCTGGCTCACCGCGCCGGCCGATCGGAATATTTTGTTCAGCACGCCGATAGCTGACCGCTGGCGCGATGCTGCGAAGCTCATTGGCATCGATATCGTGACGATGCCAGCCGAAGCGGGGCATGCGTAATGAGCGGCACTTTTTTAGGCTTTGATTTTGGCACCAAAAGCATTGGCGTCGCCGTAGGGCAGCGCATCACAGGCACTGCCCGCCCCCTTCCCGCGTTGAAAGCGCAGGACGGTAAGCCTGACTGGAATATTATCGAAAAGCTGCTGAAAGAGTGGCAGCCCGAAGCCGTGATTGTCGGCCTGCCGCTGAATATGGACGGCACGGAACAGCCCCTCACCGCGCGCGCACGCAACTTCGCGAATAAAATCCACGGCCGCTTCGGCGTGCAAATAACCCTGCATGATGAACGTCTGAGCACGGTTGAAGCCAGAGCCGGGCTATTCGAACACGGTGGATTCCGGGCGCTCAATAAAGGCAGCGTGGATTCCGCTTCTGCAGTCATTATTCTGGAAAGCTACTTCGAGCAAAGTTTCTGAACATCAATGATGGCGCCCTACCGCAGCGGCAGGCGCCATCATCCTGATTTCATTTTTAGTGGCGCAAATGCTCATTCGCCCAGCTGACCGCCTGAGTCCGGTTCTTCACGCTTAGCTTACGGAACACGTTGTACAGATGGGTACGCACCGTGTTTTCACTGATAAACAGCGCGCGGGCAATATCCAGATTGGTCGCCCCGCAGCGAAGTTCATTCAGGATTTCACATTCACGCTCGGTCAGCGGTGAATTTTCCGCAGGCGCCGATACATGATCCGCAGCATACATCGCCGGGTGCATCACGCTCAATTCAGCCGTCTGTTCGCCGTTCAGCACAGCCTTAACGCCCTCAATTAAGCGCGATTCATCATCGTCATGACGGAAAACGCCGTACAGCGCTGGCCACTGCGCCATTTCGTAGAGCTCATACTTTTGCGCGCTATTGATAATCAATAAACGGGGGTTATCCGCCTGCAGACGAATAATGTCACGCCATACGCTATTCAACTTTTTATTTGAAACTGCAATATCAAATAATATTACAGAATCTTTCAAAAGACGCTGCGCGAGGGGTTTGTTAATATTTTGCAGAACGACTGATGCAGATAACTTCTCAGCCAGCCAGGTTGCGAATGCTTTGCTTTGAATAGAGGGGTGAGTAATAAAAGTAACCTGGTGAGAAAAAGCCGAATTCTCAGATAAATTAATCACTTAAAACTCTCCTTAGTTGATTCCCGCCTTCATAGCGGTTAAATGAATTAACAAGAATACGATCGCTGGTGTATTTATAAATTCAAACCAAACTTACACCTTGAAACATTATTCCATGGGAATTTTCCTATCCCTGTAAACAGCATAAATCGAATGCCTTAAGAGAGTCAAAAGATTATCAAACTTTTTTCCTGGTTATGGGAGGTTTATGTCAATTCGTTTTTCATAGCGTGCATTATTCGGCTTAATTTTAGGTACTTATTTGTAATATAAAATAATGATACCAAACATTAATAAAACATTATCATAACAAGCCATTGGTATGATGTCTGAATATAAAAGATGCAGCTATAAAAGACCCGCAGCCGTACGTTGCTGAAAGCTTTGCGTAAAAGTTTGCATCCCGAATTGCTGCCCGGTTTGCATCACGCCGGGCAGCTGATGCGTTTTCCCCTCGCGGATCAAATTCGCCACCGCCGGGGTATTAACCAAAAGCTCGTATAGCGCAACTCTTCCGCCAGCAGTATCCGGAAACAATTTTTGTGCCAGCACCGCGCATAAACTTCCCGCCAGCTGGCTACGAACCTGCTCTTTCTCCTGGGCAGGAAAAACATCCACCAGCCTTTCAACCGCCTGTGCCGCGCCGCGCGTATGCAGCGTCGCCATAACCAGATGTCCGGTCTCCGCCGCGGTCAATGCCAGGCGGATCGTTTCGCTGTCACGCAGTTCCCCTAGCAGAATGACATCCGGATCCTGACGCAGCGCAGCGCGCAGGGCCGCGGCAAATGAGGGGCAGTGGCGACCGATTTCCCGCTGCTGGATCAGGCAGCGCTCGCTGCGGTGAATAAACTCAACCGGATCTTCCAGCGTCAGGATATGGCCATTGAGGCGCTGATTAAGATAGCCCACCATCGCCGCCAGGGTGGTGGATTTCCCGCTACCGGTGGCGCCCGTGACCAGGATAAGCCCGCTCTCCTCATTGAGCAGCTCCGTTAAGGCGGCCGGCGCGCCGAGATCCGCCAGCTGCGGACAGGTTTCCGCCAGCAGACGCAGGGCCAGCGACAGACCGCGGTTGTGGACAAATGCGCTGGCGCGCAGGCGCGGTCCGCCGGCCGGAGCCAGCGCGAAATCAACCTGTCCGCAGGCCTGCCACTGGGCGAGCTGCTCGGCGTTGAGCCAATCAGCGAGTATCTTGCCAATATCCGGAGAGGTAAACGGCGCGGGCTCAAGCTTGCCCTGGCGACGCCAGCGCGGTGTTGAAGCATTGCACAGGTGTAGATCGGAGACGTTATGCTTTACACTAAGGGCCACTATTTCTTCCAGTTCCATAACTCATCCTCGGTATATGAACGATATTGCGCATAACCTGGCACAGGTCCGGGACAAAATCTCAGCCGCTGCCGCACGCTGCGGCCGTGCTCCAGAAGAAGTTACATTGCTTGCAGTCAGTAAAACGAAACCTGCGGGCGCTATCGAAGAAGCGATGGCCGCAGGCCAGGTCGCGTTTGGCGAAAATTATGTTCAGGAAGGGGTGGAGAAAATCCGCTACTTTCAGGAAAAGGGCGCAACCGGGCTACAGTGGCACTTTATCGGGCCGCTGCAGTCCAATAAAAGCCGTCTGGTGGCCGAGCATTTTGACTGGTGCCATACCGTCGATCGCCTGAAGATCGCCATGCGCCTTAGCGAACAGCGACCTGCGCAAATGACGCCGCTTAACGTACTGATTCAAATAAATATTAGCGATGAGCAGAGCAAGTCGGGCATTCCCGTTGACGAGCTGGACGCGCTGGCGGCAGAGATCGCGAAACTGCCGAATCTGCAGCTGCGCGGTTTAATGGCCATTCCCGCGCCAGAGTCAGAATATGTAAGGCAGTTTGCCGTCGCCCAACAAATGGCGGTAGCATTTGCGCGGCTAAAAACGCACTACCCTACCGTCGATACGTTGTCGCTGGGAATGTCGGATGATATGGAAGCCGCCATCGCGGCGGGAAGCACTATGGTGCGCATCGGAACCGCAATTTTCGGCGCGCGCGACTACAGCAAAAAATAAGGAATCTGAGGAACGCCATGAAGACGTTGACTTTCCTGCTCTCAACGGTCATTGAGCTTTACACAATGGTCGTGTTGTTACGCGTCTGGATGCAGTGGGCGCGCTGCGACTTTTATAACCCGTTTTCGCAGTTCGTGGTCAAGGCTACGCAGCCTGTCGTTGGGCCGCTGCGCCGCATTATCCCGGCGATGGGGCCGCTCGACAGCGCCTCCCTGCTGGTCGCCTTTATTCTCTGCGTCGTGAAAGCTATCGTGCTGTTTATGGTCGTCACCTTCCAGCCGATTATCTGGATCTCCGCGCTGCTGATCCTCATTAAAACCGTCGGCTCGCTGATTTTCTGGGTTCTCCTGCTCATGGCAATCATGAGCTGGGTAAGCCAGGGACGCAGCCCGGTGGAATATGTCCTGATGCAGTTGGCCGATCCGCTGCTGCGTCCGATCCGCAGACTGCTGCCATCGATGGGCGGCATTGATTTCTCGCCGATGGTGCTGGTTCTGCTGCTGTACGTGATCAACATGGGTATCGCCGAACTGTTGCAGGCTACCGGCAACGTTCTGCTTCCGGGGCTGTGGATGGCGCTATGAGTGCCGTCGAAGCCTGCGCTGATGGGTTGGTCTTACGGCTGTATATTCAGCCTAAGGCCAGCCGCGACAGCATCGTTGGTTTACATGGCGACGAGCTTAAAGTCGCCATTACCGCGCCTCCCGTTGACGGCCAGGCCAACGCCCATCTGGTAAAATTCCTCGCCAAACAGTTTCGCGTAGCGAAAAGCCAGGTGCTTATTGAGAAAGGCGAACTGGGCCGCCACAAACAGATAAAAATCATTCATCCGCAGCAGATCCCCGATGGGGTCGCCGCCCTGAAAGAATAAACAGGATCTCATATGCAAAAAGTTGTTCTCGCCACCGGCAACCCCGGGAAAGTGCGCGAGCTGGCCTCGCTGCTGGCAGATTTTGGCCTCGATATCGTGGCGCAAACCGAACTGGGCGTGGATTCCGCAGAGGAAACCGGCCTGACCTTTATCGAAAACGCCATTCTGAAAGCGCGTCATGCCGCGCAGATTACCGGCCTCCCGGCCATCGCCGATGACTCAGGTCTGGCCGTTGATGCGTTAGGCGGCGCGCCCGGCATCTATTCCGCTCGCTATTCCGGCGAAGACGCGACCGACCAGCGCAATCTCGAAAAGCTGCTCGATGCGCTGCGCGACGTGCCTGACGATCGGCGCCAGGCGCAATTCCACTGCGTGCTGGTCTATCTGCGCCATGCGGAAGATCCCACCCCGCTGGTTTGCCACGGCAGCTGGCCGGGCATCATCGCTCGCGAAGCCGCAGGCAGCGGCGGCTTTGGTTACGACCCGATATTCTTTGTTCCGACGGAAGGTAAAACCGCAGCGGAGCTGAGCCGTGAAGAAAAGAGCGCCATTTCCCACCGCGGACGCGCGCTCAAACTGTTACTGGAAGCCTTACGTAATGGCTAATTTGCCGCCCCTGAGCCTCTATATTCACATCCCGTGGTGCGTGCAAAAATGCCCGTACTGCGATTTCAACTCGCATGCGTTGAAGGGCGAGGTACCGCACGACGACTACGTTCAGCATCTGCTGAACGATCTGCGGGCCGACGCCCACTATGCGCAGGGACGTGAAATCGGCACTATTTTCATCGGCGGCGGTACGCCGAGCCTGCTCTCAGGCCCGGCGATGCAAACCCTGCTCGACGGCGTGCGGGAAGCTCTTCCCCTGGCGGACAACGCGGAAATCACGATGGAAGCCAACCCCGGCACCGTAGAAGCGGATCGTTTTGTCGAGTATCAGCGCGCGGGTATTAATCGCATCTCCATCGGCGTACAGAGCTTTAGCGAACAGAAGCTCCAGCGTCTCGGGCGCATCCACGGGCCACAGGAAGCCAAACGCGCGGCAAACCTGGCAAGCGGTCTGGGACTGCGCAGCTTTAACCTCGATTTAATGCACGGTCTGCCGGATCAGTCTCTGGAAGAGGCGCTGGACGACCTGCGTCAGGCGATTGCGCTCAATCCGCCGCATCTCTCCTGGTATCAGCTGACCATTGAGCCAAACACCCTGTTTGGCTCGCGTCCGCCGCCCCTGCCGGACGACGATGCGCTGTGGGATATTTATGAGCAGGGGCACAGCCTGCTCAGCGCGGCGGGCTATCAACAATATGAAACCTCCGCCTACGCTAAGCCGGGGTATCAGTGCCAGCATAACCTGAACTACTGGCGCTTTGGCGACTACCTGGGCATTGGCTGCGGCGCGCACGGCAAAGTGACCTTCCCGGACGGGCGCATTCTGCGGACGGCGAAAACCCGCCACCCGCGCGGCTATATGGCAGGCCGTTATCTGGAGCGCCAGCATGATGTGGAAGATGCGGATAAGCCGTTCGAGTTCTTTATGAACCGTTTCCGCCTGCTGGAAGCGGCGCCGCGAGATGAATTCAGCCGCTACACCGGGCTTGATGAGCGTACAATCCGTCCGCAAATCGATGCCGCCATTGCTGAGGGCTATCTGACGGAAGATGAGCGCTGCTGGCAGATTACCGAGCACGGTAAGCTCTTTTTGAACTCCCTTCTCGAATTATTCCTCAGCGAATAAACCTCGCTATGCTTATCCCGTTATAAAAATAACGGGATAATTAATTATTCATTTTTTCCGAAATATCAATATCCCTATTTCCGAATCATCTCAGTTCAACATTTCCAATAAAAATAAATTCACATTCATTTATTAAAAATAAATATAACCTACCGCACAAAAATACGTATTTGATCGCCTGATTGCGAAAAAGTGTGAGTCAGACAGCTTAAAGATGTACGACAACAAGGATAATATGTCATACAGAAACAAAGAATACCCCTTAAGATATTGACCAATTACCCTAAGTGCATGGAGCCGACTCATGAAAAAACTCTCTTTTTCTCGTTCTCTGGCGTGTGTATCTCTGCTTGCCCTGCTCGCTTCCGGCGCCAGCGCAGCTGAAAAAGTCACGTTAAAACTGGCACATAACCTCGAACGTAGCCACGTTGTCCATCAGGCCTTTGAGGCGATGTCCAAAGAGGTTAACCAACTTTCCAACGGTGATATGAAGATTCGTATATATCCCAGTAGCCAGATGGGCAGCGCGCGCGAAACGATGGAGCTATTACAAAACGGCGCGCTGGATATGACCAAAGGTTCCGCCAGCGATCTGGAATCATTCGATAACGTCTACGCGATATATAATTTACCGTTCCTGTTTAAAGATCAGAATCACTTCAATAAAGTCGTCTTTGGTGACGTGGGCAAGGAAATTATGGAGTCCACGAAAGATAAAGGATTCTTTGCGCTTTCCGCCTATGTTGCCGGGACCCGCAGTTTTTACGCCAAAAAGCCCATCACTAAACCGGAAGATTTAAAAGGATTGAAGATCCGCGTCCAGGCCAGCCCGACAACCTTAAAAATGGTCGAATTAATGGGCGGTTCGCCAACCCCTATTTCCTTTGGTGAAGTTTATACTGCCATGCAGCAGGGCGTGGTGGATGGCGCGGAGAACAACGTGCCTTCCTGGGTGCAAACGCGCCATATCGAAATCGCGAAAGTGTTCTCAGAAGATGAACATGCCTCCATCCCGGATTTCCTCGTTATCTCCAGTAAAACCTGGGACAAACTGACGCCGGATCAGCAGCAAATCCTGATCAAGGCGGCGAAAGCTTCCGAAGCGTATCAGCAAAAACTGTGGGACAAGATCGACGCCGACACCCGCGCGCAGGCCAAAGCCATGGGCGGCGAAATTATCAAAGTGGATAAAGCGCCGTTCCGCGCCGCCGTGCAGCCACTGTTTGATGACTTCAAAAAAGATCCGAAGCAGGCCTCTCTACTGGCCAAATTTGAAGCTGCCGCCGAATAACACTTAGCGGGCCAGCCGCTGGCCCGCTTTCATCGGGAAAACAATGATGATACTTAACCGCATAAAGCTGGCGGTGGACCGCACGATCGCCGCATTCTCCGTCGCCGTTATGATTGCGCTGGTTGTTTGCGTCGTCTGGCAGGTGTTCAGCCGCTACATACTCAACCAGCCCAGCACCCTGACCGACGAGCTGGCGCGCTTTTTGATGATCTGGGTCGGGCTACTGGGTGCGGCATATACCGTCGGCGCCCAGCGTCATCTGGCTATCGACTTACTGGCGATGACGCTCCCTCCCCGCAGGCAGGCGCTGCTCAGCGTCATCATTAATCTGCTGATCTTTATTTTTGCCGGATCGGTGATTGTGACCGGCGGCGTGAAGCTGATTGAAAAAACGCTGTCGACCTCCCAGGTCTCAGCGGCAATGCAGATCCCCATGGGCTACGTCTATCTGATCCTGCCGTTAACCGGCCTCATTATGATGTTTTACGCAGTATGTTTTATCAGCAACGGGCTAAAAAACATGAAGCACGCTGAAGCGGGGGCAAATTAATGGACAGCTATATCGCACTGATGCTATTTGGCTCTTTCTTTATTCTGGTTTTTATTGGCGTACCTATCTCCTTCTCCATCGGCATCGCCACCGTCGGTTCAATGCTGCTGATGTTCCCGTGGGATATCGCGGTGATTACCGTTTCTCAGCGCCTCGCGAACGGCCTCGATAACTTCGCCCTGCTGGCCATTCCCTTCTTTATCTTTGCCGGTACGCTGATGAACAGCGGCGGGATTGCCATACGCTTAATCAATCTGGCTCAGGTGATGGTCGGACGCGTACCGGGCTCTCTGGGCCACGTCAACGTGCTGGCAAACATGATGTTCGGCTCGATTTCAGGCTCGGCGGTCGCCGCCGCCGCCGCGGTAGGGGGCACGCTGAACCCCATTCAGACCCAGAAAGGCTACGATCCGGCTTTCTCCACGGCGGTGAACGTCTCGTCGTGCATCACGGGCCTGCTTATTCCGCCGTCAAACGTGCTGATCGTCTTTTCCCTGACGGCGGGCGGCGTGTCGGTCGCGTCGCTGTTTATGGCCGGCTATCTGCCGGGCATTCTGATGGGCCTGGCTATTATGGTGGTCTGTGCCGTCATTGCTAAACGTCGCGGCTATCCGGTTTCTGAACGCCCCACCTGCGCCCAGGCGGCAAAAGCGTTTTTCGACGCCCTGCCCAGCCTGCTGCTGGTGATTATTGTGATGGGCGGGATCCTCGGCGGCATTTTTACCGCTACCGAAGCGTCGGCTATCGCCGTGGTCTACACCTTTATCCTGTCGGTGCTCATTTATCGGGAAGTGAAATGGCGCGATCTGCCGAAGCTGATCCTTGAATCGGTGGTGATGACCTCTATCGTGCTGCTGCTGATCGGCTTTTCCGTCGGCATGTCGTGGGCGATGACCAACGCCGACATTCCCTACATGATAAGCGATGCGCTAATGGGGGTGTCAGAAAACCCGGTGGTGATTCTGCTGCTGATTAATATCGTGCTGTTAATCGTTGGGATCTTTATGGACATGACCCCGGCGGTGCTGATTTTCACGCCGATATTCCTGCCCATCGCGCAGGATTTAGGGATGGACCCGGTGCATTTCGGCATCATGATGGTCGCCAACCTGTGCATCGGTCTGCTGACGCCGCCGGTAGGCAGCGCGCTGTTCGTTGGCTGCTCCATTTCCGGCGTTAAAATTCAGCAGCTCATCAAACCGCTGCTACCGTTCTACGCCGCCCTGCTGATCGCGCTGATGATGATTGTCTATATCCCGCAGATCTCGCTGTTTATTCCGCAGCTGCTGGGGCTTATGTGATCGACTGACCATAATCGCTACCTGCGGGCGCAGGTAGCGAAATAAAACTTACTTTAACGACCCCACCAGCGCTTTGCGGCTCTCCTCAAGGGAGACCACGCGGCTGCAGACATCCTTACCAAACTGCTGGAAATCGGCTTCCTGGTTTTTCCATTCATCCTGAATGGCCGTTTGCAGGCCGCCAAGGCTGCCGAGGATCCCCTGCAGCGGGTTACCGCCGCCTTTAAGAACCGCCTTCGCCCCCATCTCGTTGATGCTATCCTGCAGAATGCCGCCCATCGCCTGATTTACCAGCTGCTGGCCGTCGGCGCGCACCTGATCGATGGCTTTATAGTGGAAGGTCAGGCCATCGTTACGATGTTCAATTATGCGGCTCATTTGCGCTTTCAGCTGCGCATCAAGCTTGGTCAGGCGGCTATGCATGCTGCTGCTGGCCCCCACCTGTTCGGTAATAATTTTATCCAGCGCGGCGCGGCCTTTTTCTACCCGCGTGCGGGCGCCTTCATCAATCCACGGCAGGCTGCTGCGCAGGCCAGCCTGATAGTCCTGAGCCTGCTCGCGCTGAGCGGCGTTCAGGGAATACGCTTTACCGTTAAAGGTCAGGTTGCCGTCCGGCTTAATCACCAGATCGCCGTTTTCGCCTTTTACCTGCACCTGCTGCGGGCTGAGGATGACATCGTCACGCGGCGTGACGCTACACTGGTAGTCCGCATGCGCGGACAAAGCGGTGACGGAAAGCGCCAATGCCAACAGCGTTTTGCGCATCATTTAACTCCCTTCAGACAAAACGGGCCGGCAGTTGCCGACCCTTGTCAAACTTAGTCCCACCAGATATCAAAAAGTTCGCTGGTGCGTACATCGGCAAGCCCGCGGTCTTCCAGCCATTTACGTACGATGGCCTGGTGTTCCTCGGTGCATTTGCCGATTTCCTGCAGGCAGATCAGGCCTTCCCAGGAAAGATAACCGCTGCCGTCAAAGGCCAGCTTATTAGGCTCAATCACTTCATCAATCAGATCGTTAACGGTCTGGTCGATCTGCTCTTCGCTGGTTCCATCCGCGAAACGCCACGCGACGGAAAAACCCACTTCCTGAAACTCGTCGATATGCATTTTTTTACGCAGACGACGGCTACGATTCGTTGCCATTATTTCACCCTCTCGAACATTAAGTCCCATACGCCGTGGCCAAGACGATGGCCACGCTGTTCAAATTTGGTTACCGGGCGCGATTCCGGGCGCGGCACATAGTCGTTGCTTTCAGACCGGTTACGATACCCTTCAAGCGAGGACATCACTTCCAACATATGCTCGGCATATTGCTCCCAGTCGGTCGCCATATGGAAGACGCCGCCCAGCTTCAGTTTACTTTTCACCAGTTCGGCAAAAGGCGGCTGAACGATACGGCGCTTATTATGACGCGCTTTGTGCCACGGGTCAGGGAAAAACAGCTGCACCATGCTTAGGGAGTTATCCGGAATCATCGTATGCAGCACTTCCACCGCATCGTGGCACATGACGCGCAGGTTCTGCACGCCCTCTTCTTCGGCGGACGCCAGGCAGGCGCCGACGCCCGGCGAGTGCACTTCAATGCCGAGGAAATTCTGCTGCGGCTTCTCTTTCGCCATCGCCACCAGCGAAGCGCCCATACCGAAACCGATCTCCAGCGTGACCGGCGCCTCACGGCCAAACAGCGCGGCGAAATCGAGCGGCGCATCGTTAAATTCAACGCCCATCACCGGCCAAATATTGTCCAGCGCGTGCTGCTGACCTTTGGTCAGGCGGCCCTGACGACGGACGAAGCTGCGAATACGGCGCAGCGGACGGCCGTTTTCATCGAATTCCGGAGATATGACGTCGTTTTTCATAAAAGTTAAGTCTGCTTGTGAGAGTGTTCGGAAAACGGGCATTATCCAAAGTTACCCGGCGGATGCAAGGGTTTACAGCCTCTCGCCCTTGTGCTGCAATCTGCCACCTTATAATCGCTATCCCGGAGCCGTAGCTTTGACTTTTCCCGCCGCGCAATTTTCAGCCCAGGTGCTGGACTGGTACGACAAATACGGGCGTAAAACCCTGCCCTGGCAAATCGGCAAGACGCCCTACAAAGTATGGCTCTCCGAGGTGATGTTGCAACAAACACAAGTGGCGACAGTCATCCCCTATTTTGAACGCTTTATGGCGCGTTTCCCAACGATTACCGACCTGGCGAACGCGCCCCTCGATGAAGTCCTGCATCTGTGGACCGGACTTGGCTATTACGCCCGCGCGCGCAATTTACATAAAGCGGCGCAGCAGGTGGCCACCCTGCACGACGGCAAATTCCCGCAGACCTTCGATGAAGTCGCCGCGCTGCCGGGCGTGGGCCGCTCTACCGCCGGCGCGATTTTATCCCTTTCTCTCGGTCAGCATTATCCGATTCTCGACGGTAACGTGAAGCGCGTGCTCGCGCGCTGCTATGCTGTCAGCGGTTGGCCGGGGAAAAAAGAGGTTGAGAAACGCCTGTGGGAGATCGCCGAGGACGTCACGCCGGCCAAAGGCGTCGAGCGTTTTAACCAGGCCATGATGGACCTCGGGGCGATGGTGTGTACCCGCTCGAAACCAAAATGCGAGCTCTGTCCGCTGAATAACGGCTGCGTGGCCTACGCAAATCATTCATGGGCTCAATACCCAAGCAAAAAACCGAAACAGACGATCCCCGAGCGTACCGGCTATTTCCTGCTGATGCAGCACGGCGACGAGGTGTTCCTCTCCCAGCGCCCGCCGGTGGGCTTATGGGGCGGTTTGTTCTGCTTCCCGCAGTTTGAGGATGAAGATGCGCTGCGGGCGTGGCTGGCCCAGCGTCAGATTAAGACCGATAATCTGACGCAATTAACCGCGTTCCGCCACACTTTCAGCCATTTCCATCTGGATATTGTGCCGATGTGGCTTACAGTGCACTCATCCGGCGCATGCATGGATGAAGGGGGCGCACTCTGGTATAACTTAGCGCAGCCGCCGTCCGTCGGTCTGGCGGCTCCCGTGGAGCGCTTGTTGCAACAGTTAAAAGCCGGAGCACCGGTTTAGCTTTCTGGCGATTAAAGAGGATTAAGAATGAGCAGAACGATTTTTTGTACTTTCCTGCAGCGTGAAGCCGAGGGCCAGGATTTTCAGCTGTACCCGGGCGAGCTGGGCAAACGCATCTATAACGAAATCTCCAAAGAAGCCTGGGCCCAGTGGCAGCATAAGCAGACGATGCTGATCAACGAGAAAAAACTCAGCATGATGAACCCGGAGCATCGCAAACTGCTGGAGCAGGAGATGGTTCAGTTCCTGTTTGAAGGTAAAGACGTGCACATCGAAGGCTACACGCCGCCAGAAAAACAGTAAGGGCCTGACGGCCCTTTACAACAATAAACACAACACGCACTCCCGGAATGATGAAAAAATACTTAGCGCTAGCGCTGATTGCGCCTTTGCTCGTTTCGTGTTCCAGCTCAACCAAAAAAGGCGCCGAGTACAACGAGGCGTGGGTAAAGGACACCAACGGCTTTGACATTCTGATGGGCCAGTTCGCCCATAACATCGAGAATATTTGGGGTTATAACGAAGTTCTGCTCGCCGGGCCGAAGGACTACGTCAAATACACCGACCAGTATCAGACCCGTAGCCATATCAACTTTGATGCGGGGACGATTACCGTCGAAACCATCGCCGGCACCGACCCGGCCGGGCGCCTGCGCCAGGCGATTATTAAAACCCTGCTGATGGGCGACGACCCGAACTCCATCGACCTCTATTCCGACGTCGATGATATTCAGATTTCAAAAGAGCCGTTCCTGTACGGTCAGGTGGTGGATAACACCGGCGAGTCGATTCGCTGGGAGTGGCGCGCCTCGCGCTTCGCCGACTATCTGCTGCAAACGCGCCTGAAAAGCCGCAGCAACGGCCCGCGCATGATCTACAGCATCACCATCAACCTGGTGCCGAACCACCTCGACAAACGCGCGCATAAATACATTGGCATGGTCCGTCAGGCATCGCGCAAATACGGCGTTGATGAATCGCTGATCCTGGCAATTATGCAAACCGAATCTTCCTTTAACCCCTATGCGGTCAGCCACGCCGACGCGCTGGGGCTGATGCAGGTGGTGCAGCACAGCGCCGGGAAGGACGTGTTCCGTTCGCAGGGCAAATCAGGCCTGCCGAGCCGCAGCTATCTGTTCGATCCGGTCAATAACATCGACACCGGCACCGCCTATCTGGCGATGCTGAACAACGTCTATTTGTCCGGCATCACCAACCCGACCTCGCGTCGCTATGCGGTCATCACCGCCTATAACGGCGGCGCGGGCAGCGTGCTGCGGGTCTTCTCCAGCGATAAGGTTCAGGCAGCGAATATCATCAACAACATGACGCCGGGAGATGTTTATCAGACCATCACCAGCCGTCACCCCTCCGCCGAGTCGCGTCGTTATCTGTATAAGGTTAACTCGGCGCAGAAAGGCTACCGCCGCAGGTAATCCCCCTTCAGCGCCCCTGTTTCCTCCGGGGCGCCTTCCTTCTGCTATACACAATAGAGTTGCGCAACTGTTTTGCGATTTTCTGCGGCAGTTAACAAAAGCATCCATCGCATAAATGATAGAATCCAACCAAAATAACGCCATAAATGTTATTTAAAACACAAAACAATTCTATATCCGTGAGGATCAAAACATGAATCTTAAGCTGCAGCTCAAAGTACTGTCGTTCCTGCAGTTCTGCCTCTGGGGAAGCTGGCTGACCACGCTCGGCTCGTATATGTTCGTCACCCTCAAGTTCGACGGTGCGGCCATCGGAGCGGTCTATAGCTCACTCGGTATCGCCGCGGTGTTTATGCCGACGCTGCTCGGTATCGTTGCCGATAAATGGATCAGCGCCAAGTGGGTTTATGCCATTTGCCATCTGGTCGGCGCGCTGACGCTGTGGCTCGCCGCCCAGGTCACCACGCCGGGGGAAATGTTCCTCGTCATCCTGCTCAACTCGCTGGCCTATATGCCAACGCTGGGGCTGATTAACACCATTTCGTACTACCGCCTGCAGTCTGCGGATATGGATATCGTGACCGATTTCCCGCCGATTCGTATCTGGGGCACCATTGGTTTTATCCTCGCCATGTGGGGCGTCAGCTTCTCCGGCTTTGAACTGAGCCATATGCAGCTCTATATCGGCGCGGCGCTCTCCTTGCTGCTGGTGCTCTTCACCCTGACGCTGCCGCATATTCCGGTGGCCAATCAGCAGAAAAACCAGAGCTGGACCGCCATGCTGGGCCTTGATGCCTTCGCGCTGTTTAAAAACAAACGTATGGCGATCTTCTTTATTTTCTCGATGATGCTGGGCGCCGAACTGCAAATCACCAATATGTTCGGCAACACCTTCCTGCACAGCTTTGATAAAGATCCGCTGTTCGCCAGCAGCTTTATCGTGCAGCACGCCTCGGTGATGATGTCGATTTCGCAGATCTCGGAAACCCTGTTCATCCTGACCATCCCGTTCTTCCTCAGCCGCTACGGCATCAAAAACGTGATGCTGATTAGTATCGTGGCGTGGATGCTGCGCTTCGGCCTGTTCGCTTACGGCGACCCGACCCCGTTCGGCACCGTGCTACTGGTGCTGTCGATGATCGTTTATGGCTGCGCCTTCGACTTCTTCAACATCTCGGGTTCGGTGTTTGTGGAAAAAGAGGTTCGCCCGGAAATCCGCGCCAGCGCGCAGGGGATGTTCCTGATGATGACCAACGGCTTCGGCTGCATACTTGGCGGGATGGTAAGCGGCAAAGTGGTGGAGCACTTCACCCTCGAAGGGATTACCGACTGGCAAACCGTGTGGCTGATTTTCGCCGGCTATTCGCTGGTTCTGGCTTTTGCCTTTGTGGCGCTGTTTAAGTACAAGCACGTCCGCGTACCAACCGGGGCGCAGACCGTCGCACATTAAATAAACGGCTTACCCCAGATTTACGAATAAAAAAACGCGCCCCGGTGTTATCAACGGGGCGCGTTTTTTATGCTTTCAGCACATAGCCATATAGCCGCTTAATGCCGTCAGGGTCCGTTTCGCTGTAGACCCCCTGGAGCTCCGGCGAGAAGCCCGGCAGCATATTGACGCCTTCCTCCAGCGCCAGAAAATAGCGCAGCACCGCCCCGCCCCAGATTTCGCCAGGCACGACGCACAGCACGCCCGGTGGATACGGCAGCGCGCCCTCCGCCGCAATGCGCCCTTCGGCTTCGCTTAAGCGCACCAGTTCAACGTTACCGCGAATAAACTCGCGGTTGGCGTCCTGCGGGTTCATCACCGCGCGCGGGAAGCTCCTCTTGCGGAACATCTCTTTTTGCAAATCCTTCACGTCAAAGCTGACGTACAGGTTATGCATTTCCTGGCACAGCTCGCGGATGGTGTAATCCCGATAGCGCACCGGATATTTATTAAAGATGGTCGGCAGAACGTCGGCCAGCGGGGTGTCGGATTCAATATGCTGCTCAAACTGGGCGAGCATCGCCACCAGCTGCGCCAGCTTCTCGGCGCTCTCTGCGGGCGTCAGCAGGAACAGAATGGAGTTCAGATCGCACTTCTCCGGCACGATGCCGTTTTCGCGCAGGTAGTGGGCCAGAATGGTCGCCGGGATACCAAAATCGGTATATTTTCCGCTCTCCGCATCGATCCCCGGCGTCGTCAGCAGCAGTTTACAGGGGTCAACGAAATACTGATCGCTGGCATAGCCTTCGAAGCCGTGCCAGCGCGCGCCCGGCTCAAAGCTAAAGAAGCGCCGTTCGCGGGCGATGGCTTCAGTGGGGTGATCCTGCCACGGACGCCCCGCCACCACCGGTGGAATAAACGGCTGGATCATTTTGCAGTTGGCGATAATCGCCTTGCGCGCTTCGATACCCAGCGCCACGCACTCCGCCCACAGGCGGCGCCCGCTCTCTCCTTCGTGAATTTTGGCATTCACGTCCAGAGCGGCGAACAGCGGATAAAACGGGCTGGTCGAGGCGTGCAGCATAAAGGCGTTGTTGAGCCGCTTATGCGGGCAAAAACGTTCCTGTCCGCGCAGGTGGTTATCTTTTTTATGGATCTGCGACGTTTGCGAAAAACCGGCCTGCTGTTTGTGCACCGACTGAGTGACAAAAATGCCCGGGTCGTCCGGCGTCAGGTCCAGCAGCAGCGGCGAACAGTCGGCCATCATCGGGATAAACTGCTCGTAGCCGACCCAGGCCGAGTCAAACAGGATGTAGTCGCACAGACCGCCGATTTTATCGACCACCTGGCGGGCGTTGTACACCGTCCCATCATAAGTACCGAGCTGAATCACCGCCAGGCGGAACGGGCGCGGCGCATCGGCTTTTTCCGGCGCCGTCTCGCGTATCAGTTCGCGCAGGTATTTCTCATCGAAGCAGCGATCGTCGATACCGCCAATAAAACCGAACGGATTGCGCGACGCTTCGAGATAAACCGGCGTTGCGCCGGCCTGAATCAGCGCGCCATGATGATTGGATTTATGGTTGTTACGGTCAAACAGTACCAGATCGCCGCGCGTCAGCAGCGCGTTGGTCACCACTTTGTTCGCCGCAGAGGTGCCGTTAAGGACGAAGTAGGTTTTATCGGCGTTGAAGACCTTCGCCGCAAACTTCTGCGCGTGTTTGGCAGACCCTTCATGAATCAGCAGATCGCCAAGCTTAACGTCGGCGTTGCACATGTCGGCGCGAAAGACGTTTTCACCAAAGAAGTCGAAAAACTGCCGTCCCGCCGGATGCTTCTTAAAGAAGGCGCCGTGCTGATGGCCCGGGCACGCGAAGGTGCTGTTATCCATCTCAACGTATTGGGTCAGCGTATCGAAGAACGGCGGCAGCAGGTTCTCTTCATAGCCGCAGGCGGCGGCTTCCAGTTCGAGCCACTCCTGCTCTTTGCCGCTAACGATGGCCGTCACGCCTTCTGGTTTTTCGTGGTCAGCGTCACTGAACAGATAAACCGGCAGGTTGAACCCGGTGCGTTTCAGTAACGCAAGGATGCCGCTGCGGCTGTCCGCTACGGTAATGACGACTGCCGCCACATCGGTAAAATCTGTACTGTCCAGGGCCACCACGCGACGGTGGGTGGACAGGCGGGATACCAGCTCGCGGCTGGCGGCAATGTGCATTGATTTCATGAGCGCGAATACCCGTTTCCGGAGAGTAAAAGGCTTCGGCCAGGGCGTCTGGGCTCTGGCCAACGAAATGTCAGGGTCTGGCTGGATCCCAGCTCCGACCGCCAGACATCAGTAAAAGCAGACCGCGTCCGATCTTACTGTTGTCCTGCAGTGAGCCTGCGTTACGCTCACCGCATGGTGGGCAGAAGTTGCAGTGTAAGGGTAGCAAGACGAGGCTGCCTGCGCATCTGTACGCAGCGGCAACGGCGATGTAGCGGCGATGTCGTCATCACGGCGGCCTCATTCAGGAGAGGAGAAAATTCGCGCAATCATGTCACCTTTAAATCTACCGCGCAAGATGAATTACGTATGCAGCCATACCACGGATGCGCAAGCCTTTTGGCCCGTTTAGCGTCATAATAATGCAGTCATTAGGGATAATTAACAGGAGTCATGCTGTGGTTACAGGGCCATTTATTAACGCCGGCGCGGTCCTTTTGGGCGGCGTACTCGGCGCACTCTTAAGTCAAAGATTGCCGGAACGGATTCGTACATCAATGACCTCTATTTTTGGCCTCGCGTCGCTGGGCATCGGCATTCTGCTGGTGATCAAATGCGCCAACCTGCCGGTGATGGTGCTTTCAACGCTGGTGGGCGCGCTGCTCGGCGAAGTGTGCAACATGGAGAAAGGCATTAATACGCTGGTCAGTAAGCTCCAGCAGCTGCTTTCGCCCAAAAAGGGGCAGAAAAAGGTCTCAGCGCATGAGTCCTATATTCAAAGCTACGTCGCGATAATCGTGCTGTTCTGCGCCAGCGGAACCGGGATTTTCGGCGCGATGCGCGAAGGAATGACCGGCGACGCCAGCATTCTTATTGCCAAAGCGTTTCTCGACTTCTTTACCGCCACTATCTTCGCCTGCACCCTGGGGCTGGCCGTCTCGGCCATTTGCGTACCGATGCTGGCCATCCAGCTGGCGCTGGCGGCCTGCGCGTCGCTAATTATGCCGTTAACCACGCCGATGATGATGGCGGATTTCACCGCCGTCGGCGGTATGCTGCTGGTCGCGACCGGTCTGCGCATCTGCGGAATTAAAATGTTCGCCGTGGTGAATATGCTGCCGGCCCTGGTGCTGGCGATGCCGATTTCAGTGGCCTGGACGGCGTTTTTCGCCTGAAGATGCGTGCTTTTGACGCAATGTGGTGATAGATTGTTCAGTCTGCTGCGAAACAGATAAATTTCGTTGACGAGGTGCGGTGAATCAGGTTTAATGCGCCCCGTTGCCCGGATAGCTCAGTCGGTAGAGCAGGGGATTGAAAATCCCCGTGTCCTTGGTTCGATTCCGAGTCCGGGCACCACTATTTAAAGAACCCGCCCAAAAGGCGGGTTTTTGCTTTTCTGCGACCGGACTCTCAATCGAACTGCGTTCGATTATTCGCCGCACGGCGGCTCACCCCTTCGGGGCCAGCGCGACAAGCGCGCTGTTCAACGCCTGCGGCGTTAGTCCGAGTCCGGGCACCACTATTTAAAGAACCCGCCCAAAAGGCGGGTTTTTGCTTTTGGGGAACTAGCACTAGCTTCCCGTCAAAGTCCCCTTCCCCTCTCCGCCAGAAAAAATTCATTGCCAGGGATTTTGCCTGCCCCACGCCCTCTCGTATCAATTGCCCGATCGCAGGTCCGCTTGTTTTGCGGGAAAACCCTTATCACCAGCGTCGTTGAAAAAGTAAGCTATTTGTCAGTTAGTAGATAAAGATAAAAAAAAACTGAACAATTTTAATAAACTTATAATGTGGCGTATTTCTCAGATTGTTTATGAATGAGTAAATAAATTAATGCCAATTAAAATGCAAAAAAGCACTACCGACAATTATTATTTCTGGCGTAAGCAGCAAAAGGAATGAACATGCTGAGTAACGGAGCAAAAGATTATAAAGCGAAACTGTTTGAAAATCATGATGAGAATATTCATTTTCTTTTGCATACTCCACTCTCCATTCAGCGCCAGGTCTGGGAGTCTGCAGCCATAAAGGCAACGCTACCTGCGGGTGTATGTATCGAAACTGTTAACGATACAGAGGTGACCGCGGAGTGGATTTCATATCCCGATTCGATAAATACCAGGATTATTCTCTATTTCCACGGAGGTGGAAATTCTCAGGGTTCGTGTCTGACTCACAGAAAACTCGCTGCCTATCTCGCACAATATTCTGGTTGCCGAACTCTGGTACTGGAATATCCTCTGGCGCCAGAAAATCGATTTCCTGCGGCCTTATTAAATTGTCATCAGGCCTATTTATGGCTGCTTGCTAATGGTTATTCAGCAGAGGACATTATCCTCGCGGGAGACTCCAGTGGTGGTGGTCTGGTCATGTCGCTTTTACTCTTGTTAAAACAGCATCAAGATCCTTTGCCGGACTCGTCTGTTCTGCTATCACCCATGTTGGATTTCACACTTTCAGGTAAGAGCATAACGCTGTGTAAGGATCTTGATCCGCTGCTTTGCATAGAAGACCTGATAATGACCGTGAAATACTACTGTTCGGACAGTGAACGAAGCGATCCTCTTGTCTCTCCCCTGTTTGGTGATTTGTCTGGACTTCCTCCCGTATTTATTCAGGTGGGAAGCGAGGAGTTATTGCGCGATGATGCATTACGCCTCTCCCGATATGCTAAAAAGGCTGGGATGCAAGTTGAGCTTGAGATATGGGACGGGCTCTGGCATGTATTTCAGTCATCGGTGGGAAAGATACCTGAAGCGGATGAGGCCTTACAAGCCGTAGCTAAATTTATCCGAAGCAGAGAGTCATTGCCGTGAAACGTGGCTCTCAACGATACTATGCGCCCCCATAAAATATACGCGATTTTGTGACTCTCTATTTAGAGGCACAACGAAAGTGGTCCATCTCTTTCTCTGACTGACAGCAGATACCTCTTCCTGTGCCTCTTTTCCTGCCCGATAATACCTCTATGCATAATCAATTGTCCTTGTTATTTAATAACTCGCCCAGAGCCGGTAGATTTCAGGCGTCAATAAAGATCAGCCTGCTCGAGGATTTCCAGGGTTTTCGGTAGCGCGTCACGCCATGGTCTACAGTCGCCAGGCTTAATGTTGGGTTTGTTTTTACCATGAAAGTCACTGCCGCAGGTCGCCAGCAGCGATTTATCCAGCGTGTAGTGATAAAGTTCGCGACATAGCTCCTCATCATGATAGCTGGAGAACACTTCCACGCCGCGTACGCCAAGCGGCAACATCTGTTCAATCACCGCCAGCGGCTTTTCCTTCACGTTAGCGCCGATATGCGCAATGACCGGAATGCCGCCGTTGTCGATTATCAGCGCCGCCATCTCCGCCATCGGCGGCAATTCCACCGTCACCTGGCAGGGTTTGCCTCGGCCAAAAAAGTCCCAGAAAAAATTAATTAACGGCATATCGCTGCGCGCATTCCCCGCGCGGTAAGGCAGTAGCAGATCATGATTCAGGTTGCGCGCATCCTCTAAAATAAGTTCTGCCATCTCCTCTTCCTGCGGGACCCGATCGCCGGCTATGGTATACAGGCGATCTTCATCAAGCTGGAACCCCAGCGCCCGCAGTTTCTCCAGCTTTAGCGGCGTCGCGGCAGTTTCCAGACGATGGAAGTTGTGTTCGACGGCGTCAAAATCCCGGCTGTCTCGACGAAAACCGTAGCCCAGCAGATGATAATTATTGCCCGCAAACGCGCAGTCGATTTCAATCCCGGTCATCACGCTTACGCTATTTGCTCTGCCATAGCGAATAGACTCCTCAACGGATCGCGCCGAGTTGTGATCGGTTATCGCCAGGGCCGCAAGATTCGCCGCTTTAGCTATGGTAAGCAGATCGCTGACCGGGAAATCGGCATCGTTGCTATATGCCGAATGCATGTGCAAGTCGATTAATTTCATGACTTCTCCTTAAAGAGTTTTAACATTACGCCGCTAATCGCCTGCTTTGCCCTGTTGAATCGCCGATGGTTAACGGATAGCTTTGCTTTCAAAAAGCTAAAGTCCGTTAACGGCCCCGGAACAATCAGGCACATCGTTTATGGCAACACACGTTCAATCCTCAATAGAAATAGATTCTTCGCAGAAAGAGGAATATGGTCTGAGGTTATTATAATTTCGAGAGAAGCGAAGTCGGCTATCTATCTTTTTCACTAACATATCGGTGGACTCTTCATTCAGGAGTTTGCAAACGTGCCGGGTATCGAGGCGCAGAATTCTGCATGCCTCAAGCGTTGGACAGAAATTCATAGAGTGGAAAGTAATTTGCTTCTCAGTTCTGTTCACCACGGGCATTTCAACCTCTGCAGCGTGGAATCGCGTTATAAGTAAGCGGTGTGCGGTGTCTAATAAATGGCTATCGCCAATATTGAACTCGGCTTTATTTTGGTAGAACCATGCAGTTCGGCGGGCAATGGAATCCGCGTTCAGCGCCTTAAGGTCCTCATCGGTTGCGTTGCGCAGATGATTAATTTCGCTGCGAACGTCAGCACGATAGAGAATTGCGCATTCCCACTGCAAAATACCTTTATGAACAATAACCTCTGTGCCCGCCTTATCAAAAGCCTCGACGCACTGAACTGCAATCCGCCGCCGCCCTTGAGCAAGTGCATCCTGAATAGAAAAACCAAAAGCTATTTCGCTTATCCCGGACCAGGCGACGGCAAATGCGCACATAGGACAAGGCTCACTGGTGGATATCAGTATGCACCCGTTTAAATTTTTGCCAATTTTTTGGCTGGCAATTTTAATCGCGTTGATTTCAGCATGTGAGGTTGCGTCGCCCTCTGTTTCCTCATAGTCATGCGCCGCCGCAACCATCTCCCCATCCTTGGTGATAACGGCGCCAAAACCTTTATTCCCCTCACGCAAACTCTCTTCAGCTTCACCAATGGCAACACGCATCCAGAATTCAAGTTCCATAACCCCATTCATAAAACCACATCCCGCAAGTGAATTTATTTATGGCACCTGGTGACAAGTGCTATACGCTGCGTAAAAAGATAAGATGATTAATACGCATGAGATTAGTAAAACACTAATCACGACCACGATATAATGACGCAAATCAACGTTAAGATTATTCCAAGCACATTAAAAGACGATTATTATTTAATAAGGAATTTTCTAAATGTTATTTATATCTTATCAGACACCTCAAGAAAATCATACAACTCCTTGTTTACTTTAAGTTTTACCATTTAATATGAGTAAATAAGGAAATTTAAGACGAGATAAGTTTGAATTTCTGAACAATCAGATATAGTCATTTAATACGACACATCATGAGTGAAATGCTTACGGGAGTTATCATGGCTATCTTCATCATCAGCAATAACCAGTATCTTCGAGATGGCATTATCTGTGTCGGACAATATAACGCGATGGAAATCAAAAGCTGTCAGTGTGACGACCCGCAACTCGATCGTTTAAACTATGAAGATATTGTTATCCTGCATCTAAGTTTAGAAAACAAATGCAACGCCAGCAAACTTTCCTCGTTAAACCAGCGATGCAAAGTATTACTGATTCTGAGTTCGTCGCAGCATGCACTCATCTGTGATGCAGATACCGTGATAAATGCTAAAGCGCCACCGGAAGTAATAATGAAAGCGCTCCGCTGCCTGATCAGACGGGTTAAGTGTAAACCGACCAAAAACCAGCGCTTAAGCAAAATTGAAAAAATCATTCTCAACAAAAGCCTTGAAGGTAAAGATACGCATGTTATCGCTGAATCTCTATCGCTCACCAGTAAGATCGTCAGCAATTACAGATATGTGGCCTGTCGAAAAATTGGCGCAGGGAAGCTAACTGATTTACTCATTATAAAAGACCATTTAAAGGACGATTATGCCAGATAATTGTGGATGATAAGCAAGCCTGACTCATCATCCGTACCGTTAATTAGCACAATACAGTAGCGGTCGTGACCCAATTTTTATCAGAAAGCTATGCTCATTTTGCTTTGAGATAATATAGCTTATTTTTTCATCCGGATAAACGTAAAAGTCTGGCAGAATGGTAGCCAGAAACTCATCCGATACAGAGTCAATGTTACCGTATCGGTTTATTTCTCTGGAAAGGAAATGGTGAGTTTCATGATTTTTGACCATATCATAAATGACGTCTCTTCTGATATGGCCCTGCAGTTTCCCACCATCCAGATAGCTACCGCTGACCGCAACGGTACCCTTACCTTCAGCAAGTGAATACATGAAATTTAACGTCAGATTAGTTTGTGTATTATCCTTGAAGACCACGAGCGATGCCGTACACTCTTCCTTATGATGTATTTTATCGTTCACAAAATTATAGCCCCCCCCTGCCAGAGCGCCAGAAATAAAAAAGCCAATCGCAATTTTTATCCTATTCATGTGCAATTCCACGAAAAGAGAGAGTAACACATCCGGCAGAAGCCTTCGCGGTGTAACTTTTCCTGCAAATAAACACTATAAAACTGGGATACATCTGTGACATGGAAAAATAAACAAAGGGATACTTCTTACAGTCCAGTCCGGATTTGAAAATCAGTGACTTATAACTATTAAATTTATCAATGCTGGCATGATTATCATCTATAGTATAAAAATGGCAACCGCGATCGCTTTCAACTAATGTATAGCTGCTAAAAAAGGGTTTTTCATCATTAAAGTGCCAGAGGTAATGAAGAGAAAAAAAGCCCGCCAGTAAACTCAATGCCGTAATCAAGAGTGTGACAGCCTTTGAGCGGGTGTTTTTCTTATTAGCCGTATGCACGGTAGCTACAGATTCAGTGGTTGCTTTTTTTTCCGCAACGCTATCCTGCACCGCGAGAGCTTCATCAGCAGAACCTTCTGAATCTAAAGATATTTTTTCACGTTTTTCAATGTTAACGTTGGCATTGATATGAAAACCTTTACGCGGCACCGTCACGACTAATGAGTTATCCGTTTCTCCGACATCGCGCAGTCCGCGCCTGACAATCGATATGTTTTGATACAAGGTATTTGCAGGAACCAGGATCCCTTCATCTTCCCAAACTTTTTTAAAAAAAGTCTGCTGGCTGACCAGCTCCGGTGAGGCTTCCAGTAAAAGAACAAGACAGTGGCTTGCCGGAGCCGTCAATGTGACGCTCAGCGCCGGGTTTTTCAACGAGATTAACCGCTTATTTTCAGGCCAAAATTCTATATTTTTGTTTATGATCCAATACATATGCTATTCGCGGCTGATGTGTTAAAAGAGGTTAAAAGGGTAAGGAGGTGATCAGTGTAGCTGGAATTACATGCATTATAGCTAATTATATGATTGAAAAAACATATGTGACGCTTTAATTTTTAATGCTGAGTCTTTTCGGCTGTCGAACTTCCCCAAAAACATCCGCGCCCATAAACGTATTAGCCGGGTCATGGTTAAAAATTTACGGAACATCGTGATTAAAAAAGTGGGTTTAAAACGAATAAACCCTGCAACTACAATCAGTTATTGCCCAGCGAAGGTTTTTTTTATCAGTCCCGTCGGCGTGTTAGCGCTAATGGTCAACGCTATCCTTAGCGTCAAAAGAACCTAGCGCCCGGGCGTCGATCTTTTTATCCCCGTTAAGTCTATTGTTTTTTACTGACGGGAGCCCGTGGTTCCCTTCCGACTTGATATAACAAATATTTATCATTCCAGCCTGCCACGCTGAGGGGAAGCGTCAGCACAGCATAAGTTAAGCACGATCCTTATCTCTGCTTTATTCATTATCGCCAACCTTATCCGGGAATTTTTCATGTAATATCTGAATTCACGCCCGGTAAATATTCGTTATATCTTAGCTATGTTATGCTCTATTTTTAAAAAGGAGATGCTATGTTTTCTTATATTATGCTGGGAACCAATGACCCTCAAGCTTCCTATAAATTTTATGCGCCTTTGATGCGCGTGCTTGGCCATCCTCTCGATGGGCGTAGCGAAAAAGGCGCCGCATGGGGAACGTTCAAAGATAATCATACTACCGGATTATGCGTTGGAATGCCGTTTGATAATCTCCCCGCCACCCGAGGTAATGGCGTCATGGTTGCATTGAATGCGGTATCCGTTGAAATGATCCAGGAACTTTATAGATTAGCGATTGAGAATGGTGGCGAAGATGAAGGCCCACCGGCTTTTCGTCCGCACTACGGCGCTGATTTTTACAGTGCCTACGTTCGCGATCCTGACAAAAACAAAATCGCTTTTGTTTTTTACGACCCGGCAAAAAAAGCGATGGTTTAAAATCAGTTCATCCGAATAAAATGCCTATTCGTGTGATAGCGATTTATTTTAGCGGGTCAGCAAGCCGGGAGGTCGATGCAATGGCTTCCCGGTTGAACAGCGAAACGGCGCGCCCCTGTCAATTACAGAAGAGGCGACATCGATTAACGACAGGCAATCGCATCAAGCTGAAAGAGCATACCTGTGGCCCCGCCAGCATGGGCAAACTCGGTTTGAATTGATTTTCTGGCGGGATAATGGCCGTTGAATCGCTGACGCATGACTTTTTCCATTAATGGGATATTCCATACGTCGCGAAACAGAGCATCAATTTTTACGACTGACTCCAGCGTCAGGCCGATAGCGTTAAGCCTTTCGCTCAAATTATCGAAAGCGCCATTTATCTGTTCCTCGATGGGCTTCCCGATGTTACCAATACAGTAACTCACAAAGACCAAACCACAGGATTCGACCACTCCGGATATTGCCCAGCTTTCATTAATTTCGTGCCTTATAATCTTACTCATCATTGATCCTTTTAAATTTTATATGACTGAAAGCCAAAATCAGGTCACGATTTGTGAGTGCATGGCAAAAACGCGCGTCCCGTGACGTATCATAAAAAAAGCCATAGCGTAATATCCTGGTTTTCCTGTGTCAGGGATAAACCCGCGACATGAAGGTAAAATACACTTTTCTCAAGGAAATCATCTCATTTAATGCTAAAAACTGTCACGTGCTGCTACATGAAATGCCCTTAAAAAACCTTAAAGGTTCTTAAATACATTTAAAACCCTAAAACAGAACATCACAACCGATTGATTAGAAAGAACATTATCGACTTCATCCCTCGCTATTAAAATAATAACAACAGGTATTATGAAATATTAATAAACAGTCAAGACAAGGCACCTTGTTAATATCTATTTAAATTAAGCGGAATTTTTAAACAAAATCACAACATAAAACCCAGGACAATAACCTTTAATAAAGCCCGCCCTCAACCGCCCCCCCTTTGGTTCGATAATAAAAAACCAGATAAATGAAGAGGTAATGTTATTAAGCATTTTGATAAGTACGCTTTGTGCCGTTTTTAGCCAGCAGCAAAAAGTCATGCTGCAACTTTTATATACCGGGAGAGGGATTTTTCCAGGCGTAAATTATTAACGATCAAACATTCTTAATAAGACGTTTTCAGGTGCATAGAAATAACGGGATCGTTATGTTGTTACCCAAGGCCATTCATGTGATATGGCTCTGTGAAACTTTATAGCAATATGCTCCGAATGACTTCGGTAGCTTATATTAAGGATAATGATGTATGAAAAAATTATCAGCAGTTGCGTTTGCATTTGGTCTGTTATCTGTGTCTGCATCTCAGGCACTGGCTGCAGATGCCACCGTTAACTTCAGCGGAACCATTCTTCAGGAAGCCTGCAGTGTAGACACTTCAGACAGTACGGTGAACGTTCCGCTAGGCACCTACGGTGTTGCTCAATTTCCGACGGTAGGAACAACGACCCTTCCTGTTCCTTTCGCCATCAACTTAACGGGTTGCCCGGTTTCAGGCGGCCCAACAGCTGCACTGGTGACCTTTTCAGGGGCAGCGGATGCGGCAGGCGACCTGGCGCTGACCGGCGGCGGCGCAACCGGCGTATCTATTAATATCAAAAAGGCTGACGGCACCAATATCGATATTAACTCTACCGATTCAGGTATTGCGCTGACTAGCGCCGCGACCCAACAGCTCCGCTTTACGGCTAATTACATCAGTACTGCGGCTTCTGTCACCGCAGGCGTTGCTAACGCCGTAGCCCAGGTAAACATCTCGTATATGTAATTTTTGACATACAGCGGAGGTGGTAACGCCTCCGCTACCGGAGTATTAATGAAAGCGTTACTTGTTTTATCTTTAATGACGTCATGTTTGACTTTTTCAATAAATAGTCATGCGGCGGTTTCGGTCGGCGGGACTCGCCTGGTTTTTCATGGCGATGAAAAAGAAGCATCGATTACTGTAAGCAATACGAACAAGGGCATTCCCGTTCTTATTCAGTCATGGGTGGACGAAGGGGAGAATAGCAAAGCTAAGGCCCCGTTTATGATTACCCCACCATTATTTCGTCTTGAGCCAGGCCAGGACAATACTTTGCGCGCGGTCTTTACAGGTGCAAACCTTGCGCAAGACCGCGAGTCATTATTCTGGCTAAACATTAAGACTATCCCTTCAGTTAAAAAAAATGAGGTACAGGCTAATACATTGCAGCTGGCGATCAAAAAAAGGCTGAAATTTATTTATCGTCCTTCAGCTGTGAAAGGTTTACCTGAAGAAAGCGGGGATAAACTTATCTGGAAAAAAGTCGGTAACCAGATCCAGGTGGCTAACCCAACGCCGTTTTATATGAACTTCAGCGTCATTACGGTGGGAGGAAAGATATTTAAACCCACCTTACCAGAACAGACCTATGTGGCACCAGCAACAGAACGACTATTTACTATTCCCGCAGGAGCAGTCGGTAACACCGTTAGCTGGAAAATAATTAATGATTACGGTACGAGTGGCAAAGAGTTCCACTCAAAATATTAATTTTTACTGATCACATCTGATTAATAGGTATGGGATTTTGCGCCAGTTCAATTTCAATATGAAATACACATGCCTCTTGATTATGTCTGCGCTATTCAATGCTCCAGCCATATCGTTTGCAGATGAGTTTTTTAACCCTGCTTTGCTTGAGGTTCGCGAAGGGGATGGCGCGCCGACGACAGACCTCTCGGTATTTGAAGTCGTCAATGGGCAGCCAGCAGGAAACTACCGTGTAGATATCTACGTCAATAACGAAATGGTGACCGCAGATGCCCGCGATGTGATGTTTTCAAAGAACAAGGATGGAAAGCTGGCTCCCTGCGTCACCCTGGCAGAACTTAGCCAATGGGGAATTGATACCGCCTCATTTCCAGAACTTGCCGTCAATGATAGCGAATGCGCCAATCTTGCAGGTATACCGGATGCATTTGCCGACTTTCAGTTTAACCGCCAAAAGCTGAATCTGAGTATCCCTCATGCGGCAATGAATACGCGCAGCCTGGATGAAGTGCCCGTTGAACGTTGGGATGAAGGTATTCCAGCCCTCCTCCTCAATTACAACATGAATAGCTATCAGAGCCGATTTAAGGGTGCAGAGACTTATGAGAGCACGTATTTGAACCTGCGTCCCGGTCTCAATATCGGTCCCTGGCGTCTGCGCAACTACACCACCTTTGAGCATAGTAATCAGAGTGGAAGTAAATGGGACAACGTCTATAGCTATCTTCAGCGGAATATTATCTCTTTGCGCAGCCAACTGACGTTAGGCGACAGTTCAGCACCGGCTGATGTCTTCGATAGCGTGCCGTTTCGTGGTTTTCAGATGGCCTCGGACGACGACATGCTGCCTTCCAGCGTACGTAACTACGCGCCTGTGATTCGAGGGGTTGCCCGCAGCAACGCCCTGGTCACCATCCGTCAGAACGGCTACGTGGTCTATGAGACCAAAGTGGCGCCGGGGGCGTTTGAGATCTCCGATCTGGCCTCCACCGGGGGAGCAGGCGATCTTGACGTGACCATCAAAGAAGCCGACGGCAGCGAGCAGCACTTGCGCATTCCCTACGCATCTTTGCCTGTTCTACAGCGTGAAGGTAAGTTTCGCTATAGCGTAACGGGCGGTCAATTCCGCTCCTACGATTCTCGCACGGAAAAAAACCTGTTTGTTCAGGGGACCGGAATTTACGGCCTTCCGTGGGGCTTTACGCTCTACGGCGGCGTGCAAAACGCAGGCAATAAATATCAGTCATATGCGTTGGGTGTGGGTAAGAATATCGGTAGCTGGGGCGCCTTTTCCGCCGACGCCATCCATTCCCGATCCATGTCGACCGATACCGGCAGGCAACAGGGCCAGTCGCTCCGGGTGCGCTATAGCAAAAATTTCCTGCAGACGGGAACGAACTTTACCATCGCCGGCTATCGCTACTCCACCTCCGGATTTCGCTCGCTGGAAGAAACGCTGGGGACCTACCGCAGCGATAATAACATTCCTTCTTATATCACCGATCGCCGGCGTAACCGGGCTGAGCTGTCACTGAATCAGGATCTTGGCGATAACTTTGGAGCCTTGAATGCATCCTTAATCAGCGAGGATTACTGGCAGAAAGAACGTAACAGCCTGTCGGCGAACCTGGGGTATTACAAAAATTTCAACGCGATTGGTATCAGTCTGAACTACTCCTGGAACCGGAATACCGGACTGTATGGCCATGCCGAACAGGATAATGTGGTCTCCTTTGAAATCAATGTGCCGCTGGATAAATTCCTCAACCGGACATACGCCTCATACGGGACAACCCATGCGAGTGGAAACGGGACCAGCCACAACCTGCGACTGAATGGTTCATCCTTTGAGGATGCCAGTCTTGACTGGGGGGTAAACGCGACGCACGCCGGGCGCAGCGAACAACAAGTCGTCGGGGGCAACGTCAGCTGGAAGGCAAGCTACGGAACGTTAAATGGTTCCTACAGCCGCAGTCGCGACAGTCAACAGCTGGGGTATGGCATAGCCGGTGGGGTAGTGATTCATGAGAATGGTATCACGCTGTCCCAATCGCTGGGTGAAACCATTGGGTTAGTTAAAGCTCCTGGCGCTGAAGGCATTGGCATCAATAACTACGCCGGTATATCTACGGATAGCCGGGGCTATGCGGTTGTTCCTTATCTGACACCCTATCGCCGCAATGATATTAGCCTGAATAGCAAGACCCTGCGGGACGATACCGATATCACCTATATGACCAATAAAGTTGTTCCCACCCGCGGGGCTATCGTCAGGGCAGAGTATAAAACCGCCATTGGCCACCGTGTCCTGATGACATTAACGCTGCCCGGCGGCAAACCGGTCCCCTTTGGCGCAATGGCGTCACTGCTTAAAAGTGAAGAAAACGCGTCAATTATCGGTGATGGCGGAGAAGTGCTGCTGAGCGGTTTACCGCAAAAAGGGACGCTGCAGGTGAAATGGGGGAATGGCCAGGGGCAGGAAACCGCCTGCCGGGCGGATTATATAGCCCATAAATCTGCTGGCGCGTCCGGTCTCTGGAACGCGACGAGCGTCTGTCAATAATTCTGCGCCCTTGGGCGAAGTAAATAGCCGTCCTTACGAGGAAGAACAGAATGAAGTGGTTTGTTTTTATGTTCGTTGCCATCGCAGCGACGCTGATGGTCACCCCTGAGGCCAATAGCGGATCGTTTGATCCGGTAACCGGCGCTTATACTACGGATCCGATAACCGTCACGCTAACGCCAAAGACCGTTACGGCCAGCGCGTCGGTAATCGCGAATGGTGAAAGGGTTTACTGGACCGGCAATAATTATGCTCAACGTGGAGGACCGTTTTACTGGGGGCCGCATACCCATACAATGAGCAGTGCCGCTATTGCCACAACCGCCGCAACAAAAATTAACGCAACTGGGGTATGCTCGGCAGCCGCCAGCGGTACGTCGCTTACCATAAGCGGATGCTTCTCCTTTATGGAGCCTTACATGATCTACATGGGTAAAAGCGCCTCTTGTAAATCATTTTATAGTAATCTGGTTAATATCAGTTCATTAACCAATTTCGGAGAATTCGTCAATGTGAACTTTAATTTAGGAATTAATCAACAACCATCCACATTGAGCAAGTCAGCAATATCAAGCGTGAATACCACTTCTATTACCTATCCGCGCCAGACGGTCGTACCATATCAAATATCGTCTTCTCCCTATGACGCCGACTTGAAGGCGACGCTTACCGCCAAAACACCACCCTATGTTTATTTTAACTGTTCCGTACCACAAGGTGCGAGCTTAACTCTGAGCACAGCGGGAGTCGTCGCCCAGGCTTTTGAGATGGTAACCACGGTCAACAAACCCGCCTATGCCCCGACGATTAGTTACTCGCCGGCGCTTCCTATAACCAATACTATTACCGTTAATATTCGCAACATTGCCGCGATGGAAATTCTCCCCAGCACGGTATTCAACACCGGGACTATCTCCGCCTGGCGCACAACCTATATGGAACAACCGCTTACCGTAACCGGGCAGGGCAATATAACCCGCAATTTTGGCGCATCCCAGAACTTTAACGTTCTTGAATCATGGACATGCGCGACAACAGGGCAAATCGATTTTCGAATAATGCGCGACAATACCAACGCCAACGTCTGTTCGGGCGCCACCTATACCCACCCCGTGCAGACGCCACAGTCGTTGACGGCGCAGTGGAAAGCGCAAAGCTCGAACGCCTCAGGCGCCTGGAGCGCCAGGGCAACGGTCACCTTTACGCTGCCCTAGAACATTGGCTTAATCGTTAACGCCCGGCATCGCTTTATACTGGCGATGTCGCCGATGGCAAGAGCGCGCCCCGCCTGTCGCTCAAAGAGAGTCACCCCGACACGGCGGCCAGCAATAACCGCCGCGCTGCGTTTAAGTTATACCCAAAACAACATGCTAAATCCGGTCAAAACGACGATACAAGCGACATTCAAAAACAGGCCGGCGCGCATCATCTCCTGCTGCTTGATATGGCCGGTGGCGAAAACGATAGCGTTTGGCGGCGTCGCCACGGGCAGCATAAAAGCGCATGAAGCAGCAATGGCAATCAATACCGACAGAATCACAGGCGACATGCCGAACGCTTCGGCCACTGAGGCAAATACGGGAATGAGCAAAGCGGCGCTGGCCGTATTACTGGCAAACTCGGTCAGAAACACCACGAATGTTGCAATCACCAGGATAATAATAAATATCCCCATATGAGCCACCATCCCGCTAATCTGGTTTGCCAGGAACAGACTGGTGCCCGTCTCTTTCAACACATTACTTAAACAGATACCACCGCCGAATAATAACAGCACGCCCCAGTCAGCCGTTTTTTCTATATCCTTCCAGTGAACCACCCGGGCGAAATTGACTAATATAATGGCGCCTAAAGCCACGATGGTATCGAAGGATTTAAAACCGCCCAGCAGATCGTTAATAGGTCCGCTGAAAATCCAGAAGAATACGGTAAGGCCAAAAATAGCCAGGGTGACTATTTTGCCTTTATCCCAATCGACCTGTTCACTATTCGTTTCGAAGGTCCCCTTAAGTTCCGGCCTGAACACGAGGTAAAGAATCGCAATAGCGACAGGCAGTAAGACGATCATTGCCGGGAAACCGAACTTCATCCAGTCAAAGAAGGAGAGCCCCACCTCGGCGGCGGCAATCGCATTCGGTGGACTGCCGACGATGGTCGCCATTCCGCCAATGCTGGCGCTATAGGCAATACCGAGGAGCACAAACACATAGGTCGAATGGCGGTTTTTGCCATCGACTTTACTCAGGATCCCCAATACCAGCGGCATCATCATTGCGGCCGTCGCCGTATTACTGATCCACATTGACAGCAGCGCCGTCACGCCAAATAGCATAAAGACCGCGAGGCGCATTTTGCCCCTCGCCATCGCTAATACCTTATCGGCAATGACTTTATCCAGCCCCTGCACATGCATCGCCGCCGCCAGAGCAAAGCCGCCGAGGAAAAGGAATATCGTAGAGTTAGCGAAACTGTTTAGCGCCGCCTGGGTATTAAATACCCCCAGCAGCACGGCCATAACGGGAACCATTATTGCCGTAACGGTCACGTGCAACGCTTCCGTTAACCATAATACGGCGATAAAAGCGAGCATACTCAGCCCCATGACCACCTTGGGCTCATAGGGTAGCGTGTTGTAGAGAACGACAAACAGAACAATATCGAGCAAAATGATGATGCTGTTACGATTAAAAAACCACTCATGGGTATTGGTGGGTAAAGGACTCATGTCGTTTTTATTCATAGTAGCTTCCTTGTAACTGGTTACGACTGAATCATTACATGTATATGTCCTTCAGGTATAAATTATGTTCCTGTTCTGTTAACTGGATCGTACCAGACAATTTCCCGGCTGAATGACATCCAGGTCAGGATATTTCCGGAAAGAGGTTCCTGATATAGACGATTTATTGAAGCGAGCAGGCCGACTTTATTAGCTTTAATTTCCTTCATCTGAATTTCTGTCGTTGGCTACCGCGCCGGTATACGCGGCGTTGATAGTTTCACCAACACCTAAAATAGCCTCTGAGATCCATCGATTATTTTCGGCAATCCATTTCTGAAATAGAGATAAAGCAGCGCGTAAAAACGGATAATTCGGTGAAAAACCGGGCAAAAGCGCTATTTTCTGGAAATCGACACGCCCAGGCGGCTAACAACCTTTCCCTCCGGACGGCTAAAAAGCATCTTATATTCCTTTTTGCTCTTAGCGGCAGACAAAAGTTCTTTAAAATGCCAATTTTGCAGCCCTACCATTCAAATCATCTCGATACGAATGGGTAAAATGTTATGTCAGTTTTTCATTCCGTAAGCGACCTGATTGGTCATACTCCCCTGCTGCAGCTCCATAAGCTTGATACCGGCCCCTGCAGCCTGTTTCTAAAACTGGAAAATCAAAATCCCGGCGGCTCGATAAAAGACCGCGTCGCGCTATCCATGATTACGCAGGCAGAGCGCGAAGGAAAATTAAAACCCGGCGGCACGATTATCGAAGCCACCGCCGGCAATACCGGCCTCGGTCTGGCGCTGATCGCCGCGCAGAAAAATTATCGCCTGATTCTGGTGGTGCCGGACAAAATGAGCCGCGAGAAGATTTTCCATCTGCGCGCGCTGGGAGCGCAGGTGCAGCTTACCCGATCGGACGTTAACAAAGGCCATCCCGCCTACTATCAGGACTACGCCCGGCGCCTTGCCGACGAAACGCCAGGCGCCTTTTATATCGACCAGTTTAATAACGAGGCTAACCCGCTGGCGCATGCCACCACCACTGCCCCGGAAATCTTCCAGCAGCTGGATGGCGATATCGACGCGATCGTCGTCGGCGTCGGCTCCGGGGGAACGCTCGGCGGGCTTCAGGCCTGGTTTGCTGAGCACTCCCCTGAAACGGAATTTATCCTCGCCGATCCGGCGGGCTCCATTCTGGCGGACCAGGTCGAAACCGGGCGCTACGGCGAAACCGGCTCCTGGCTGGTGGAAGGGATCGGCGAAGACTTTATTCCGCCGCTGGCCCATCTTGAAGGCGTCCGCAGCGCATACCGCGTCACCGATAGCGAAGCTTTCGCCACCGCCCGCCAGCTGCTGCAGGTTGAAGGCATTCTGGCAGGCTCCTCTACCGGAACGCTGCTCACCGCCGCCCTGCGCTACTGCCGGGCGCAGACATCCCCTAAACGCGTGGTGACCTTCGCCTGCGACAGCGGCAATAAATATTTATCAAAGATGTTTAACGATGACTGGATGCGCCAGCAGGGCTTTTTAAGCCGCCCTTCGCGCGGCGACCTCAGCGATTTCATCGCCCTGCGCCACGACGAAGGGGCAACCGTTACCGCCGCGCCGGACGATACCCTGGCGGCCATCCTCGCGCGTATGCGCCTCTACGACATCTCGCAGCTGCCGGTGCTGGAAAACGGCCGCGTCGTCGGCATCGTCGACGAATGGGATCTGATTAGCCACGTCCAGGGCGACAGTCAGCGCTTTTCTCTGCCGGTCAGGGAAGCGATGACCCGTAACGTGGAGACCCTGGATAAGCACGCGCCGGAAAGCGCGCTGAAGGCCATTTTCGATCGCGGCCTGGTGGCCGTTATCGCCGACAACGATCGTTTTCTTGGCCTCATTACCCGCAGCGATGTGCTGACCACCTGGCGTAACCGACTCGAACAGTAAGGACTTCTCAATGACAAATTTGCATACCCTGAGCGTACATAGCGGCACATTTACCGATGAACACGGCGCGGTGATGCCGCCTATTTATGCCACCTCCACCTTTGCTCAGCCCGCGCCGGGCCAGCATACCGGGTACGAATATTCGCGCAGCGGCAACCCGACCCGTCACGCGCTGGAGACGGCGATTGCCGACCTGGAAAGCGGCACGCGCGGCTACGCCTTTGCTTCCGGCCTTGCGGCCATCTCAACCGTGCTGGAGCTGCTGGATAAAGACAGCCACCTGGTCGCCGTCGACGATGTCTACGGCGGCACATACCGGCTGATTGAAAACGTTCGCCGCCGCAGCGCCGGCCTGCGGGTGAGCTGGGTGAAGCCCGACGATCTGGCGGCCATCGAAGCGGCTATTCAACCCGACACGCGCATGATCTGGGTTGAAACGCCGACCAACCCGCTGCTTAAGCTGGCCGATCTCAGCGCCATCGCCGCCATTGCGCGGCGGCACAATATTATCAGCGTTACCGACAACACCTTCGCCTCGCCGGCCATCCATCGTCCGCTTGAGCTGGGCTTTGATATCGTGGTGCATTCGGCGACCAAGTACCTTAACGGCCACTCCGATGTCGTCGCCGGACTGGCGGTGGTCGGCGACAACACCGCGCTGGCGGAAAAGCTGGGCTATCTACAAAACGCGGTTGGCGGCGTGCTCGATCCGTTCAGCAGTTTCCTGACGCTGCGCGGTATTCGTACCCTGGCGCTGCGTATGGAGCGCCACAGCAGCAATGCGCTGCTGCTTGCCGAGTGGCTGGAGCAGCAGCCGCAGGTCGAAAGGGTCTGGTTCCCGTGGCTGGCCTCGCATCCGCATCATCAGCTGGCGCGCAGGCAGATGGCGCTTCCCGGCGGAATGATCTCCGTGGTGGTCAAAGGCGACGATGGCTACGCCGAGCGGATTATTCGTAAGCTGAAGCTGTTTACCCTCGCGGAGAGCCTCGGCGGCGTGGAAAGCCTGGTGAGCCAGCCGTTTAGCATGACTCACGCGTCGATCCCGCTGGAGCAGCGTTTAGCCAACGGCATTACTCCGCAGCTGATTCGGCTGTCGGTTGGCATTGAGGATCCGCAGGATCTGATCGCCGACTGGCGTCACGCGCTGCGCGACTAAGCAGATTGCCCGGCGGCGGCTAACGCCTTGCCGGGCGACAAGATCCCCCATCACATCAGGCCCGCCGCCCGGCAGAGAATTAAGCAGTCTGCCCGTTCTGGCCCTGCCCCTGCAGAAGATGCTCAACAAAGCGCGTCAGCTTCGGCAGCGGCCGCAGATCCTGCCGCCAGAGCAGGTGAATCGGCCTCGGCTGCGGGGTATACGCCTCGAGCACGCGCACCAGTTTGCCGCACTCGAGCGCATCCGCCAGCAGCACTTCCGGCTGCAGCAGCAGCCCGGCGCCGGCGATCGCCGCCGTTCGCAGCGCATAGCCATCATTACAGCGCAGAACAGCGTCGCGCTTCCAGCGTACGCCCTCCTCCGCGCCCGGCAGCTTCCACTCATTGCGCGCGGTCCACACCGTATGCGACAAACAGAGATGATCGGCCAGGTCCGCAGGCGTTGTCGGCGTACCGTGGCGGGCTAAATACCCGGGCGCGGCGCAGATCGTCATCCGGTAGGACGCGAGATACTTTGCCACCAGATCGTTATTGCGGATCTCGCCGATGCGGATCGCCAGATCGATGCCCTCATCCACCAGATCGACCATCCGGTTGGTCAGATCCAGCTCCACGCGCACGTCGGGCCAGGCCTGCAGAAACGTGGCGGTCAGCGGGGCAATCACGCAGGCGCCAAACGACGTCGGCGCGCTTATCCGCAGCGTGCCCGCGGGCGCGACCCGTAGTCTCTCCACTGAACTTTCGGCGATGGAGACCTGCTCCAGGACGCGTTTCACCTCGTCAAAATAGACCCGCCCGGCGTCGGTCAGGCTCTGGCGGCGGGTATTGCGCTCAAGAAGACGGGTATTAAGCTGCCGCTCGATCAGCGCGATATATTTCCCGACCATCACTGCCGACATCTCGAGCCGCGCCGCGGCGTCGGTAAAGCTGCCGCACTCCACGACCGCAATAAAGGTCTCCATCGCCCGTAGCTTATCCATATTACAAACCTCTGGTTAGTAATCATTTAACTTTTAGCCAGTTTATCCGATATTTGTTTTATTAAAGAATAGCCTCTCACCCGAGAGAGGAACCTGCTATGAAAATCATCATTATTGGCGCCAGCGGTACCGTTGGCCGCGCGGTTGCGCAAGAATTAAACCAGCGTCATGAAGTCATTCTGGTCGGCCGCACTCAGGGCGACTATCAGGTCGATATCACCTCACAGCAGAGCGTGCAGAACCTGTTTGCGAAAACCGGTCGGGTAGACGCGATTGTTTCCGCCACCGGCAATCTCTTCTTTGGCCCGCTGGCGACCATGACCGACGGCGATTTCAACCAGGGCCTACAGGATAAACTATTGGGGCAGATTCGCCTGGCGCTGACCGGCCAGCATTATCTGAACGACGGCGGTTCTATTACGCTGATTAGCGGGATCGTCGCCCATGAGCCCATCGCTCAGGGCGTCAATGCCACCACCGTCAACGCCGGGCTGGAAGGATTCGTTCGCGCCGCCGCCTGCGAACTGCCGCGCGGAATACGTATTAACCTGATTAGCCCCACCGTATTAACGGAATCGGCGGCAGCCTACGACGGTTTCTTCCCCGGTTTTACCAGCGTCCCCGCCGCCAGCGTGGCTCAGGCCTACCGCCGCAGCGTAGAAGGCGTTCAGAGCGGACGGATCTATAAGGTCGGCTACTGACCGGCGCCGCTGCGGGCCGGAATTAGGCTGCCGGCCCGCGACGGCGCTTACATCCTGTTTCATCAACGGCTACACTGATCCTTCAATTTGCCTTTTTGAATGACTCATGTTGAAGAAACTCGCTTTTATTGCCCCGCTTTTGGCGCTTATCGCTCTACTTATCTGGTGGTTCACGCCCCGCTACGCCGAAGAAGACGTCGCGTACTACCGCTCCGTCTTCTGCGTTATTGACCATCAGGATAGCCGTGCGTTTCTGCGCGATATGGAAAATATGATTGAAGGCGGCAATTCGGATTATGCGCTGCATAAGACCCACTACGTGCCCGCTCTGGGCCAACGGATGCTGGACACGTGGCAGCAGTTAACGCCGGAAGAGCAGAAAAGTATCAGCCAGGACCAGCAGCGCTGTCGCCAGCTGATGAGCGAAAAGCAGCGCCCGGATTAAGGCGTATTACTGCGCAAAATGACTCGCTGACAATAATAGAAAATAACATTCTGCTGCGACGAGCGGAATGTTAAACATAAACATGGCGAATGAATAACAGTATTTAGCGCGCGAAAAAGTTATATTTAATCGATATCCTGAAGTTATTATCACCCTATTTATTTTAAAAAAATCGTTCTGGAAATAATTCCGTCACAATCTCCTCTTATATTTCCAAGCCTTAATAAACAGTAAATTATAACCAATAATTATCGAGGCTTATTTTGATTCGCTATATTCCCGTTTCGCTCTCTCTGGTCGCCGTCGGCGTTTCCGGCGTGCTCTACGCTGCGCCGATAAATACGCCCGTACTCGCTACGATGGATAATTTCCGCGATATCGCTGGCACGACGTCTGTTTATACCACCAGCCACGACGGCACCCTGCGCACCGGCGTTTTTTATCGTTCTAATGCTCTGGCATTATCCTCCGCGGACCAGGCGACGCTGAGCACGCTCGGTATCAGCGATGTTTATGATTTGCGCACGGCCAGCGAAATCGCCAGCAGCCCGGACGTGATGCCCGACGGGGCGAGGTATACCCATATTGATATCATCGGCAACACCGCTTCGGGCAGCAACATCACCTCAATAACGTTCAGTAGCGCCGCTGAAGCCAAAGCGATGATGCAGCAGACCAACGTCTCCTTCGTCAGCGATGCCGGGATGCGCGCCCGGTTCACCACGCTATTTAACGATCTGGCCAGCGCCGACGGCGCGGCGCTGTTCCATTGTACTGCGGGCAAGGACCGCACCGGCTGGACCGCCGCGATGCTGCTGAGCATTGCCGGCGTCGATGAGGGGACCATTATGGAAAACTACCTCGCCACCAACGACTATACCCGCCAGCGCGTCGAAGCGACCCTGGCGATGATGCCCCCCGCCATGGCGGCGATTTACGAGCCGCTGCTGGGCGTCGATGCCAGCTATCTTCAGGCCGGGCTGGATGAAATCAGCCGCGAGTACGGATCGGTGGATAACTATCTGAAGCAGGGCCTGGGGCTGTCGCAGGAGACGCTCTACGTCCTGCGCGGCAAAATGGTGCAGTACGGCCAGCTGCCGGGACAAAGCGAACTGCGGGGGAATGCGGCGCAGGGCGCTGCGCTGCTTAACGCCCTGCAAAACAGCGAGCTATCGGGCCGCTACACCGACTATAACTATTATCTGCAATCGGCCATTGATGCCGGAACCCTCGGCGGCGTGGAGACTCAGGTCGGCGGGCAGATTTACGCGGACGCCGCCAGCTACCTGCTGCGCAGCGGATCGCGATTAGACAGGGCGTTAACGCCGAATATTGATAGCCGTCAGCTGCGGGATGGGGAAGGAAAACTGTGGCTGACCGGGCTTAGCGGCTATCTTGGCACCGATGGTTCCGCCCGCGCCGCCAGCAGTAATGAGCATACCGCCGGCTCGCTGCTGGGCTATACCTGGCGGTTTAACGCGCAGCTTAGCGGCTACGGCACTCTGGGATATAGCTGGGGCTCGCTGGGCAGCGCCAGCGCCGATGCGGATGCCAACACCACTCTGCTGGGGTTCGGCGGTCGCTATGCTTTTGAGGATTTAAATCATGGCCTCTTTGCCGCCGCCGATCTTAACGCAGGCTGGATCGATTATAGCAGTACGCGCCGGCTGAATGGCGGGCTGGGTACGGCCACCGGCGATACCCATGGCCAGCTGGTTGGCGGCACGCTGCGCCTCGGCTACGTTAGTCCGCTCGATTTTGCCAGCGTTGAGTACGCCGTCGGGACCCGCCTGACCCACCTGCGGATGGACGCTTTCCGCGAAAGCGGCAGCGAGCTGGCGCTCAACGTCGACCGCGTCAGTGAAAATAACGCCAGCGGTATTGCCAATGTGAGTATCGCATTTCATTCGCAAAACGGCGGCGGCTGGCGCTTCACGCCGGCGATAAATATCGGCTATGAACACAGTTTCAGCGGCCCTTCGGTACGCACTCAGGGACAGGTTTATCACTATGAGGTCGTACAGAACGCGGCCTTCGATAGCCGTGACATGGTCAACGCCGGCGCCAGTTTGAGCATCACGCGCGGTGCGCTGAGCCTGAACCTTGGCGGCCAGGCTGACGTCGCCAGCGGCGGCGACAGCCACGGCTACAGCGGCAGCCTTAGCGTGGGCTACGCCTTTTAAACATCCACAGCAGGCCGCCGCGGGCGGCTTGCTCTTAGCCACGAAATTGCAAAGCGGTTAAAAATCCACCACCGAGGATCGGCGCATTTTTCGCCGCTATGGGCAAAACGAAACGCTGGCAGGAAAGGTAAAACAGAAATTATGTTTCAATCCGCTACTGGCAGCGGCAATCATCAATCTGATGCATGATTGTCCTTACCATAAAAAGTAGTTGATCTGGTATCGACAAGCTCTTATTTTGCTTCTCAGTTTTTAAACGAGATGAAACTGATGCCTACTATTACAGCCAGTAGTATGAAAGAAGCAAAAGAGTTAATGAATTGTGGGAAGTACAAAGAAATCGTTCTCAATTTCGATATTGATGCTGACGATTTTTTCACACTCGCAACATCCCAGTCAGGAACAAAAGTCACCATCACAGACAGAAATAATCGCTCATCGGTCAAAGCAGAAAAATAATAAAAACCCCTGAGGCTCTTCTTATGCTGTTAGCTATTGGTACCGTCGCTGTTGCTTTTCTTTCCACGTTGATGCTGATCTGGCTTGACGATCGCATTACCGACCAGGATTAACGACCCGGGCCGGCGATAAGCCGCAAAACCGCCCGCCTCTGTGTTTCTCTCGCCCGTAGCCATCGGCTGCGGGCGATTCAAAAAACCCGCCAATCCCGTTTTCACATTACGCACTGATGATTTTCGCCCGCCGGGCAGGTCATGCATTCGCATAAAAACAGGGGCTTAAAGAAGAAAACGAGAAGGGAGCCCCGCGCCGCCGACGGCGCGGAGCACGGCGATTACAGCGACTTCGCCAGGCGCTCGACGGCGGTCATCAGACCCTCTGTCGACACCGTCGAGTAGGACAGGCGCAGCGTGCGGGTATCCGGGTTATCGTTATAGAACGCTTCTCCTGGTACGTAGACCACGCCATTTTCCAGCGTTTTCTTCATCCATTCCATGGTATCGAACGGATAACGGAAGCGAGCCCACAGGAACATACCGCCTTTAGGACGGCTGAACGCCAGATGCTCGCCAAGCTGCGATTCCAGCGCGTCGGCCAGCGCCACGCACTTCTTGCGGTAATCTTCGCGGATCAGGGCAATCTGGCTTTCCAGGCGGTTCATGCTCAGGTATTCCGCGGTGATGACCTGCGAGAGCATATTAGTGTGCAGATCCGCCGCCTGTTTAACGATCACCGTCTGCTGCGCCAGCCAGTCCGGCATCACGATCCAGCCAATACGCATCCCCGGCGCGAGGATCTTGGAGAAGGTGGAGGTATAAACCACCTGATCTTCACAGCCCAGCTCAACCGCATACTGATACAGCGGACGGCGTACTTCATCAGTGAAGCTGATTTCACCGTACGGATCGTCTTCGATAATGACGAAGTCGTGCTTTTTCGCCAGCTCAACCAGGCGGCGGCGACGCGCTTCGCTCAGGGTTTTCCCGCCGGGGTTGCCAAACGTCGGCACCAGGTAAACGGCTTTCACACGCGTGGTTTCCAGCAGATCGGCCAGCTGTTCCACCAGCATGCCGTCATCGTCGGTATCCACGCTGAGAATATTGGCCTGCGCCAGCTGGAAGACCTGCAGCGCCGCCAGATAGGTCGGACGCTCAACGACAATCGCATCACCCGGATCGAGCAGAGTGCGGGCGACGATATCCAGCGACTGCTGCGAACCGGAAGTGATATAGACATGGCTTGCCGAACAGGCCACGCCGCGCGCCTGACACAGTTCGCTAACGGCCTGACGCAGCGGCGGATAACCTTCGGTCAAACCGTACTGGAACGCATCGTTAAAGCGCCCGTTCATCACCTGCTGCACCGCCAGGTTCAGGCCTTCGGTATCAAAAAGCTCCGGGGCCGGAATACCGCCGCCCAGAGAGATAACGCCGGGCAGCTTACTGTGCTTGAGGAGTTCGCGGACGGCGGAGGGCTTAAGTTCACCCGCGCGGGCGGCGAGTCGCCGATCGTGCATACTATTTTCCTTTTCTGTCTTGTTGTTGTGATGTTTTATCTGTTTTTTACCGATAATTCCCCCGGTCGCACTATGCTCACTGGGGCTACGGGTTCGTATGTTCGGTAGCCCGGACAGATGCGCAGCATCGCCTCCGGGATATTCCCCAGCATCCTGCGGCCTTCCCCCGGGGGCGGCGCGATGCGCCTTGCCCGGGCTACAAATGCCGCAGGTGACGAGAACCGCAATCCGGGGCCAAACTTAACGGCTATCTGTGTCTTTTAGCACGATTAACGGCTCAATATCGCTCTCTTTTTTAACCACCAGAGAATCATCTCCGCGCAGGCAGGTCCCGCCGTAGTTACCGCCGACGGTGAAGGTGCAAACCTGGATGTATTTGCCATCCACTTTTGGCAGGCACCACAGCTGCTGGTAGATATTTTTGCGGTCGAAAAACTGGCCGCTGGTTTTATCCAGCACTTCGTCCTGCGGGCCAATCAGGTCGATATTGTTGCCGCAGCGGCCCGAGATAGGCTTAACCGCATAGCCGCTTTCCGCCAGCTGCTCGTTGACCACAAAATCAGTATCCAGAAGATAGCGATGATTGGGGAACAGCGACCACAGCACCGGCAAAATCGCCTTGTTGCCGGGGATGACCGTCCACAGCGGCTCGAAGACTAATACTTCCGGGCGCAGCAGGACGTCTATCAGGCGCACTTCATTATTCGGGTGTCCGGTACGTATCGGCACCGCTGCGTACTCATCGGCGCTGACTTCCCGCACCTGCTCAATGGCGGTCTCCCATGCCCAGGTTTTCCAGACGCAGTTGACCAGACGCCCGTCGGCATCAATCAGCTGCCCGGCGGCATCCCAGCGCAGCTCATCCAGGCCAAACAGAATTTTGCTCTCGAAGCCGGCCTGAGTCAGCGAACGCTGGATAAACTGCGCGTGGTAGTTCTCCTCCAGATCCTTATCCTGCATGATGTGCACGAAAGGACGCGCCCGGCTGTGCTTCCACGCTCCGGCCAGCTCATCCAGCAGATTTTCCGCCGGGTTGTGACCGGTGCCGTAGTAGCCCTGCTTCAGCCACTGCTCGAGGATCAGCCCGCCTTCGGTATGGCAGGACGCGGAATCGGCGTTGTACTCATACACCTTGAGCCCGCGCTCATCCATACAGAAATCCATGCGGCCGGTAATCATATGATGGCGACGGCGCTGCCACGAGAGGCGCAGACGCGGCCAGAGAATTTTCGGAATATCGAACAGCGCCAGCAGGCTGTCATCCTTCATCACCTTGTCGGTGGCGTGCAGGTACATCAGATGCAGCTCGTTGGTGGCTTTGATAAGCTCCTGCTCGGCGCTTTCGGTGATGGTGAAATACTGGTAAGGGTCTTTATTGATGACGTGGCCGTTGGCTTCCACGTAGGCTTTTTGCAGCGAATCTTTCTCGTTGAGCCAGTTGCCGCGGTATTGGCCTTTATTCTGCAGCCGCGCGCCTTTGATGGCCATCGCCTCACCCGGCAGCACCGGCTGCGGCAGGCTGTGCTCGGTATCGGCGGTTTGGATCATCCAGCCGAGGATTTCGGTATCGGCAAAGGTGTCTTTAATCGTGTAGAGGCCGTTTTTCACTTCCAGCGTCAGCTCGCGGGTCCACTGCTGGCCCTGCGGCAGCGGCGAGTGAATGACGTTCTGTTCGGCGATCCTGACCTTATTCCCTATCAGTTGCGTAATCACCGCCACGTGGCCCGTGTGCTTAAACTCGCCGCCTTTCTGCCAGATCAGCAGTGAGCCGGCGAGAGGCGGACGGCGGGAGCCGTTGGCGAACGCCTGCAGCGGCAGAATATTGTCGTTGACCACCTCGCGGAGAAAACGCAGGGAGAAGATTTCGTAGGCCATGCCGACATCGGTGAAAACAAAACCGTAGGTGAGGAACAGAAAGCGGCGCGCGAACTCCACGCACTGCCATTTGTGCCCCATATACTCATTACCGATATAGCTGCGGAACGTGGCGTCATCCGGATAATCTTGCGGATTTAAGCTACTGTAATTAGAAGAATAAATCGCCACGCCGCCCGGTGCGTAGCCTAATAGTGTACCAAACGGGGCGTCACTGCTTGTGGAACCTTTGCTCATTTAGCCTGACCTCAAATTAATGCAGCCCGGGCAGTTGGCGAAACAAAACTCCCTCTTCTTATCCTGCCGCAGGCACTTACCAGACAGAGGTGGAATGATGATACCACTCATTCGATTCGCTAATCGTGCCCTTAAGGAAAATAAGCCTGCGCCCCCGGGCAAAAGTGATATCGTTATTTGAGATAAAAAAACAATCAGGAGTCGACAATGAGCACACCATCGCATCTGACCGCCCAACCGCTGGTCTGGGGGCATGGCCCCCGCACCTTTGAGGTGTTCCTCGAACCCACCTGTCCTTTCTCCGTGCGGGCATTTAATAAGCTTGATGACCTGCTGGATGAAGTTGGCGCGGATAACGTGACGATCAAAATTCGTCTGCAGTCTCAACCGTGGCATCTGTTTTCCGGCGTCATCGTCCGCTGCGTTCTCGCAGCCTCCACCCTGCCGCACGGCCGCGAGCAGGCGCATAAGGTGCTTAAAGCCGTCGCCGACCACCGCGAAGAGTTTGAGTTTACCGACCACTGCAGCGGGCCGAACATGAACGCCACGCCGCAGCAGATTATCGAGCGTATCGAACGCTATAGCCACGTCTCGCTGGCCGCGGCGTTTGCCCGCCCGGAGCTGCAAAACGAGATCAAATGGCATAGCAAGTACGCGCGCCAGAACGGCATCCACGTGTCGCCGACCTTTATGGTTAACGGCCTGGTGCAGGCGGATCTCGGCAGCGGCGACGACGTCAGCGTATGGGCCGCGCGGATTCTGGCTTAGTACGACTCTCCCGCGCCGGCGCGGTAACGCCAGCGACACGACATCAACACCTCACTAAAAAGGCAGATCAGCATGTCAGAGAATAACTACCAGCCACCTAAAGTGTGGGAATGGAAGCAAAACAACGGCGGCGCATTCGCCAATATCAACCGTCCCGTCTCCGGCGCAACGCACGATCGGGAGCTGCCGGTGGGCGCGCATCCGCTTCAGCTCTATTCGCTGGGGACGCCCAACGGCCAGAAAGTGACCATTATGCTGGAAGAGCTGCTGGCGTTAGGCGTCAGCGGCGCGGAGTACGACGCCTGGCTGATTCGCATCGGCGAAGGCGATCAGTTCTCCAGCGGCTTTGTCGAGGTTAATCCGAACTCAAAAATCCCCGCGCTCCGCGATCACTCCACCACTCCGCCGACCCGCGTTTTTGAATCCGGCAGCATCCTGCTCTATCTGGCGGAAAAGTTCGGCTTCTTCCTGCCCAAAGATCCGGCAGGCCGCGCCGAAACCCTCAACTGGCTGTTCTGGCTGCAGGGCTCGGCTCCGTTCCTCGGCGGCGGCTTTGGCCACTTCTTCAGCTATGCGCCGGTGAAAATCGAATACGCGATCGACCGCTTTACGATGGAAGCCAAGCGCCAGCTTGACGTGCTGGACAAGCAGCTTGCCCGCGGCCGTTTTGTGGCAGGAGAGGAGTACACCATCGCCGACATGGCCATCTGGCCGTGGTACGGCAACGTGGTGCTGGGGAATGTTTACAACGCCGCCGAGTTCCTGGATGCCGGTAGCTATAAAAACGTGCTGCGCTGGGCGCAGGATGTGGGTAAGCGCCCCGCCGTTCAGCGCGGGCGGATGGTTAACCGCACCTCAGGCCCGCTCAACGAGCAGCTTCACGAGCGCCATGACGCCAGCGACTTCGACACGCAAACCGAAGATAAACGCCAGGCGTAGCGCCCATGCCCGCCGGAGGCTTCCGCCTCCGGTTTTTAGCGCAAATACTTCTCAAACCACGCCAGCGTGCGTTGCCAGGCCAGGTCAGCCGCAGCCCGGTCGTAGCGCGGCGTGGAGTCATTATGAAAGCCGTGGTTAACACCCTGATAAATATAGGCCTCGTAGACTTTATTGTGTGCCTTCAGCGCTTTTTCATAGGCGGGCCAGCCTTCATTAATGCCGCTATCGAGTCCGGCATAATGCAGCAGCAGCGGCGCTTTAATTTTATCGACCTCATTCAGCGGCGGCTGGCGGCCGTAAAACGGCACCGCGCAGGCCAGCTCAGGGATCGCCACCGCCGCCGCGTTGCTGACGCCGCCGCCGTAGCAGAACCCGGTGATACCGACCTTCCCCGTCGCCTGCGGATGCTTCGCCATAAACGCGACCGCCGCAAAGAAATCATTCATCAGCTTCACGGGATCGACTTTCTGCTGTAGCGCGCGGCCTTCATCATCATTACCGGGATAGCCGCCGACGGAGCTCAGGCCATCCGGCGCCAGCGCGATATAGCCCGCTTTCGCCACCCGCCGGGCAACGTCTTCAATATAGGGATTCAGGCCGCGATTCTCATGAACCACCACCACGGCGGGCGCTTTGTCGGCTATTTTCACCGGCGTCACCTGATAAGCCCGCACTTCGCCGTGGCCGTCAGGAGAAGGGTAATGAATATACTCCGGACGGATATCCGGGTCGGTAAACGCCACCTGCTCCGCCAGAGCATAGTCGGGCTTCAGCAGGTTAAACAGCGCCAGCGCGGTCATCCCGCCGACGGTATACTTCCCCGCCAGCTGGAGAAACTCGCGTTTGCTGATTTTGCCGTGGGCGTAGTAGTCATAGTATTCGAGCAGCTGCTGCGGAAAATCTTTGGCCGTTAGTCGCGTCATCACCCTGCCTCCGTTATTAAGCGCCCTTTAAGCAAAGCAGAAGCCCGGACATACGCCAGCGGAGAAAAGCAGAAACGGGGAGTAAAAAGCCCAGCGGCCAACACCGCCGGAAGAGGAGGGATCAGTGTTTCACTTTGGTCAGACGATCGAGGTAGCCCATCACAAAGGCCGACAGCACAAAGGTCAGGTGGATGATGACGTACCACATCAGCTTATTGTCCGGGACGTTTTTCGCATCCATAAACACCCGCAGCAGATGAATGGAAGAGATCGCCACGATGGAGGCGGCAACCTTATTTTTCAGCGAAGTGGCGTCCATTTTGCCCAGCCAGCTGAGCTTCTCCTTGCCCTCGTTGATATCCAGCTGGGAAACAAAATTTTCATAGCCGGAGAACATCACCATCACCAGCAGACCGCCCACCAGGGTCATATCCACCAGCGACAGCAGGGTCAGAATCATATCCGACTCACTGACGCTGAAAATATGCGGCAGTATGTGGAAGATCTCCTGAAAAAATTTGATCGTCAGCGCAATCAAACCGAGCGAAAGGCCAAAATAAACCGGCGCCAGCAGCCAGCGCGAGGCGTACATAGCATTTTCCAGAAAGCGTTCCATAAGATCCTGTCAGTTAACATAAACGGCCGCCATTATACCGCAACAGGGCAACGTTATAGCAACAGGCGTCCAACAAGAGAGCGATTCGAGGAGATAAAAAAGGCTGGCGCAAGGCCAGCCTGAGAAGATGGGTGGAGAGAGGTTACTTCGCTTTGACGGTTTCTTCGCCCACCAGGCCAATCTTCAGATAGCCCGCCTGGTGCAGGGTATCCATAACCTTCATCATCGTCTCGTAGTCCACGGTTTTATCCGCGCGGAAGAAGACGGTGGTGTCTTTCTTGCCTTCGGTCAGCGCATCCAGCGAGGCGATCATGCTCTCGTCGGTAATGGGGTCATTGCCGAGGAACATGGTTTTATCCGCCTTCACCGACAGATAGATCGGCTTTTCCGGACGCGGCTGCGGCTGGCTGGAGGAAGCAGGCAGATTCACCTTCACGTCGACGGTAGCCAGCGGCGCCGCCACCATAAAGATGATTAACAGCACCAGCATGACGTCGATAAACGGCGTCACGTTGATGTCGTGCATTTCGCCGTTATCATCGAGGTTTTCGTTAAAATGCATCGCCATAAAGCATTAACCTACGCGTAGTTTCTGGGCGGTACGTACCGGCTTAACGCCGCTGGCGCTCAGGTCCAGGTCGCGGCTTTGCAGCAGCAGAACCTGGGCGGCGACATCGCCAAGGGACGCTTTATAGCTGGCGATCATGCGGGCAAAAATGTTGTAGATGACCACCGCCGGAATCGCAGCGAACAGGCCAATTGCCGTGGCCAGCAGCGCTTCCGCGATACCCGGCGCAACCACCGCCAGGTTAGTGGTCTGGGTCTGGGCAATCCCGATAAAGCTGTTCATGATGCCCCAGACGGTACCAAACAGACCAACGAACGGGGAAATCGCGCCGATCGTCGCCAGATAACCGTTGCCGCGCCCCATGTAACGACCCACCGCCGCCACGCGACGCTCCAGTCGGAAACCGGTACGTTCTTTAATGCCTTCGTTATCTTCAGAACCCGCGGAAAGCTCCAGCTCGTTCTGCGCCTCGTTGATCAAGCGCGAGGTCAGGCTTTTCGCATCGAAACCGTTAGCGATGTCGCTGGCCTGGTCGAGAGAGCGTGCTTCAGCAACCAGCTGCTGTTCGCGCTTGAGGCGGCGCTTGCTGGCCAGGATCTCTGCGCCTTTGCCGAAAAAGATAGCCCATGTAACGACCGACGCCAGAATCAGGCCGATCATCACTACCTTAACGACAATATCGGCATGATGATACATACCCCAAACGGAGAGATCCGCCTGCATCAAATTATTACCCACACTGTATCTCCAGGACGTAAATTACAAAATCTGCGCACAATAATATCAAAACGACATCGAATTGATAGTGGTTCTCATTAGTATTTACACTGTGCAGCAAATCACGTTTATTTTCCTTGCGCTTACGCAGTAAAAAAGTTGCTGACCCCGCCGTTGATAAAATTTTTACCTGTATCCGCCGCGACCCGGTACATCAACGGGCATTCATGTTAGTTTAGACGTCCAGACGTATAAAAACAGGTTATCTGAACATGGCTGATAAACATCTTGATACTGCGCTGGTTCACGCCGGGCGCAGCAAAAAATACACCCTGGGCTCGGTAAACAGCGTCATTCAGCGCGCCTCATCGCTGGTTTTCGACACCGTCGAAGCGAAAAAGCACGCGACGCGCAACCGCGCCAAAGGCGAGCTGTTCTACGGGCGTCGCGGGACGCTGACCCATTTCTCCCTGCAGGAAGCAATGTGCGAGCTGGAAGGCGGCGCCGGCTGCGCCCTCTTCCCCTGCGGCGCGGCGGCGGTCGCGAATACCATTCTGGCGTTCGTCGAGCAGGGCGACCATATTCTGGTGACCAACACCGCCTATGAGCCTACCCAGGATTTCTGTACGAAAATTCTCGCCAAACTCGGCGTCACCACCGGCTGGTTCGACCCGCTCATCGGCGGCGATATCGCCCGTCTGGTGCAGCCGAACACCCGCGTGGTGTTCCTCGAATCCCCCGGCTCCATCACCATGGAAGTCCATGATGTTCCGGCGATCGTCGCGGCGGTACGTCGCGTCGCTCCAGAAGCCATCATTATGATCGACAACACCTGGGCGGCAGGCGTGCTGTTTAAAGCGCTGGAGTTTGGTATCGATATCTCCATTCAGGCCGGCACCAAATACCTGATCGGCCATTCCGACGCGATGGTGGGTACCGCCGTGTCCAATGAGCGCTGCTGGGCGCAGCTGCGCGAAAACGCCTATCTGATGGGGCAAATGGTGGATGCCGATACCGCCTATATGACCAGCCGCGGCCTGCGCACCCTGGCCGTCCGCCTGCGTCAACACCATGAAAGCAGCCTGCAGATTGCCGAATGGCTGGCGCAGCATCCGCAGGTGGCGCGCGTGAATCATCCCGCCCTGCCCGGTAGCAAAGGCCATGAGTACTGGAAGCGCGACTTCACCGGCAGCAGCGGTCTGTTCTCTTTCGTGCTCAATAAACGCCTGACCGACGCCGAACTCTCCGCTTATCTGGACCACTTCAGCTTGTTCAGCATGGCCTACTCCTGGGGCGGCTTTGAATCGCTGATTTTAGCCAACCAGCCGGAACACATTGCCGCAATCCGTCCTGATGCTGAAGTTGATTTCAGCGGCACGCTGATCCGCCTTCATGTCGGGTTAGAAAATGTTACCGATCTGCTGGATGATTTAGCGGCGGGCTTCGCGCGTATCGTGTAAAGTGACAGTCAGTGGCAACAATAGCGGACGTTTTTTAGAAAAACGGCCGCTTTAGTTGCGCCCGGGATCAAGGTGCCCGAGCCTCTTCAGGAGTACACTAGACAAAAAACACGGTACCACTTAGGAAAGTCCATGGTTGTCATTCAAGAAATTGTCGCCGCGCTGTGGCAGCATGATTTTGCCGCGTTGGCAAACCCCCACGTTGTGGGCGTTGTATATCTGGTCATGTTCGCAACCCTGTTTCTGGAAAACGGTCTGCTGCCCGCCTCATTTTTACCGGGCGATAGCCTGCTGCTGCTCGCCGGGGCGCTCATCGCCAAAGGCGTAATGGACTTTGTACCTACGGTCGCCATTTTAACCGCCGCTGCCAGCCTCGGCTGCTGGCTGAGCTATATCCAGGGGCGCTGGCTGGGTAACACCGTTACGGTTAAGCGCTGGCTTGGGCATCTGCCGCATAAGTACCATCAGCGGGCAACCTGCATGTTTGACAAACACGGCCTGCTGGCGCTGCTGGCTGGGCGTTTCCTGGCGTTTGTTCGCACCCTTCTGCCCACCATGGCGGGCATTTCCGGGCTGCCAAACCGCCGCTTCCAGTTCTTCAACTGGCTGAGCGCGCTGCTGTGGGTTGGCGTAGTCACCGGTCTGGGCTATGCGCTGAGCATGATTCCCTTCGTTAAGCGCCATGAAGATCAGGTTATGACCTGCCTGATGATTCTGCCTATCGCGCTGCTGATCGCCGGGCTGCTCGGTACGGTTATCGTGGTGATTAAAAAGAAATACTGTAACGCCTGATCGTTTACCGGGGCGGCGCGGATTCGCCGCCCTTACATCGTTCGTCACATCCCCTGAATCGTTCTGATACGCGCCGCATCCTCCCCCGGCGTCATGCCGAAATAACGCTTAAACTCGCGGCTGAACTGCGACGCGCTTTCATACCCCACCCGCATCGCCGCCGCGCTGGCCTTCATACCATCGTGGATCATCAGCATGCGCGCTTTATGCAGGCGATAGGTTTTCAGGTACTGCAGCGGGGAGGTGCTGGTGACCGATTTAAAGTTATGGTGAAACGCCGAGACGCTCATATTCGCTTCCGCCGCCAGCTGATCGACGCTGAGGTTCTCTGTGTACTGGCTTTCAATGCGCTTCAATACGCGGCTAATCAGGCTGAAGTGGGTCTGACGACTGACCAGCGCCAGCAGCGCCCCCCCGCACGGCCCGGTCAGCACGTGATAGAGAATTTCGCGGATAATCTGTTTGCCAAGAATGCGCGCGTCCAGCGGGCGCTCCATGACATCCAGCAGGCGCTCCGCCGCGCACAATATCTCTTCGGACAGCACCGCAGAGTTGATCCCGCTCGACGCCATGGACGGCTGAAACTGCTCATCTTCCCCGATATCCATCAGCAGTTCTTGCAGCTGAAGAATATCGACGTTCAGCCGAATCCCCGCCAGCGGGACTTCCGGAGTGGCGAAGGTTTCGCATTCAAACGGCAGCGGTACCGTCAGCAGCAGATACTCATTGGTGTCATAGCGAAAGGTACGCTCGTTAATGTAGCCAATTTTATGCCCGGAAAAGAGAAAAACGATCCCCGGCTGATACATAACCGGCGTGCGCGTCCCCGGCTGGGTACCGTACAGCAGGCGAATATCCGGCAGCAGAGCATTAAGCATTTCTTCTTTATCTTTCAGCTGATTAACCTTATGCGTTAATAGCTGGCATATCTCAGCGCGGTTCATTTATCGTGCTTCTCCGAACGTTTTTATACCTTCGCATTGTGCGCACTTCCGGCGAATTTCTCCAGCCCCAAGGAGAAATGGGCAAGACAACGGCAGGAATGTGCATTGAGGGGAACGGCCCGCGGGAACACAATGTCCGTCATCTGGCAGAGGTATTGTCTCTGTTGGCGGTTTTATCTATTTGAGGGCACCAGCCATGAATAATTTCGACCTACATACCCCAACCCGTATTCTGTTCGGTAAAGGCGCGATTGAAAATCTGCGCGATCAAATCCCGGCGGATGCACGCGTGCTTGTCACCTACGGCGGCGGTAGCGTGAAGAAAACCGGCGTGCTTGATCAGGTTCTGAGCGCGCTGAACGGCATTGACGTTCGGGAATTTGGCGGCATCGAGCCAAACCCGGCCTACGAAACGCTGATGAACGCGGTGAAAATCGCGCGTGATGAAAAGATCACTTTCCTGTTGGCGGTGGGCGGCGGCTCCGTTCTCGACGGCACCAAATTCATCGCCGCGGCGGCCCACTATGCAGCCGATAGCGATCCGTGGGAAATCCTCGAAACCTACGGCAGCAAAGTGGCCAGCGCTATCCCGATGGGCTCCGTGCTGACGCTGCCGGCGACCGGTTCCGAATCCAATAAAGGCGCGGTGATCTCGCGTAAAACCACCGGCGACAAACGCGCGTTTATGTCCACCCACGTCCAGCCGGTGTTCGCTATTCTGGATCCGGTTTACACCTACACCCTGCCGCCGCGCCAGGTGGCTAACGGCGTCGTTGACGCATTTGTCCATACCGTTGAGCAGTACGTTACCTATCCGGTCGACGGCAAAATCCAGGACCGCTTTGCCGAAGGTATTCTGCTGACCCTGGTGGAAGACGGCCCGAAAGCGCTGAAAGAGCCGGAAAACTACGACGTTCGCGCCAATATTATGTGGGCGGCCACCCAGGCGCTGAACGGCCTGATTGGCGCAGGCGTGCCGCAGGACTGGGCGACCCATATGCTCGGCCACGAGCTGACCGCCATGCACGGTCTCGATCACGCCCAGACGCTGGCTATCGTTCTGCCGGCCCTGTGGAATGAAAAACGCGATGCTAAACGCGCCAAGCTGCTGCAGTACGGCGCCCGCGTCTGGAACATCACCGAAGGTTCCGAGGAAGAGCGCATTGACGCCGCCATCGCCGCAACGCGTGATTTCTTCGAACAGATGGGCGTCCCGACGCGCCTTTCCGCCTACGGTCTGGATGGCAGCTCCATCCCGGCGCTGCTGGCGAAACTGGAAGAGCACGGCATGACCCAGCTCGGTGAAAATCAGGATATTACGCTGGACGTCAGCCGCCGTATTTACGAGGCTGCGCGCTAATCAACGCCCTCTCCGACGCGTAAACTCGCGCAAAGGAGAGGAGTTTAACTACCGTTTTTAGCTATTTCGTCCAGACTTAATGCTACCCCTCGGCGGAATTTATTCCGCTGAGTTCATTAACAGGAGGAAGGCATGACACATCCAACCGTTATAAAACTACACGACGGCAACCTGATGCCGCAGCTGGGGCTCGGCGTGTGGAAAGCAGGCAACGAGGAAGTCGTCTCCGCCATTCATAAGGCGCTGGAAGTCGGTTATCGCTCGTTTGACACCGCCGCCGTGTACCAGAATGAAACCGGCGTCGGCAATGCGTTAAGCAGCGCAGGCGTCGCCCGCGATGAGCTGTTCGTCACCACGAAACTGTGGAATGACGATCAAAAACAGCCCAAAGAAGCGCTGCAGGAAAGCCTTAAAAAACTGAAGCTCGACTACGTCGACTTATACCTCATTCACTGGCCGGTTCCGGCAACTAACCATTACGTCGACGCCTGGAAAAGCTTAATTGAGCTGCAGCAGCAGGGACTGGCAAAAAGCATCGGCGTCTGTAATTTCCAGGTTCATCATCTGCAAAAAATCATCGATGAAACCGGCGTCGCTCCGGTGATAAACCAGATTGAACTTCACCCGCTGATGCAGCAGCGCCAGCTTCACGCCTGGAATGCGACGCATAAGATCCAGACCGAGTCCTGGAGCCCGCTTGCGCAGGGCGGCGAAGGGGTATTCGATCAGAAAATTATTCGTCAACTGGCGGATAAATACGGTAAAACCCCGGCGCAGATCGTTATCCGCTGGCATCTCGACAGCGGCCTGGTGGTGATCCCGAAATCGGTGACGCCATCGCGCATTGCCGAGAATTTTAACGTCTGGGACTTCCGTCTTGATAAAGATGAATTGAGTGAAATCACTAAACTGGACCAGAACAAACGCCTGGGGCCAGACCCGGATCAGTTCGGCGGTTAACCTTTCCTGCTCCGTCGGCTTCCGGCGGAGCATCGCTTTGCTATCTGGCTAAAACCACGTACATTCAGGGTTTATTGCAATCAAATGGATGCGTGCTGATGAGCTGTATTTTCTGCCAAATTGTTGAGGGGAAAGCCCCCTGCCATAAGGTGTGGGAAGATGAACACCACCTCGCCTTTCTCTCTATTTTCCCTAATACCGACGGTTTTACGGTCGTGATCCCGAAGAAGCACTACCCCAGCTATGCGTTTGATATGCCGCCGCAGGCATTGGCCGATCTGGTGCTGGCGACGCAGAAGGTGGCGAAGCTTCTGGATAAAGCCTTTGATGACGTGGGCCGCACGGGGATGTTTTTTGAAGGCTATGGCGTTGATCATGTCCACAGCAAACTCAGCCCGATGCACGGCACCGGGGATATGACCCAATGGCGGCCTATCGAGTCGCGTCAGACTAAGTTTTTTGCGCAATATGAAGGCTATCTCTCCTCCCACGATCATGAGCGGGCGGATGATGAAAAGCTGGCGGCGCTGGCGGCCAGAATCAGAGAAGCCTAGCCATAGAATTTGCTTTGCCGTTTGGCAAGCGGCTGCCCGGGCCCGGAATTATCAGGCCCGGTCAGCGAAGCGCCAGCGGGCAATGCAGCCGAATTAACGACCGGCGACCTTACCGCGTTTTACGGGCTTCTTCGCCGTCGCCCCGCCGTTCGAGCGCTGGTGCACAATCGGCGTATGCTTGGTCAGCGCCGGACGGGTGTGGCGGTTCTGGCGACGCGCTTCGCGCATTTCGTCGATCGTCGGCGCCGGTACCAGGCAATCGCGACGGCTGCCGATCAGGTGCTTTTTACCCATGGTTTCCAGCGCCTGGCGGATCAGCGGCCAGTTGGCCGGATCGTGATAGCGCAGCAGTGCCTTGTGCAGGCGGCGCTGTTTGTCACCCTTCGGCACCACCACATCCTCACTCTTATAGCCAATCTTACCCAGCGGGTTCTTGCCGGTGTAATACATGGTGGTCGAGTTCGCCAGCGGCGACGGATAGAAGTTCTGCACCTGATCCAGGCGGAAACGATGCTGTTTAAGCCACAGCGCCAGATTCACCATATCTTCATCCCGCGTGCCGGGGTGGGCGGAAATAAAGTATGGGATCAGATACTGCTCTTTACCGGCCTGCTTCGAATAGGTATCAAACAGCTCTTTAAAACGATCGTAGCTGCCCATACCCGGCTTCATCATTTTCGACAGCGGTCCCTCTTCCGTATGCTCCGGGGCAATCTTCAGATAGCCGCCAACGTGGTGGGTAGCCAGCTCTTTGATATAGCGCGGGTCTTCAACGGCGATGTCGTAACGTACGCCGGAAGCGATGAGGATCTTTTTGATGCCTTTCAGGTCACGGGCGCGGCGATAGAGATTAATCGTCGGCTCATGGTTAGTGTCCATATGCGGGCAGATATCCGGATAAACGCATGACAGGCGGCGGCAGGTCTGCTCGGCGCGCGGCGACTTGCAGCGCAGCATATACATGTTGGCCGTTGGGCCGCCAAGATCGGAAATAATGCCGGTAAAACCGGGAACCGTGTCGCGAATCGCTTCGATTTCATTGATGATCGAATCTTCGGAACGGCTCTGAATGATACGCCCCTCATGCTCGGTAATTGAGCAGAAGGAACAGCCGCCAAAACAGCCGCGCATAATGTTAATCGAGAAGCGGATCATCTCGTAGGCCGGAATGCGGGCATCGCCGTATGAGGGATGCGGAACGCGCTTATACGGCAGGGCAAACACGCTATCCATCTCTTCGGTGGAGAGCGGGATTGCGGGCGGGTTAACCCAGATATAGCGCTCGCCGTGCTTCTGCATCAGCGCGCGGGCGCAGCCGGGGTTGGTTTCATGGTGCAGAATACGCGACGCGTGCGCGTAGAGAACCTTGTCGCCTTTCACCTTCTCAAAGGAAGGCAGCAGGACGTAGGTCTTCTCCCACGGCTTCGGACGCGGGGGCTGCACGGTAACGCGCTTCGCTTCCTGTTTTGGCGGTGCGACGGTTTTGTTATCCGCGCACGGCAAATCTTCACCGTACGGATGCGGAATCGGGTCGATTTTCCCCGGCGTATCCAGACGCGTGGAATCCACTCCGCTCCAGCCCGGCAGCGCCTCTTTCACCATGATGGCGGTGTTGCGTACGTCACGAATTTGCCCGATGGGCTCGCCGGCGGCCAGACGGTGCGCCACTTCCACCAGCGGACGCTCGCCGTTGCCGAACATCAGCATATCGGCTTTGGAGTCCACCAGAACCGAGCGACGCACGGTATCAGACCAGTAGTCGTAGTGCGCGGTACGGCGCAGGCTGGCTTCGATACCGCCGAGGATCACCGGGACATCTTTCCAGGCTTCTTTACAGCGCTGGGTATAGACCAGCGTGGCGCGATCCGGGCGTTTACCGGCAACGTTACCCGCCGTATAGGCATCGTCATGACGCAGCTTGCGGTCGGCGGTGTAGCGGTTGATCATCGAATCCATGTTGCCGGCGGTGACGCCGAAGAACAGATTCGGTTTACCCAGGCGCATAAAATCGTTTTTATTATTCCAGTCCGGCTGGGAAATAATCCCCACGCGAAACCCCTGCGCTTCCAGCATGCGTCCGCAAATCGCCATGCCGAAGCTCGGGTGATCGACATAGGCATCGCCGGTAACCAGAATGATGTCGCAGCTATCCCAGCCAAGTTGATCCATCTCTTCTCGCGACATCGGCAAGAACGGCGCGGGGCCAAAGCAGGCGGCCCAGTACTGCGGCCAGGAGAAAAGGTCACGATCCGGTTGGATCAGGGATATTGCGCTCATATTGCTTCCGGGGAAATGATAAAAAAATAATCAAAAAGGGCGGCGATTATAAGCCGGAACGATGGAAGAAATGAAGGAGGTTTTTCCAATCCCGGCCGCATGGAACCGGGACAGAATAAATTACGGCGCCGGATTCACCAGAATCTGGCCAATGGAACCCCGGTCGGCAAGCTCCAGCGTCTGGCTTAAATACTGGAACGGGAAGTGCGGCCAGGAGGGCTGATTGTAATAGACCAACAGTTCAACTTGGCCGTCGATCCAGACGGTATCCTTCCAGCCGCGATCTTCCGGGAACGGCGCGGAGCCGTTGACGTTACGCACCTGGAACATGACGCCTTCAATATGGAACGACTGCGGCCGGTCGGCGCGCACAATCCAGCGCTCCCAGGTGCCCTGCTGCGCCGTAATATCGATACGCTGCGGATCCCACAGCTGACCGTTGATCCCCGGATCGTCGCCAAGGGTGATCTCACGGCTGCGAATCGCCGCGCCGGCCAGAATTTCCGTCGGCAGCAAACGCACGGGCAGACTATCGGTCACCAGCGGCAGCAGGCCCGTCGGGCGCAATGTCAGAATCAGCGTGGAGATCAGAATGCTCGACGGCTCGAAGAAGCCGCGAATACGATCGACGATGCTTGCCGCTTCCCCGCAGGTGATCGACACTTCATCGCCGTTGGTCATATCGACCAGAATTTCTCGACGCTCGCCCGGCGCCAGCGACAGCTGCTTCAGCGAAACCGGCGCGGGCAGGAGCCCCTGGTCACCGGAAATCACGTGCAGCAATCGGCCATCGCTCATCTGCAGCTGATAGCGACGGGAGTTGGACGCATTCAGCAGGCGCAGGCGCACCCAGCCGCGCGACACCTCAACGAAAGGCCCCTGTACGCCGTTCACCAGCAGCGTATCGCCCACGAAACCACCGCTACCGGGCTCGCTGTATTCAGGCGTACCGAAGTTATCCAGACGCTTGTCCTGAATAATCACCGGGAAATCATCCACGCCGTAGTGATTGGGGATCGGCAGATTCTTACTGACATCATCTTCCACCAGCCACATGCCGGCCAGGCCGTTATAGACCTGTTTTGCCATATGGTTTGGGGTGTTGGCCTGATACCACAGGGTCGCCGCGCTTTGGCGGATTGGCAGTACCGGCGCCCAGTCGGCGTTAGCGGACATCATGCGCGCGGCGCCGCCGATCAGCGGACCGGGGACCTGCAGACCACGGATGGTCATCGCCACGTTTTCCGTCAGGCGGTTGCTGTAGATCAGCTTGACATCGTCGCCGTTCCAGACGCGAATGGTTGGCCCCATATAGCGACCGTTAATCCCCCACACCGAGGCGCGGGTACCGGGCGTAAACGACCAGTGCGCGCGCTGTAGCGTCAAGAATAGCGGCTGCCCGCGGCGGGACTCCAGCAGAGGGGGGATCGGCAGCGCAGGCTGCTGGCCAGCGGCCTGTGCCTTCAGCGGCGCGGCGCCCGCGCACAGCGCTACGCCTGAAGCCTTAATGAACTGACGCCGACTGAGTGACATATTAACTCCATGAAATACTGACTAATTAATAAGGGAATTCGTTTCCCGCCAGCAATCCGCGCGCTGTTTGCGGCGTTTCCTGTGTTATTTCTTTGCGGCCGCTTCGCGTTCGGCAACTTCTTTATCCAGCTCAGCGATTTTCGCGGACATCAGCTCGCGGCAGTGCGTGGCCAGCGCGCGAACGCCCTCTTTTCCATACTGGCTGGTATCTACCGGCGGCAGCATTTCTACAATCACCAGACCGTTATTCAGGCGATTGAGATTAATTTTATTCGATGTATTAGACACGCACACCGGAATAATGGGCACGCCAGCCGCGACAGCAGCATGAAAAGCGCCGGTTTTAAAAGGCAGCAAACCGCGGCCGCGGCTGCGGGTCCCTTCCGGAAACATCCAAAAAGAGATATTGCGCTTTTTAAATGCGTTCACGACTTCGGCAATAGTGCCATGCGCCTTTGCCCGGTTATTGCGATCGATCAGCAGGTTCCCCGTCAGCCAGTAGAGCTGGCCGAAAAAGGGGATCCACGCCAGGCTCTTTTTACCTACGGTCACGGTCGGCGGCTGCACGATATTTGATGCCGTCACCATATCATAGTTATTCTGGTGGTTAGCGATATAGATAGCGTTGCCGTAGCTTTCCGCGTCGGCTGGCTTGCGCAGCTCGACTTTCAGGCCGAAGACCGGCGACAGTTTGCCAAACAGGTGGCCGAAGGTGGCGACGTGCTTAGGGTTACGCGGGCTGAACAGACAATAAATACAGCCGAAGATGCAGACCAGAATACAATAGATGACAACGATAATTAGTCGAAAAATAAATAGCATAGCTACCTCTGAAACCCAAACCGCTTAGAATTATACTCGCTGTTTCGCAGATTGCAGGCATCGGGCATCATTGCAAAGCGCGTTGCGCATCTCGAATGACGCTGGCGGATATTGTTCATCGCAATGCCTGAATAAACAACGATTTTGCGGTAAATATTAACCTCCCCCGCCGAACCGCGGGGGAGGATGTTCCTACTCTTCGCTATCGCCCGCGGAGGCGCGACGCGGTGAATCAATCTCCACCCGGTCAATTTTCTGTAATCCGCGCATCAGAGAGCCGCGGCGGCCGCGCTCGCCGGTGACTTTTTGCAGCTCTTCCGGGCGTAGTTTGATTTTCCGTTTGCCGACGTGAATCGTCAGCGTACTTTGCGGCGGCAGAACGAACAGGTGCGCCAGGCCATCCTGGCCCGCAGCCGCTTCCGCCGACGGAATACTGATGATCTTGTTGCCTTTGCCTTTCGACAGCTGCGGCAGGTCGCTCACCGGGAACATCAGCATGCGGCCGGCTGCGGTAATGGCCAGCAGCATATCGGACTCATCCTCAATCACCAGCGGCGGCATTACGTGCGCGTTATCCGGAAGGCTAATCAACGTCTTACCGGCACGATTGCGCGCGACCAGATCGTTGAAAGTACAAATAAACCCGTATCCTGCGTCGCAAGCCAGCAGCAGTTTTTGGTCATCGGCCTCCATCAGCATATGTTCTACCGTCGCCCCCGGCGGCAGCGTCAGCTTACCGGTGAGCGGCTCGCCCTGTCCGCGTGCGGACGGCAGGGTGATCGGGTCAATCGCGTAGCTACGCCCGGTGGTGTCAATAAAGACCACCGGCTGATTGCTCTTCCCTTTCACTGCGGCTTTAAAACTGTCGCCCGCTTTATAGTTCAGCCCCGGCGCGTCGATATCGTGGCCTTTGGCGCTGCGCACCCAGCCGCTCTGCGACAGAACGATGGTGACCGGCTCGGACGGCAGCATATCGTGCTCGCTCATCGCTTTCGCTTCTTCACGCTCGCGCAGCGGCGAACGGCGATCGTCGCCAAAGGCGTCGGCGTCGGCCTGCAGCTCTTTCTTCAGCAGGTTATTCATTTTGCGTTCAGAAGCCAGAATGGCCTGCAGATGGTCGCGCTCTTTTTCCAGCTCGTTCTGCTCACCGCGAATCTTCATCTCTTCCAGCCGGGCGAGATGACGCAGTTTTAACTCCAGAATCGCTTCCGCCTGAGTTTCGCTGATGCCAAAGCGCGACATCAGGGCCGGCTTCGGCTCATCTTCGTGACGGATAATTTCGATAACTTCATCGATATTCAGAAACGCCACCAGCAAACCTTCCAGGATATGCAGGCGCTTAAGGACTTTTTCCAGACGGTAGCTGAGACGACGGCGCACGGTATCGCGGCGGAAAGTCAGCCATTCCGAGAGGATTTCCAGCAGATTTTTTACCGCCGGACGGTTATCGAGCCCGATCATATTCAGGTTGATACGATAGCTCTTTTCCAGATCGGTCGTCGCGAACAGGTGGTTCATCACCTGCTCCATATCCACGCGGTTAGAGCGCGGGACGATCACCAGGCGAGTCGGGTTTTCGTGATCCGATTCGTCGCGCAGGTCATCCACCATCGGCAGCTTTTTGTTGCGCATCTGGGCGGCGATCTGCTCGAGCACGCGGGCGCCGGAAACCTGATGCGGCAGCGCGCTGATCACCACCGCGCCGTCTTCTTTCGTCCACACCGCGCGCATCCGCACCGAACCGCGGCCGTTCTGATAGATTTTGCGGATTTCGGCGCGGGGGGTGATGATTTCCGCTTCGGTCGGGTAATCCGGCCCCTGTACGATATCCAGCAGATCGTCCAGCGAGGTCTGCGGTTTTTCAATCAGGGTAATGGCCGCCTGAGCGACTTCACGCAGGTTGTGCGGCGGAATATCCGTCGCCATGCCGACGGCAATGCCGGTAGTGCCGTTGAGCAGAATATTAGGCAAGCGCGCAGGCAACATCTTCGGCTCCTGCAAAGTGCCGTCGAAGTTCGGTACCCAGTCAACGGTGCCCTGCCCCAGTTCGCTCAGCAGCAGTTCAGCATACTTCGACAAACGGGATTCGGTATAACGCATCGCGGCGAAGGATTTAGGATCGTCCGGTGCCCCCCAGTTCCCCTGACCGTCAACCAGCGGATAGCGGTAAGAGAAGGGTTGCGCCATCAGCACCATGGCTTCATAGCAGGCGCTATCGCCGTGCGGATGGTATTTACCCAGCACGTCGCCGACGGTGCGGGCGGACTTTTTGAACTTGGCGCTGGCGTTGAGACCCAGCTCAGACATCGCATAGACGATGCGACGCTGGACCGGCTTCAGGCCATCGCCAATAAACGGCAGCGCCCTGTCCATGATGACGTACATGGAGTAGTTCAGGTAGGCGTTTTCCGTAAATTCGTGCAGCGCAAGGCGCTCTGCCATATCGCTCATTAATCGTGAATCCTCAATCTGCGTACCGGCCGTTCGGACGGCAAAACTACCGGCGATAATACCCTATCTAACGCCCTGAGTCACAGGGCGTTAGGCCGGTTGAGGAATTCAGTGGACATCCTTCATTTCAGCGGAAGATAAACGTCCGTCTGCAGCTCATGTTCACCGACTTCATGCACGAAAGTGAAGTAGCGAAAGAAAACAGGGAAATCGCGCAGCGACTCTCCCGATGCGGGCAGCCAGTCGCGATAAAGAAACCAGATGCTCTGCGCGAGCGTGTCCAGAGAGCCATGATGACGCACCACTGCGCAACGTCCGCCGGGGATCTCGCCATTCACCACGCCGAAGCTGTTTTCCGGCACCGGCTGGCTGACCGTACCGCCAATATCGAAACGAAAATCGTCAGCCGGGGTGGCCGCGGGGTCGTCCCAGGAGATTCCCCAGGTTGCGCAGCTGGCGACCGGGGACAGACCGCTCACCTTGCGCCAGGCGATAAACTTCGCGGCGGTCTCATTGACTAAATCAGGGTTGCCGCGATGCCGCAGCCTCGCGATCTGAGTGGTAGGTAGCTGGATTATTTTAACATCCATCGGGTGTTGCTCCTGTAGCGTATGTTTCGGCACACGTCGATGCCATTCCAGCCAGTCCGGCTGTTGACGGAACTGGCTGGGGCTTTGCGCGAAAGCGCTGCGGAAGGCACGGCTGAACGACTCAGGATTCTGGAACCCCGCATCAAGGGCAATATCGATAATCTTTTCCTGTGGATTAAACGCCAGTCGCCAACAGGCGCGACGCAGACGTAGCCACTGGATATAGCGATAGAGCGGTACCCCGCTATAGGCGCTGAATTGCCGGTGAAAATGATACGGCGAGCTGTGGGCTATCGCACTAAGCGTCTCCAGCGACAGCGGCGTGTCCAGATGGCGTTCAATGTACAAGCACACTTGCTGAAAACGCCCGGCAAAGGCCGGGCTTACCTGAGTATCGTTCATCGCATCCTCCCGGAAACATACTCTGACAGAGCGAGGAGTGCGGTTCCTGACCGATCTTGCTTAAGATGATAAGAAAATTATGGCGTGATTTTACGAATCTGCTTTACGTCGATTTCCACTGAGTTCCAGTCTTTATCCACTTCACCCTGAATCTCTACCGTATCCTGCGGGGTCACGGTCACGCCGTTCCAGCGCTTGTGATCGATATCGACGTTCACGGTGCCGGAGCTGTCCTGGAATTTATACAGGTCGTCGGAAATACGCTCCACGATTTTACCGCGCAGGGTCACCCAGGTATCGTCACGCAGGCTTTTCGCATTCGCAACCGTCGTTACGCTCCCGTTCGGGCCAATGAACCCGCCGTTTTGCGTGGTCGTCTGGCTGGTTTGCGTCGAGCCGGGTCCGGAAAATCCGCCCTGCCCGGCGGCCAGTACCGGCATGGAAACTAAGGCGATGATAGCGGTCATTGCGGCGATTTTCTTCATGATGTGTTCTCCCTTTGTGTTTATATCGTCACTATTACACCGGGCAAAACTTAACGACTTCTTAAGCGGAAAAAATAAATTTTATTCCTGTACAGCGCGCGCCGCAACGCGCTTTACTGCGGGAATATCCGAGGGACACAGGAGCAGAAAATGCGCATTTTACTGGTGGAAGACGACAAACTGATCGGCGACGGCCTTAAAACCGGACTGACCAAGCTGGGCTTCAGCGTCGACTGGTTTACCCGCGGCGAAGAGGGCAAAGCCGCGCTGTACCACGCCCCTTACGACGCCATTATTCTGGACCTGACCCTGCCCGGCATCGATGGGCTGGATATTCTGCGCGAATGGCGCGACAAAGGCCGCCACGAACCGGTACTGATCCTCACCGCCCGCGACGCGCTCAGCCAGCGCGTTGAAGGGTTACGTCTCGGCGCCGATGACTACCTCTGCAAACCTTTCGCACTGGTTGAAGTCGCCGCGCGTCTGGAAGCGCTGATGCGTCGCGCCCACGGCCACAGCAGCAGCGAGCTGCGGCACGGCAATGTTGTTCTCGATCCAGGCCGACTCACGACCACGCTAAACGGCGAGAGCCTGCCGCTCAAGCCAAAGGAGTTTGCTCTGCTGGAACTCCTGATGCGCAACGCCGGACGCGTGCTGCCGCGTAAGCTGATTGAGGAAAAGCTCTATAGCTGGGATGACGATGTCTCCAGTAACGCGGTAGAAGTGCACGTCCATCATCTACGCCGTAAGCTCGGCAGCGGCTTCATTCGCACCGTGCACGGCATCGGCTATACCCTGGGGGATGCATGAAACGGCTGGGTAGACTGAGCCTGCGCGTCCGCCTGACGCTGCTTTTTCTGCTGCTGACCAGCGCCGCCTGGGGCATTGCCAGTCTTGTGGCCTGGCAACAAACCGCCGACAAGCTGGATAAGCTGTTCGATACCCAGCAGCTGCTGTTCGCCCGCCGCCTGAGCGCGATGAATGTTGACGAACTCCATACCCTCGCTCCGCAGGTACGGGAGCAGAAAAAGGTCAAACATGGCCATCTCGATGACGATGCGCTGGCTTTCGCTATCTTTACCGCCGATGGCAAAATGGTGCTTAACGATGGCGAAAATGGCCAGGATATCCAGTGGGGTAACCATCGGGAGGGGTTCAGCGATGGCTACCTGCGCGGCGACGATGACGAGTGGCGCTTCCTGTGGCTTACCACCCGCGACGGTCGCCATCGTATCGCCGTCGGTCAGGAGTGGGATTACCGCCGCGAGATGGCGCTGGATATTGTCACCTCCCAGCTTACTCCCTGGCTGGTTGCGCTGCCGCTGATGTTTTTGCTGCTCATCGTGCTGTTGAGCCGGGAGCTGGCGCCGCTGAAAAAGCTGGCCACCACGCTGCGCGCCCGGGCGCCGGACTCCGCCGAAACGCTAAATAGCGAGAACGTGCCCAGCGAAGTTCGCCCGCTGGTCGACGCGCTAAATCAGCTCTTTACCCGGACGCATGACACCATGATCCGCGAGCGTCGCTTCACGTCCGATGCCGCCCACGAGCTGCGCAGCCCGCTGGCGGCGCTGAAGGTGCAGACCGAAGTGGCTCAGCTCTCAACGGACGATCCGCAAGGGCTGGATAAAGCGCTGGCGCAGCTTCACCACGGGATCGATCGCGCCACTCGCCTGGTCGACCAGCTGCTCACCCTGTCGCGTCTGGATTCGCTGGCGCAGCTGGACGATCTCCAGACTATCGCCCTTGATGAACTGCTGCAGTCGGCGGTCATGGAGATGTACCACCCCGCGCAGCAGGCCGGCGTTGAGCTACGCCTGCACCTGAACGCGAAAAACATCACGCGCACCGGCCAGCCGCTGCTGCTGAGCCTGCTGGTGCGCAATCTTCTGGATAACGCCGTGCGCTATAGCGCCGCCGGACGCCAGGTCGACATCATCCTTGATGCGGGTGAATTTCGCGTACGCGATAACGGCCCGGGCATCAGCGCCGAGGCCCTGACGCGCATCGGCGAGCGCTTTTATCGCCCTCCCGGCCAGGAACAACCCGGCAGCGGCCTTGGGCTCTCCATCGTCAAACGCATCGCCGCGCTGCACGGGATGACGGCCAGCTTCGACAACGCCCGGGACGGCGGATTCGAGGCGCGCATTCGCTGGTAGCGGCATTATTGCTAAAAAAGCAAAAGACTTTGCACATTTTGCTCATTTTACCGCTTTGCCCTGCGGGGTAAAATTAGCCTCAAAATTGAAAAGTTGAGGATAAAAAATGAGCAACATCCTGATTATTAACGGTGCGAAAAAATTCGCCCACTCTAACGGCCAGCTGAACGACACCCTGACCGAGGTCGCGGATGGTTATCTGCGCGACGCCGGGCATGATGTTAAGGTCGTCCGCGCCGAGAGCGACTACGACATCAAAGAAGAAGTGCAGAATTTTCTCTGGGCAGACGTGGTTATCTGGCAGATGCCGGGCTGGTGGATGGGCGCACCGTGGACGGTGAAAAAGTACATTGATGATGTCTTTACCGAAGGTCACGGCGCGCTGTATGCCAGCGATGGCCGCACCCGCTCCGACGCCAGTAAGAAATATGGTTCCGGCGGCCTGATTCAGGGGAAAAAATATATGCTGTCCCTGACCTGGAACGCGCCGATGGAAGCGTTCACCGAGAAAGATCAGTTCTTCCACGGCGTTGGCGTCGACGGGGTGTACCTGCCATTCCATAAGGCCAACCAGTTCCTTGGGATGAGCGCCCTGCCCACCTTCATCGCCAACGATGTGATCAAAATGCCCGATGTTCCGCGTTATACGGCAGAATATCGCAAGCATCTGGCGGAAATTTTTGGTTAACTGTAGTGAGTTATGAAAAGACGACAAGCGCGGCTCATTTTAGCGGCGGCTTGAAGTATGATGAGAATATACAGAAGGAGTTGAGTTAACCATGTTGACAGTGATCGCTGAAATTCGCACTCGTCCGGGCCAACACCATCGTCAGGCGGTGCTGGATCAGTTCGCAAAAATTACCCCGACCGTTCTCCAGGAAGAAGGCTGCCACGGCTATGCGCCGCTGGTGGATCACGCCGCTGGCGTCAGTTTTCAGACTACTTCACCGGATTCCATCGTGATGGTCGAGCAGTGGGAAAGCGTCGCGCATCTTGAAGCGCACCTGCAGACGCCGCACATGAAAGCCTACGGCGAAGCCGTGAAAGGCGACGTGCTGGAAATGAATATTCGTATTCTTGAAGCGGGTATTTAAGCAAGCAAACGACATCGGCCGGTTTCCCGGCCGATTTTTTATTATCCGTCCAGCTCCGCCAGATCGCCCTTCTCCTGCAGCCAGTTACGCCGATCTTCAGAACGCTTCTTCGCTAACAGCATATCCATCATGGCGGTCGTCTGCTGCTCGTCTTCATCGTTGATAATCAGCTGTACCAGACGGCGGGTATTCGGATCCAGCGTGGTCTCGCGCAGCTGCATCGGGTTCATCTCACCCAGCCCTTTAAAGCGCTGCACGTTCGGCTTGCCTTTCTTGCGCTTAAGCTGCTCCAGCACGCCGGTTTTCTCTTCTTCTGTAAGCGCGTAATACACCTCTTTGCCGAGGTCGATACGGTACAGGGGCGGCAGCGCCACGTAGACGTGACCCTGCTTAACCAGCGTGCGGAAGTGCCTGACAAACAGCGCGCACAGCAGCGTCGCGATGTGCAGGCCGTCGGAGTCGGCATCCGCCAGAATACAAATCTTGCCGTAGCGCAGCTGGCTCAGGTCGTCACTATCCGGGTCGATACCGATGGCGACGGAAATATCATGCACTTCCTGGGAAGCCAGCACCTCATCGGAAGAGACTTCCCAGGTGTTCAGGATTTTACCTTTCAGCGGCATGATCGCCTGATACTCGCGATCGCGCGCCTGCTTGGCCGATCCGCCCGCCGAATCCCCTTCCACAAGGAACAGTTCGGTTCGGTTCAAATCCTGGGCGGTACAGTCCGCCAGCTTACCGGGCAGCGCCGGACCGCTGGTCAGCTTTTTACGCACCACTTTCTTCGCCGCGCGCAGGCGACGCTGGGCGCTGGAAATCGCCATTTCCGCCAGCAGCTCTGCCGACTGAACGTTCTGGTTCAGCCACAGGCTGAAGGCGTCTTTGACCACCCCTGAAACAAACGCGGCGCACTGACGTGAAGAGAGGCGCTCTTTCGTTTGCCCGGCAAACTGCGGGTCCTGCATCTTCACGGACAGGACGTAGGCGCAGCGCTCCCAGATATCTTCCGCCGACAGCTTCACGCCGCGCGGCAGAATATTGCGGTATTCGCAGAACTCGCGCATGGCGTCCAGCAGCCCCTGGCGCAGGCCGTTAACGTGGGTACCGCCCTGCATCGTCGGGATCAGGTTGACGTAGCTTTCGGTCAGCAGTTCACCGCCTTCCGGCAGCCACAGCAGCGCCCAGTCAACCGCTTCGGTATCGCCGGAGAAGGTGCCGACGAACGGTTTTTCCGGCAGCAGCGGCAGGCCGTTAACCGCTTCGCTAAGATAGTCGGTCAGACCATCGGCGTAGCACCAGCGCTGTTCGCTGTCGTTAACCAGATCGCGGAAAACAATCTCTACGCCCGGGCAGAGAACGGCCTTGGCCTTTAATAAATGAGAAAGGCGCGAGACGGAAAAACGCGGGCTATCGAAAAAGCTTTCGTCCGGCCAGAAGTGCACGCTGGTACCGGTATTGCGCTTACCGCAGGTACCGGTCACGTGGAGATCTTCTACTTTATCGCCGTTTTCAAACGCGATGCTGTAGACCTGGCCGTCGCGGCGCACGTTCACCTCAACGCGTTTCGATAAGGCGTTGACCACCGAAATCCCTACGCCGTGCAGGCCGCCGGAGAACTGGTAGTTCTTATTGGAGAACTTCCCCCCGGCGTGCAGGCGGCAAAGAATCAGTTCAACTGCCGGAACCCCCTCTTCAGGGTGGATATCCACCGGCATTCCGCGTCCATCGTCGATGACTTCCAGCGACTGATCGGCGTGGAGAATCACCTCCACGCGTTTCGCGTGACCGGCCAGGGCCTCATCCACGCTGTTATCAATAACTTCCTGACCAAGATGGTTTGGACGTGTGGTATCAGTGTACATTCCCGGACGGCGGCGAACCGGCTCTAGCCCGGTGAGTACCTCAATGGCATCAGCGTTATATGAAGATTGCGTCATGGTGTGTATTCGTAGGTCGTTCCGAACCGCTCAGCGCAGGCCCAGAAAATCGATAATCTGAGTGAAATGATCTTCAAAGCCAACAAATGCGTGATTACCGCCCTCCTCTACCGTTTGTCGGCAGGAGGCGAAATAATCCACGGCCTGGCGGTAATCAAGCACTTCATCACCCGTTTGCTGCAATAACCAGATTAAATCCGGCGCTTCCAGCGGGTCAATTTGCATGACCTTGAGATCGTAAATATGGCGAGACTCTAGCACATATTGCTGCCCCGTGTATGGATTCTCATTGGGGCCAAGGAAATTGTTCAACAGCTCAAACGGGCGCACCGCGGGGTTCACTACCACGGCGGGCAGCATAAAGCACTGCGATAGCCAGGTCGCGTAATATCCCCCCAGCGACGACCCGACAACGCCCAGCGGTTCACCGCCATGCTCCAGCACGATAGACTCCAGATGCTCAGCCGCCTGCGCGGGATAAACCGGGAGCTCCGGTATCACCATCGAGATGTCAGGATAGGTCTGCGCCAGCCACGCTTTCAGCGCAGTCGCTTTTGCCGACCGAGGCGAGCTGTTAAAACCATGCAGATAGAGAAGCGTAGACATCAGTATCCTTCTGAAGCGATATCCGGGTGAAATTTCACGCCTTCGAGGCGGCAAACTTCAGTGGTCAATGTGCCGTCAGGATGCAGTTCCAGCCAGCGCCAGCCTGGGGAGACGGTATCGAGCGTGAAGTTCGCGCAGTGCGGTTTAAACTGCACGCAGGTGGATGGCGTGGCCATCATGCGCCGTCCGTTCCAGTCAAGGTCCAGCTCCTGGTGAATATGGCCGCAGAGCAGATGCTTAACGCGAGGAAAAGCGGCCAGCGCGCAATCAAGCGCCCCGGCATTGCGCAGGCTATGCTGATCCAGCCAGCTACAGCCTGACGGCATGGGATGATGGTGCAACAGCAGCAGCGTATACCGCTGCGGAACTTCGGTCAGCTTCTGCTCAAGCCATTCCAGCTGGAAATCGCTCAGCTCGCCGTGCGGCACGCCGAACACCTGGCTATCCATCAGCAATACTTGCCAGTGGTCGCCCAGCAATACGCGTTTAGCGGGAGAGATGCCGGATTCCTGCAGCGTGCTGTACATTGCCGGTTGAAAATCATGATTACCCGGTAGCCAGACGCAGGGTGCAGTAAAACTCGCGATGCCTTCAGCAAAATGCTGGTAGGCCGCGGCAGAGTGATCTTGCGCCAAATCGCCTGTAGCAACGATCAGGTCGCACTCTCGCTGTGAGGCGTGGATCGCATCCAGTACGGCCTGATAGCTTTCCCAGGTATTGATACCTAACAGCGTTTCATGTTTTTCAGCAAACAGGTGAGTATCGGTAATTTGTAATATCCTGACTCTGGCCTCACCAGCCAAAGGTAGGTTTAACAGGCTTTCCAAATGGTGTCCTTAGGTTTCACGACGCTAACAAACCGGAATCGCCATCGCTCCATGTGCAAAACAGTATCGCAGCCAATCGGCCAGAAACTGATTAATTTGATGCTTTTCGTCGCGTTGATGCAACTTTTTATTAGGATAATCATACCGCGCTTTAAAGCGAAAGATCTGCTGACTTGAACACACTTCAGCGACCATTGCATCGTGATAGAGCCGTACCGTCATTGACGGCAGACTCCAGTAGCTCACCGACGGCGCCGTCTGTTCAATCGCCACTAACGTAGTGTAGCGGGTCGATTCGACGATGGTTAATCGGTATTGCGCGTTGCCCACCTGGTAACTCACCTTTTCTCCCGCTGCATCCGTTCGCGGCAACAGGCGGCGCAGCTGGGCAAAGTTGGTTTCACACAGGCGCATCATTTCAGGAAAGTCAGGCGTATAACGCTTCATTTTGTCCACTCGTTTCGTAAATTGTGATAATGCAGTTGCAGCCATTGCAGCGCGATGACAGAGGCTGCGTTGTCGATTTTCCCCTCTTCCACCCATCTGTAAGCCTGTTCCCGGCTCACCACATGAACGCGAATATCCTCGTTTTCGTCGGCCAGTCCATGAATTCCTTTTGCCGTCGTTGCATCGACTTCACCCACCATAATAGACAGCCTTTCGCTGGTGCCGCCGGGGCTGGCCAGGTAGCTCAGGACCGGTTTAACCCGGCCAACAATAAGCCCGGCCTCTTCCACCGCTTCACGACGGGCGACATCTTCAGGAGATTCGCCTTCTTCTATCATACCGGCGACCATTTCGAGCAGCCACGGGCTCGCGCTGGTATCATACGCCGCAATACGGATCTGCTCGACGAGCACAACTTCATCGCGTACCGGGTCAAAGGGTAGCAAGACTGCGGCGTGGCCGCGCTCAAAAATTTCGCGGGTCACTTCGCCGCTCATCCCGCCGTTGAACAGGCGATGGCGAAAACGATATAAATCGAGCGAAAAAAAACCGCGATAAAGCGTTTCGCGTGCAATAATTTCTACATCGTTTTTAGAGAAGGTAATCCCCTGCTGATTGACGTCGCTCATTTCGATATCCTGTAGAACATGAAGTTATGAATTTATAGGCGGTGTGGCTACCGTTTTACGGCTCGTATGCTAGATTGGTGCAAATTACCGCCCCATGGCACATAACGCCAACTTTTTACGGTAACAGACTCTATACAATCAGTGATTATTTTTAGAATTTGAGTAGCGCTAAATGCTTCACAACAAGGAATGCAAATGAAGAAACTCTTTCCCATCCTTATCGGCCTGGGCCTGACTGGCTTCAGCGCCATGAGCCAGGCTGAAAACCTGCTGCAGGTTTATCAGCAGGCGCGTGTCAGCAACCCTGATCTGCGTAAATCAGCAGCCGATCGTGATGCCGCATTCGAGAAGATCAACGAAGCGCGTAGCCCGTTATTGCCACAGCTCGGTCTGGGTGCAGATTATACCTATACCAGCGGCTTCCGTGATGCTAAAGACCAGAATTCCGACGTCACCAGCGGATCGCTGCAGCTCACGCAGGTTCTGTTTGATATGTCGAAATGGCGTGCGCTGACGCTGCAGGAAAAGAACGCCGGCATTCAGGACGTCACCTATCAGACGGATCAGCAAACGCTGATTCTGAACACCGCGACGGCCTATTTTAAAGTGCTGGCCGCGATCGATACGCTCTCCTATACCGAAGCGCAGAAACAGGCTATTTACCGCCAGTTAGATCAGACCACCCAGCGCTTTAACGTTGGCCTGGTGGCGATTACTGACGTACAGAACGCCCGTTCGCAGTACGATGCCGTGCTGGCGAATGAAGTCACCGCGCGCAACGACCTCGATAACGCCGTAGAAGGGCTGCGTCAGGTGACCGGCAACTACTATCCGGAGCTGGCCTCGCTGAACGTTGATGGGTTTAAAACCACTAAACCATCGGCGGTGAACGCGCTGTTGAAAGAAGCGGAAAACCGCAACCTGTCGCTGCTGCAGGCCCGACTCAGCCAGGACCTGGCGCGCGAGCAAATTCGCCAGGCGCAGGATGGGCATCTGCCGACCCTGAATTTAAACGCGTCCAGTAGCGTATCTAATAACAGCTACAGTGGTTCTAAAAACACCACGCAGGACAGAGATATCGGGCAGAACCAAATCGGCCTGAACTTCTCCCTGCCGCTGTATCAGGGCGGGATGGTGAACTCCCAGGTTAAACAGGCGCAGTACAACTTTGTCGGCGCCAGCGAGCAGCTGGAAAGCGCGCATCGTAGCGTGGTGCAGACCGTTCGTTCCTCTTTTAACAACGTGAACGCGTCCATCAGCAGCATCAATGCCTACAAACAGGCCGTGGTGTCTGCCCAAAGTTCACTGGATGCCATGGAAGCCGGTTATTCAGTGGGTACGCGTACTATCGTCGATGTCCTGGACGCGACCACCACGCTGTATAACGCAAAACAGCAGCTGTCCAACGCGCGTTATAACTACCTGATTAACGAGCTGAACATCAAGTCCGCGCTCGGTACGCTGAACGAGCAGGACCTGGTTGCGCTGAACAACACGCTGGGTAAAGCGATTCCGACCTCGCCGGACAGCGTGGCGCCGGAAAATCCGCAGCAGGATGCCAGCGCTGACGGCTACAGCAACACCGTCGCGGCAAAACCGGCGTCCGCACGCAGCACCAGCGGCAGCAATCCGTTCCGCCAGTAATTAAGCTTGCGCACTCCACGCTTCGCTTACCCCGCGGGTAAGCGAAGCGTTAAACGTAAGGCAACGTAAAGATCCCCCGCTTTCCGCCCCTATTCGCTTCATTTTCCAGCACTCATCCTCTATCCTGAGCGTTAACAAAACGCATACCACTGGGTCCAGGAAGACAAACATGAAACGGACAAAAAATATTAAACACGCCTCCTTCCGCAAAAGCTGGAGCGCTCGTCATTTAACTCCCGTTGCGCTCGCCGTGACGGCGGTATTTATGCTCGCCGGCTGTGAACAAAGCGATGAAACGGTTTCTCTGTATCAAAACGCCGATGACTGCTCTGCCGCTAACCCGAGCAAATCCGCAGAGTGCACCACCGCTTACAACAACGCACTCAAAGAAGCAGAACGTACCGCGCCGAAATACGCCTCTCGTGAAGATTGCGTCGCCGAGTTCGGTGAAGGTCAGTGCCAGCAGGCGCCGGCTCAGGCAGGCATGGCTCCGGAAAACCAGGCCCAGGCGCAAAGCAGCGGCAGCTTCTGGATGCCGCTGATGGCGGGCTACATGATGGGCCGGATGATGGGCGGCGGAATGGGCGCTCAGCAGCCGCTGTTCAGCTCAAAAAACCCGGCCAGTCCGGCCTATGGTAAATACACCGACGCGGGCGGTAAGAGCTACGGCGCAGCGCAGCCGGGCCGTACCATGACCGTGCCGAAAACTGCGATGGCGCCAAAACCAGCCACCACCAGCACCGTGACGCGCGGCGGGTTTGGCGACTCGGTCGCTAAGCAATCAACCATGCAGCGTAGCTCAGCAAGCTCCTCTTCTTCACGCTCGATGGGCGGCTAAGCGACATGGAAAGAATCAGCATTACCGAGCGCCCGGACTGGCGCGAAAAGGCGACAGAATATGGCTTTAACTTTCACACCATGTATGGCGAGCCATACTGGAGCGAAGAAGCCTATTACAAACTGACGCTGGCGCAGGTTGAAAAGCTTGAAGAGGTCACCGCTGAGCTGCATCAGATGTGTCTGCAGGCGGTGGAAAAAGTCATCGCCAGCGATGAGTTAATGGCCAAATTTCGCATCCCCAAACACACCTGGGGCTTCGTACGCCAGTCGTGGAAAACCCATCAGCCCTCGCTGTATTCGCGTCTCGATCTCGCGTGGGACGGCGTGGGTGAACCGAAGCTGCTGGAGAACAACGCCGATACGCCAACGTCCCTCTATGAAGCGGCATTCTTCCAGTGGATCTGGATGGAAGATCAGCTGAACGCCGGTCAGCTGCCGGCGGGCAGCGATCAGTTCAACAGCCTGCAGGAGAAGCTGATCGATCGCTTTGGCGAGCTGCGCGAGCAGTTCGGCTTCCAGCTGCTGCATATGGCCTGCTGTCGCGATACCGTTGAAGACCGTGGTACCGTGCAATATTTACAGGACTGCGCCGCAGAAGCGGGCGTGGCGACCGAGTTCCTCTACATCGAAGATATTGGTCTCGGCGAAAAAGGCCAGTTTACCGACCTGCAGGATCAGGTGATTGGTAATCTGTTCAAGCTCTATCCATGGGAGTACATGCTGCGCGAGGTGTTCTCCACCAAGCTGGAAGATGCGGGCGTGCGCTGGCTGGAGCCGGCGTGGAAGAGCATTATCTCCAACAAAGCGCTGCTGCCGCTGCTGTGGGAGATGTTCCCCAACCATCCGAACCTGCTGGCCGCTTATTTCAGCGAAGATGCGCATCCGGAGCTGGAGAAGTACGTTATCAAACCGATCTTCTCCCGCGAAGGCGCTAACGTCTCTATCGTGGAGAATGGCAAAGTGCTGGAGGCGGTAGAAGGGCCGTACGGTGAAGAGGGCACCATCGTCCAGGCGTTCTATCCGTTGCCGAAGTTTGGCGACAGCTACACGCTCATCGGCAGCTGGCTGATTAACGACCAGCCGGCGGGAATTGGCATTCGCGAAGACCGGGCGCTGATCACTCAGGATCTGTCGCGCTTTTATCCGCACATTTTCGTCGAGTAACAGCAAACCCCGGCGGCATTGTTTACTGCCGGGGTTTATCTATTTTCAGGCGCCAATGACTACCGACAGCATGCTCAGGGAGCCCATTTCCATTCCTTCAACCGGGATCGTAATCGGCTCTTCACCGTCCCAGGCGCCCAGCACATACAACAGCGGCAGAAAGTGATCGGCCGTCGGGTTCGATAACGATCCGCCTTCATGCGCCAGGTAATTCACCAGCGGATGTTCCGCTACGGGACCTTTCCAGTCCAGGTTCGCCTTCACGTAGTCATTAAACGACGCCGCCCAGGGATAAGGTGTATTTTCGCCGTGCCAGCGTGCGGTACGCAGGTTATGCACCACGTTGCCGCTTGCCACCAGCATAATGCCCTCATCGCGCAGCTGAGCCAGCTTACGCCCCATTTCGAAATGCCATGCCGCGGGCTTCGTACTATCAATACTCAGCTGTACCATCGGAATATCGGCATCGGGATACATTTTAATCAACACGCCCCAGGAACCATGGTCAAAGCCCCAGGCTTCTTTATCCAGCGTCACCGGCACCGGCGCCAGCAGCTCGACCAGACGCTGGGCCAGCTCAGGCGAACCCGGCGCCGGATAATGCGTATCGTAGAGCGCCTGAGGGAAACCGCCAAAATCATGAATCGTTTTCGGCGCCTCCATCGCGGTCACTCCTGTACCGCGAGTGAACCAGTGCGCGGAGATCACCACAATGGCTTTAGGCCGCGCCAGCGTCTCGCCCAGATGCCGCCAGGCGCGAGTATAGATGTTATCTTCCAGCACGTTCATCGGGCTACCGTGACCTAAAAACAGCGCGGGCATGCGGGTACGGGACATAGTGATATCCTTTATTAAGAAAGTTGATGTATTTACATTACGCTCTTTCTATGGAGGATAAACTCAGATAAGCATGATGATGATCGTCAGAAAATTTGAATGTAAGCGGCGGTAAAGAGTGAATCCGCGCGCTCGCGATCGTCAATGGATCACGGTACTCTTAATAAGAATCATTTTCATAAGGAGGTGAATGTTGTCCTCACCCGTCATTTTGACCCTGCTGGCAGGGAGCGCTACCTTTATTGGCGCCATTTTCGGCGTTATCGGGCAGAAACCCTCGAATCGCTTACTGGGGTTCTCACTGGGATTCGCCGCCGGGATCATGCTGTTGATTTCGTTGATGGAGATGCTGCCCGCCGCGCTGGCTACCGAAGGCATGTCCCCCCTGCTCGGCTACGGCATGTTTATTATCGGCCTTCTGGGCTACTTTGCGCTTGACCGCATGCTGCCTCACGCCCACCCGCAGGATCTGATGTCTCCCGGCATTTCCCGCCCGCGCAACCTGCGCCGTACGGCGATTTTGCTGACCTTAGGCATCAGCCTGCATAACTTCCCCGAGGGCATTGCGACCTTCGTGACGGCCAGCAATAATCTCGAGCTGGGCATGGGGGTCGCGTTAGCCGTTGCGCTACACAACATCCCGGAAGGACTGGCGGTAGCCGGACCGGTATATGCCGCCACGGGCTCCAGAAGTAAAGCGGTGTTCTGGGCGGGTCTTTCCGGCATGGCGGAAATCTTCGGCGGCGTGCTGGCCTGGCTGGTGCTGGGCAGCGCGATATCCCCGGTGATGATGGGCGCCGTTATGGCCGCGGTTGCCGGTATCATGATTGCGCTGTCGGTTGATGAGCTTATGCCGCTGGCGAAAGAGCTCGATCCACAAAGCAACCCGAGCTATGGCGTGCTGTGCGGGATGTCAGTGATGGGATTAAGCCTGGTGGTTTTGCAAACGGTGGGCATTGGCTGAGTCAATGCCCCCATTATTTCACTTGTCAATTCATTACATGAATTCATCATTAATGATGAATTGAGAACAGGTATTAAATTTAACCTTTAGTCAATTAAGACCATGCGTAAATAGCCTTTTCACAGCATTCGCCCTCATTGCTTTGGCATTAATTTGACGTTAATTCTGCGAGTATCAAACGAAATTCATTCACATCAACAATCAATACAGGTAAAGCCACCGTCAAAAGAGATATTACATTGCGAAATATCCTAAAAAAAGCGCACTAAAATGCATACATTAAGGAAAACTGCGAGTTACCTTTAATTACAATTAACATGCGTAACAGTGAGCAGCATGATAGTTTTTACGCGTTGAATTAATATTAATTCAAGCAAACCCAATCCCATACCAGTTGTCGTAAACCTCATATTTAATATTTATCATCTATAAAGGACTATATTCCATGTTTAAAAAAACGCTGCTCGCTGTTGTCACTACCGCTGTTTTTTCTGCGACTGCTTTTAATGCCAGCGCTGAAGATCAGGGCCACGGTATTGTCACCTTCTCCGGTACCGTTATTACCGCCCCTTGCTCTGTGACACCGGAAAGCTCTCAGATTGATGTCGATCTCGGCCAGGTTGCCGATAGCGTACTGAACGGCGGCCAGTACTCTCAGCCTGCAGATTTCTCTATCAAACTGCGCGACTGTATTCTGAGCACAACGGATGATAAAGGCGTGAAAACGACAACGGATAAAGTGAACGTGACCTTCACTTCTGCCAACGTCGACAGCAATGACGCCAGCCTGATGGTAAATACCAAAGAAAGCAACTACGGCGGCGCTACCGGCGTTGGCGTACGTATTATGGACGCAGGTTACAACACCGTAACCCTGGGATCCGCAGTGCCGGTAGTGTTTACCGATACCAACCCGACTCAGAACCTGGACTTCCACGCCCGCATGGAATCTAAAGGTAAAAATGCAACCGAGGGTGATGTTTACGCTCAGGCAAACTACGTCCTGGCTTATAAATAATTATCGCTTTCGCTTAATTTTTATCGATTCAAGCCGGTGATGGATTCACCGGCTTTCCTGGTCTATTTTATTAAAAGAAACGGATTTTATGCGCACTATTATTCATAGCGGTTTAATGCCAGGAAAGTTATTCCTTTTAATAAAGCATACCCTTTGCTCAGTATGTTTTACCGCATCACTATCAATGCCGCTTTATGCAATAGAATTCAATACCGATATGATTGATGCTGAGGACAGGAAAAACATCGATCTCTCGCAATTTGAAAAAAAAGGCTATATTCCTGTCGGCACCTATGTAGCACGCGTACAGATCAACAAAAATACCTTACCAAAAGCCTATCACCTGGAGTGGATAAAAGCTGATAACGAAAGCGGATCTCAGCTTTGCCTCACTAAAGAGCGCCTGGCAGAGTTCGGCTTTGCCGATGCGTTTATTGAACCGCTACAAATGTGGAATCAAAAAGGCTGTCTCGATCTCAGCCATCAGCCAGAGCTGATTATTCGTCTGGATAAAGCGAACATGGTACTGACGTTAACCGTACCCCAGGCATGGATGAAATATCAGGCTAAAAACTGGACGCCGCCGGAGTACTGGGACGACGGTATCGCGGGGCTTATGCTGGATTATAACCTTTACGCCAGCCAGTACACGCCGAGCCACGGCGACAGCAACCAGAGCGTCAACTCATATGGCACACTGGGTTTCAACCTCGGTGCATGGCGCTTACGTAGCGATTATCAGTACGATCAATCGTTTACTGAGCGGAAATCAACGGGTACCAGCAGCAGCCTGCCGCGTACCTATTTATTCCGCCCGATTCCGTCCCTGGCGTCAAAATTCACGATGGGCCAGTACGACCTGAGCTCAGGCCTCTACGATACTTTTCACTTTACCGGCGCCTCTCTGGAAAGTGATGAACAAATGCTGCCGCCGGATTTACGCGGCTATGCGCCGCAAATAAGCGGCATCGCGCAGACCAACGCTAAAGTCACCGTTACGCAAAACAGCCGCACGCTCTATCAAACGACCGTCTCCCCCGGGCCATTCACCATCGCCGATCTGGGCACAACCTTGCAGGGGCAGCTGGATGTAACGATCGAGGAAGAAGACGGACGCAAAAGTACGTTCCAGGTTGGTTCCGCCTCTATCCCTTACCTGACGCGTAAAGGGCAGGTACGTTATAAAAGTTCAGTGGGTAAACCCACATCAACGACCCACAATGATGTGAATAACCCCCTTTTCTGGACCGGGGAGGCTTCCTGGGGCTGGTTGAGTGATGTTTCTCTCTACGGCGGCGCTATCGTCACCGCCGATGACTATCAGGCGGCAACCGGTGGGGTTGGCTTTAACCTTAACCGTTTTGGCTCATTCTCCCTTGATATTACCCGCGCCGAGGCTAATCTACGTAATGACGATCAAGGTAAACAGCGCGGCTTCAGCTATCGCGCTAACTATGCCAAACGTTTTGAAGAAACAAACAGTCAGGTAACCTTCGCGGGTTACCGGTTCTCAGATAAAGAGTACGTCACGATGAGCGAATATATCAGCTCGCGCGATGGCTCCGACTCCAGCTCCAATGAGAAAGAGAGCTATGTGCTCTCCTTTAATCAGTTCGTTGCGCCGCTGGAGCTAAATACCTATCTGAGTGTCACACGTAATACCTACTGGAACAGTGAAACCAATACGAACTACTCGTTTTCTCTGAGCCGGAGCTTTGATATTGGTGCGTTTAAAAATATTTCAGCTTCATTGGCGATGAGCCGCGTGCGCTGGAATGATGATGAAGAGAATCAATATTACTTTTCACTCACCCTGCCGCTGGAAAATAATCGCAATATTATGTACAGCCTGCAGCGCTATGGCGACGACGCAACGACGCAAACGGCAACCTGGTACGATGGTTCAGATCGTAATAACCCGTGGAATATGTCCGTTTCAGGCACAGATAAAGAGTTTGGCGATGGCGAAGCGGCCATGCGCGGATACTATCAGCACTATTCACCCTATGGCCGGTTGAATGTAAACGGTAGCGTGAAGCCAAGCAGCTATCGCTCGCTCAGCGCTGGCTGGAACGGCTCGTTCACGGCAACCCGTTACGGTGCGGCATTACATGATTACAACACTGGCAACAGTTCTCGCGTCATGGTGGATGCGGATGGAATAGCCGGTGTTGAGGTAAACAATCATCGTAGTATGACCAATATGTTTGGTATTTCCGTGGTTCCGTCAGTGGGTAACTACACAACGGCGATGGTGATGGTGAACAACAACAACCTGCCGGATGGCGTGGATGTAACCAACTCGGTAATCCGCACCACGCTGACCGAAGGCGCTATTGGCTATATGCCCCTGAGCGCGACCAAAGGCTATCAGATCATCGGCGTCATCCGCCTGGAAGACGGACGCTATCCACCGCTGGGCGTGACCGTAACCGACAAAGCAACCGGTCGCGATATAGGTTTAGTCGCTGATGACGGCTTTGTATACCTGAGCGGAATACAGGAAAACAGCATCCTGACGCTAAAATGGAACGACAACGTGTGTGATTTGACACCGCCTAACCATAGCAATCTCGATGGTCAGGCCATTATTTTACCATGTAAGCCCGCACATTAATTCAGGATGAATGATGATGAAAATTAAGACATTTGCGAAAGGACTATTCTGTTTGTTGAGTACCAGCTTTGCGGTAAATGCCGCCGTGTCGCCCGACAGAACCCGCATTATTCTTAACCAGTCGGATAAGAGCGTCTCCGTGCGCTTGACCAACCAGAGCACAACGGCCCCTTTCCTTGCCCAATCATGGATTGAGGATAAGGATAATAAAAAATCCCGAAACTATATTACTGCTGTTCCGCCAATGGTGCGCCTCGAGGCGGGTGAGCAAGTACAGGTTCGCCTGATTCCTCAGCCAACGTTGACGCAGCTTCCGGCGGACAGGGAATCGCTGTTTTATTTCAACGTGCGCGAAATTCCGCCGCGCTCGGAACAGAAAAACGTCATGCAAATTGCCATGCAGAGCCGCATTAAAATTTTCTGGCGACCAAAGGCAGTCGAAGTGAAGAACGGGCAGGTGAATCTGACCGGTAAATTCGATATTAGCCGAACGGCCAGCGGGTTAACGTTAAAGAACAACTCCCCTTACTTTATCACCGTGGGTTATATCGGCACGAATGGCAAAACGCTGCTGCCAAAAACATCCAGCATGATGGCTGAACCGTTTGGCCTGGCGTCGCAGGAGATTAAAGACCTGCCGGCTAATTTCCAGGTAGGCTTTATTGGCGATTACGGCGGTCTGAATATGTTTAAAGTCAGCTGTAATTCTGTACAAGTGGTCTGTCAGTCTGAACCGGTGAAAAAGGGATAATAATGAAAAGACTACTAAGTTTTTTAACGTTATTAATCAGCCTGTTTTCTGTGCCATCATGGGCAGTAAATTGCTATCAAAATAACGAAGGAGGAGCAGTTACTTATACCGCTCAACTTCCCTCTTTTACTATCCCCAACGATATTACACCTGGCAAAAAAATCTGGGAAAGTTCCGACATTAATATTACCGTGTACTGCGATAACGCCAAGCAATGGAGTAGTGCAAACCCAACGGAAGAGCTTTATGCATGGATAAAACTCTCGGCGTTTAATAGCAGTGAGGTACTCAATAATCCTTATTTTACTTTTGGCGTAACATACGATGGTGTCGATTACGAAGGCATTAATCAAGGCATCAAGACAGGCGCCTGTCTGGATAGAATAGATCAGAAACCGCTGCCAAATATCTATCATAACCCGGTATGTAATGGTTCGGTACTGCAAAAAAATGTATCCTTTAACGCCCGCTTCCGCCTGTATATTAAAGTTAAAGCGATTCCTCCCGATAGCTCAACAGTCTATAATTTTGGTGACATTAACGTACTGCAATTTGATGGCGAAGGGGGAGCAAACCTGCTCAGTGATGCCAAAAATTTACGTTATTATATTACTGGATTAGATAACGTGCGGTTTTTGACCTGTACAGCTTCCGTTAAGCTTTTCCCTGAAAGTCAGACAGTGGATTTTGGCGTCATTCATGCTTATAAAACCGACATGCCAGCGCTGAAAAAAACGTTCAGCCTCTCCACCATCCGGGATCAGGCGGCAGGCTGTACTGAACAATTCGATATCACGACCAGCTTCTATACTAATGATACCCTATACGATATTACTCATTTGGATATGAATAATGGCTTTCTATTGAATATCTATGATAGCACGGCTAGTACTAACGTTATATTCAACCAATATATGCCATTCGCTACCTATATTCCGGGACGACCATCAACCGTCACGCATAACTATATTGCTGAGCTGACCCAAAATCCCTCCGTCTCAGTCAAGGATGGCCCTTTTAGCAAAGATGTGATTATAAAGATTAACTATCAGTAGCTTTCTTTTGGAGCTATTCAACAATAAAGCCGGGATATCCCGGCTTTCTCATTTTTTAGCGCAACTTTTAGCGCAACGACTGCAATCAGCTGGCTTTACGCTCGTGTTCGCGACGGTAGGCCACTAAATCTTCAATCGTGACCACTTCCATATTGTGCTGCTGAGCAAACTCGATGCACTGCGGCGCACGCGCCATAGAGCCGTCGTCGTTGGTCAGTTCACACAGTACGCCCGCCGGTTTGAGGCCAGCCAGCGTGACCAGATCAATGGTTGCTTCAGTATGGCCGCCGCGGGTCAGAACCCCGCCCGGCTGCGCGCGCAGCGGGAAAACGTGTCCAGGGCGGTTCAGGTCGGACGGCTTCGCGCCATCGGCAATTGCCGCGCGCACGGTGGTCACGCGGTCAGCGGCGGAAACGCCGGTGGTCACGCCTTCAGCGGCTTCGATGGTCACGGTAAAACCGGTACCGTAGGCGCTGGTGTTGTTCTCAACCATCATTGGCAGGTCGAGCTGTTTACGGCGATCTTCCGTCAGGCACAGGCAGACAATGCCGCTGCCATGGCGAATGGTCAGCGCCATCTGCTCAACGGTCATGGTTTCAGCGGCGAAAATCATATCGCCTTCGTTTTCACGGTCTTCATCGTCAAGCACCATCACACCGCGGCCTTCGCGCAGTGCATCCAGAGCACGTTCTACACGTTCAAAAGCGGTACCAAAAGAGGAAAGTAGCGTCTGATTCATGGTAAAAAAAACCTCATTAATTGTATGGTTACCAGAATCAGGGCAGTCTTAGGAGCGCCGGTTTAGCGGCAAAAGTCAACGCAAGCGGGTACAAACCCGGCTGAGCCGTTACTCTCTCCCATCCGGACTCTAACCGTCGGCCCCGGAATTACACCGGATCTGCTGACCTTTCTGCATTCGCAGAAAGCGCTCGCGGGCTTTCAACGCTATGGTTGATTTACCGCCGGTGGGGAATTTCGCCCCGCCCTGAGAATAAGCAAAGCAACTATAACGCTATTGACTATCGTCGGCAATGCATAAGCTTCAAACATTTATGGTTTATAGGCGCCGACGATCGCACTACAATGAGCGGATAACCGACCAGAGCAGGAAACCACCATGATTGACCCGAAAAAAATTGAACAAATCGCCCGTCAGGTTCATGAATCAATGCCGAAGGGGCTCCGCGATCTGGGGGAAGACGTGGAGAAAAAAATCCGTCAGGTGCTCCAGTCGCAGTTAACTCGCCTGGACCTGGTAAGCCGCGAAGAGTTCGACGTGCAGACGCAGGTGCTGTTGCGCACGCGTGAAAAGCTGGCGCTTCTGGAGCAGCGTCTTAACGATCTGGAAAACCGTTCGCCGAGCGCGCCGGCAGCGCCGGACGTCGAAGAGAAGCCGTAAAAACAAGCAACGGGCCGTCAGGCCCGTTGTCGTATCTGTACTGCGGTAAGTAGATTAGTGCTCCAGCTCCGCTTCTGGCGTCATGGTTTTATTCGCCTGGCGGCAGTAAAGTTCATAGCGTTGACAAAACCATTCGCGATGCGCTTCATCCATATTACCAACAATGGCCTGAAGATCGACGGGCTGACCTTGTGCGTTCATTCTGGCGAAGCTCTGGGCCAGAAAATCAAAATTCTTCATTAAATACATATCGTTTTTCTTCATACGCATACTCCTTCAGCCGTTGGTGTTCTGATTGGTCATATGCTTTTTACTGACTTCAGTATTTATCCTTACCTTAGCTTTTTTTGTACGAAAAATGCGCCTCAAATGGCGATTTGTTGAGCCAAATCATTTATGCCGTCATTAAATAAAAAGAGGCCCGCGATTAGACGATCGCGGGCCTCTTTTGTCCTGTTTTGCAGCGTTATCGCCGGTTACGCCTCGGTTAGCGCGATAATTCCGGACATACCGCCGCTACGGTGCGAAGAGAAAACATTACTGTTTGTTATCTTTCTGGATCTTCTTGATGATGTTGGTCGTCGAGCAGCCATCTTCAAAGTTGAGCACCAGCACCTCGCCGCCGTTTGCCCAGACTTCTTCGCTACCGGCGATCTGTTCCGGCTTATAGTCGCCGCCTTTTACCAGCAGATCCGGCAGAATTCCGGCAATCAGACGCTGCGGGGTATCCTCTTCAAAAGAGACCACCCAATCGACAGCTTCCAGCGCGCCCAGCACGATCATCCGCTGATCCAGCGGGTTGACCGGGCGAGAGTCGCCTTTCAGACGCCGGGTTGACGCGTCGCTGTTCACCGCAACGATCAGCCGATCGCCCAGCTTGCGCGCGTTAGCCAGGTAGGAAACATGGCCCGCGTGTAAAATGTCGAACACGCCGTTGGTCATCACCACTTTCTCGCCGCGCTTGCGCGCCGCGGCAACCGCCAGCTTCAGCTCTTCTTCGCTCATCACGCCAAAACCGGTCTCGGAGCGCCCGCGCACCGCGTTCTCCAGTTCGATAGGCGAAACGGTAGAGGTACCGAGTTTACCGACCACGACGCCCGCCGCCGCGTTGGCAAAGTAGCAGGCCTCTTCCAGAGTATTGCCGGAGGCCAGCGTCGCCGCCAGCACGCCGATGACCGTATCACCCGCGCCGGTAACATCATAGACTTCCTGGGCCTGAGTGGGCATATGCAGCGGCGGTCGCCCCGGCTGCAGCAGCGTCATCCCCTGCTCGGAACGGGTCACCAGCAGCGCCGAGAGGTCAAAATCGGCGATGATTTTCATCCCGCGTTCAACGATCTCTTCTTCATCCTTACATTTACCCGCGACCGCCTCAAACTCTGAGAGATTAGGCGTCAGCAGGGTGGCGCCGCGATAGCGTTCAAAATCCGTACCCTTCGGGTCGATAAGCACCGGGACGCCCGCGTCGCGAGCCAGCTTAATCATGGTCTGGACGCTGGTCAGCGCGCCTTTGGCGTAATCAGACAGCACCAGCGCGCCAATGGAGCTCAGCGCCTGCTGAATACGCTCGTGCATCGGCTGCGGATCGACGCCGGAGAAACCCTCTTCAAAATCGAGACGAATCAGCTGCTGGTTGCGCGACAGCACGCGCAGTTTGGTAATCGTCGGATGGGTCGGGACGGACACAAAGTCGCACTTCACGTTGACGTCGGCCAGCGCCTTGCTTAACGCGCGGGCGGCATCGTCAATCCCGGTCAGGCCAACCAGACGAGAGGTCGCGCCGAGCGACGCAATGTTCATCGCCACGTTTGCCGCGCCGCCAGGACGTTCTTCGATATTTTCCACCTTCACCACCGGCACCGGCGCTTCCGGCGAAATACGGCTGGTGGGACCATACCAGTAGCGGTCCAGCATCACATCGCCAACCACCAACACTCCTGCACGTTCAAACTCTGGCAGCGTTACTTTCATTCCTCTCTCCTGCGAGACGCAAACTTTGCGCGCGATAATAGCACACCCGGTTTTTTAGTTAAGCCATCAACCACTTCTGCCAGCTGGCGCTGACCTGTTCACGCTCCTGGCTAAACGCTTCTGGCGCCACGTTCCCCGGCTGCTCCTGCAGCGCCAGGTGATGGAGCGCATCGCGCAGCGTGGTGTAAGCGTGAGTTAACGCCCTCGCCTCTGCTTCGTCCATAATGTCGTTCTGCGCCAGCAGTTCCAGAATACGGACGTTATCGGACCAGCGCGTGAGCTTCGGTTTATCACTGGCATAGCGTAGGACCAGATACTGGGTAATAAATTCAATATCCGTGATACCCCCGGCATCGGCTTTAATATCAAAGCGATCGTGATGCTTATTCCCCAGGTGAGCGCGCATTTTTTCGCGCATTTCCCGCACTTCGGTCTGCAGTTTTTCGCCTTCTCGCGGGGTAGTAAGAATATCCCGACGAATGGCGTCAAAGCGCGCCTGTAGCTCAGGATCGCCATACACTACGCGGGCGCGAACCAGCGCCTGATGCTCCCAGGTCCATGCCTCATTTTGTTGATAATCAGCAAAGGCATCGGCGGTGGTCACCAGCATGCCCGCCGCACCAGAAGGACGTAAGCGAGCGTCCACTTCGTACAGAATGCCCGACGAGGTGCGAGTGCTGAAAAGATGCATGATGCGCTGCGCCAGCCGCAGATAAAACTGACGACCGTCGATTTCGCGCTCGCCGTCGGTCATCACCTCCATCGGACAATCGTGGAGGAACACCAGATCGAGATCGGAACTGTAGCCCAGCTCCCAGCCCCCCAGCTTACCGTAGCCAACCACCGCAAAACCGCGCCCCTGGCGATCGTGCAGGTGCGTCGGCTGCCCGTAGCGGGCCACCATCTGCAGCCAGGCCTGCTGGACCACCGCGTCAATCATCGCCTCCGCCAGCCAGGTTAAGTGATCGCTCACTTTCATCACCGGCAGAGTTCCGGCGATATCGGCCGCGGCGATATGCAGCAGCTGCGCCTGCTTAAACTGGCGTAGCGCCTCCAGCTGCTGCTCTTCATCATCTTCCGGTACGCGCAGCAGATACTGGCGCAGTTCATCGCGATAGGCATCGGTGGCCGTTGGCTGATAAAGCGTATTCGGGTCCAGCAGCTCGTCCAGCAGCAGCGGATGGCGAGCCAGCTGGCTGGCGACCATCGGCGATGCCGCGCACAGGCTAATCAGGTGCTTTAACGCGCCGGGGAATTCGCTCAGCAGCTCCAGATAGGTTGTGCGGGTGACAATCCCGGTGAGCAGCGGCGTAATGCGCGCCAGCGGCACCGGGGCATCCGCGCGCGAGCAGATTTCGCTGAGCAGATGCGGCATGAGCTGGTCGAGTACCTGACGGCCGCGCGGGCCAATCGTGCGCCGGTCCAGCTCTTTACGAAAATCGGCGATCAGCGCCAGCACGCTGCGGCGATCGCTGTCGGCGAGATGCGCCAGCGCCGGGCTGGTATCATCCTCCTGCAGCGCGTCCTGCCACAGTTCGCGCCAGTACTCTTCAAGCTGTTCATCCGGCGACTGGGTTTCATCGTCGCCGATCAATTCATTAAACACGCGCCGCACGTTGGCCATCTGCTCCGCCAGCCGCGCGCTGAGCGTATCCCAGTCGGCAGCCCCCATCCCCCAGGCCAGCCGGGCGCGATTAAGTTCATCCTGCGGCAGGGTTTGCGTCTGCTCGTCGTTGATGCTTTGCAGCAGGTTTTCCAGGCGACGCAAAAACAGATAGGCTTCGCGCAGCCTCTGCGCATCCCCTTCCGGCAGCAGGTGCAGCTCTTCGATGGCGGCCAGCGTCGGCAGCAAAGCCCGCTGTTGCAGCATCGGTTCGCGTCCGCCGCGAATCAGCTGGAAAACCTGGACGATAAACTCCACTTCGCGGATGCCGCCCGCGCCGAGCTTGATATTGTCCTTCAGTCCCCGACGGCGCACCTCACGGGCGATCATTCCCTTCATGTTACGCAGAGACTGAATCACGCTGAAATCAATATAGCGGCGGAAGACAAACGGCCGCAGCATGGCGCGCAGCTCGCTGGCGTAAACGCCATCGTTATCGCCCATGATTCGCGCTTTCACCATCGCGTAGCGCTCCCAGTCGCGCCCCTGCTCCTGGTAATAATCCTCCAGCGCGGCAAAGCTCAGCACCAGCGGGCCGCTGTCGCCAAACGGGCGCAGGCGCATATCAACGCGGTAGACAAAGCCATCCTGGGTGGGCTGATCCAGCACCTTAATCAGGCGCTGCCCGAGGCGGGTAAAAAACTGGGCGTTGTCCAGCTCGCGACGGCCGCCGCGCGTGGCGCCATGCTCCGGCCAGGCGAAAATCAGATCGATGTCGGAGGAGAAATTCAGCTCGCCGCCGCCGAGCTTGCCCATCCCGAGGATCAGCAGCGGCTGCGGCGTACCTTCAGCATTACACGGAGTGCCCCATTCACGGCAGCAGGCGGCGTATAGCCAGTCGCGCGCGGCGACGATTAAGGTCTCCGCCAGCGCGCTTAGCTGCTGCAGGCTGCTCTCTTCGCTGACCAGCGATAGCGCCTGGGCCCAGGCGATACGCACCATGATCCGACGGCGAAACTGGCGCAGCTCGCGCATCAGCGCGGCTTCATCATTAACCTCGGCCAGGCGAACCTGCAGCCAGTCGGCATAGTGATGCCACTCCTGCGCCTCGGGGGGCGCACTTTCAAGCTCCGCCAGCCACTGCGGCTGCGCGATCAGACTCTGTTCGACGAAATCGCTAAAGGCCATGACCGATTGCGCCCGATCGCTCAACGTCGATACGGGAAAATCCGCTGGTAGCCGGCCTGCGACCGTCTGCCAGTGCTGCTGTAATTGCGAAGAAAGCGGCATCTTAGGGGCTCCCTGGCCTGAAATTATCGTTTTCCACTATGCAGCCAGAACGGCTCCGCGGCCAGCGCCTGGCGACGAAAATATTCGATAACGCTGCTGTCGTTATGCGCAATCGCCCGGCGGGTTTCTTGCCAGTTTTCCAGCCACGGCGCGGCAGCGTCGATATAAGCGCCGGATAGCAGCTGAACGGTGTCAATTTCACGGGTCAGGCGCGGAAGCTGATCGACATAACCGTCAGCGGACGGCTGGCGGAAGGCGTTTTTCAGCTCCGCCGCCGCTCTGGAGAGCTGAATATCCGCGAAGCGTTTAAACGAACCGGCAATTTTCTGCTCTCCGGCTGCGTTCAGGAAGGGACGCCAGCCGCGGTTTATCAGCAGATCGGTCAGCGTCAGCTTGGCTCTGACGGTCGCCACGCTGAAAAGCGCCGCCTGGGCGGTTTCGGCCTCCGCCAGCGCCGCCTCAGCTTCGCTCAGACGCTCACGCAGCAGCGTGGTGGCCTTGCGCGGGACAATACCGCCAAACAGCACCAGCGCGTGCCGCACGCGGGCGATAGCGTGCAAAATCTCCGCTTTCGCTTTTGTATTGCCGCGATTGAGGAGTTCATCATGATACAGCCAGTGCGCCAGCGCGCTTTCCAGCGCTGCTTCCAGACCCTGCTCGACGCTGGCCTTCGGCGCGACGCGAAGGATCGTTAACGCGGTCAGCGGACGTTCTTCATTGCCCTGCGCCAGATGATAACCGCGCGCCGCCTTGCTCAGGCTGCCCTGACGCAGTACGCCGGTATCCAGCAGGCGACGGGCAAGGGTCAGAATGTCCTGGGTAGTACCGGACAGCAGTTCCAGCTCCAGTTCACAAATCGGTTCCTGATGCTCGCCGGCTTTAACTTCGCCGCGATCAAGCGCGATTTCAATTTCGCTGTCGCCTTCTTTGACCACCCATCTTTCACGCTCAAAATCGGTGCTGAAAAGCGGCTGTACGTTCTGTGCGAGCGCCGCCGGCAGTTCCCCCTGCGGCCAGACCTCAGCCGGCAGTTTCGCCAGCGCCAGCTCCGGGGTGTCCAGCGGAATGTTGTATTCCGGACGCTGATGCAGGCCGCCGACGACGCGCCCGGCGATTTTCAGCGTCATTTCATAGCGCCCCTGGTCGCCGCGAATGCGCAGCCCCATGTCGTGGCGGCGCAGCCAGTTATCCGCCGTTTCATAGTAAATATTCAGCAATTGACCCGCTGGCGTATGCTTTGCCTCCAGCGCGTCGAGGTGCTGACGCAGCGCGTCAACGCCATCCTGAGCGACGATAAACTTTAATTCGATTTCTTGAGCCATGACTGAATTCTTCCGCTTATATGCTGTGCCGGGAAATTGCGGCGAACTAACAACGATATTTCTTGTCAGTAAATAGTATTTTGCGGCGAATCGCCATGCAATGCGCATTTTGCCGGGCCACCTCCTGGATGATTCCGATTGTGGCGGAAAACTTTGCGTCGCTTCGGCGATGCCACTACTATCGTTCAACTTTTTATGACCAAACGATGACCTGATGCCAAAATTACGCCTTATTACATTGACTTTGCTGGCGCTGAGCGCCGCCACGGCGGTCCACGCGGAAGAAAAACGTTACGTTTCAGATGAACTGAATACCTGGGTGCGCAGCGGTCCGGGCGATAACTATCGTCTCGTGGGCACCATCAACGCCGGTGAAGAAGTCGCGGTGCTGCAAACCAACGACAGCACGAACTATGCTCAGGTACGCGACAACAGCGGCCGTACCGCCTGGATCCCCTTGAAAGAGCTTAGCAACGAGCCCAGCCTGCGCACCCGCGTGCCGGATCTGGAAAACCAGGTCAAAACCCTGACCGACAAACTCAACAACATCGACACCACCTGGAATCAGCGCACGGCGGACATGCAGAAGAAAGTCGCCGGTAGCGACGCCGTGATAAACGGTCTGAAAGAAGAGAACCAAAAGCTGAAAAATGAGCTGGTTGTCGCGCAGAAAAAGGTAAACGCCGCAAATCTGCAGCTTGATGACAAACAGCGCACCATTATCATGCAGTGGTTTATGTACGGCGGCGGCGTGCTGGGCGTCGGCCTGATCCTCGGACTGGTGTTGCCGCACCTGGTACCGAGCCGCAAACGCAAAGACCGCTGGATGAACTAATTCGTCTTCTCTGCCAGACTTACGTATCATCGTAAGAAAATAAAGACGGGAGAGTGAGGCGTGAAGGTTTATCTGGTCGGTGGTGCAGTACGAGATGCGTTATTAAGGCTACCGGTTAAAGACAAAGATTGGGTCGTGGTTGGCGCCACGCCTCAGCAACTTCTCGACGCGGGCTACCAGCAGGTAGGCCGTGATTTTCCCGTGTTCCTGCATCCGCAAAGCCGCGAAGAGTATGCGCTGGCGCGCACCGAGCGCAAGTCCGGCTCCGGCTACACCGGCTTTACCTGCTATGCCGCCGCTGACGTCACCCTTGAGCAAGACCTGCTGCGCCGCGATCTGACGATCAACGCGCTGGCCCAGGACGCCGACGGCCAGATTATCGATCCCTACGGCGGCCAGGCTGATTTACGCCAGCGCCTGCTGCGCCACGTCTCGCCCGCCTTTAGCGAGGACCCGCTACGCGTCCTGCGCGTGGCGCGTTTTGCCGCCCGCTACGCGCATCTGGGGTTCCGTATCGCCGATGAAACCATGGCGCTGATGCGGGCGATGGCCGATGCTGGCGAGCTGGCGCACCTCACGCCCGAGCGGGTGTGGAAAGAGACGGAAAGCGCCCTATCTACCCGCAATCCGCAGGTCTTCTTCCAGACATTACGCGACTGCCGCGCGCTCAAGGTGCTGTTCCCGGAAGTCGACGCTCTTTATGGCGTACCGGCCCCGGCTAAATGGCACCCGGAAATCGACACTGGCCTGCACACGCTGATGACCGTCACCATGGCGGCGATGCTCTCGCCCGAAGTGGATGTCCGTTTTGCCACCCTATGCCACGACCTCGGGAAAGGGCTGACGCCGAAAGCGCTCTGGCCGCGCCATCATGGTCACGGTCCGGCTGGCGTTAAGCTGGTCGAGCAGCTCTGCGCCCGTTTGCGGGTGCCAAACGAGCTGCGCGACCTGGCAAAACTGGTCGCCGAATTTCACGATCTGATTCATACCCTGCCCATCCTGCAGCCGAAAATGCTGGTCAAGCTGTTCGATAATATCGACGCCTGGCGCAAGCCGCACCGTGTCAGGCAAATCGCGTTAACCAGCGAGGCCGACGTGCGCGGGCGCACCGGCTTTGAAGCCTGCGATTATCCGCAGGGTCGCCTGCTGCTGGAAGCCTGGGACGTTGCCCGGTCGGTTTCAACTAAAGAGGTGGTGGCGGAAGGTTTTCAGGGCGTTGAAATTCGTGAAGAGCTGACGCGTCGGCGGATTCAGGCCGTCGCTCGCTGGAAAGAAAAGCGTTGCCCTCAGCCGCGGGACTGAGGGCGGGCGCTTAGAAGAAGACCACGTAGACCGCTGCCGCAACGATAAAGCGGTAGATGGCGAACGGGATAAACGAAATACGTTTAATCAGCTGCAGGAAGGTTTTAATCGCAATCAGCGCGACGATAAACGCCGTGATAAAACCGACGGCAAACATCGGAATATCGCCGGCGTTCAGGAAGCCAATGCTCTTGTACATATCCAGTACGGTTGCGCCCATCATCATCGGCACCGCCAGCAGGAACGAGAACTCAGAGGCCGCATAGCGGCTGACGCCCATCAGCATCCCGCCGGAAATAGTCGCCCCGGAACGCGAGAAGCCCGGCCACAGCGCCAGACACTGGAAGCAGCCGATGACGAACGCCTGACGATAGGTCATATCATCAATGCCCACCGCGCGCGGCTGTTTCGGCTTCAGCACCTCCGCCGCGATCAGCAGCACGCCGCCCACAATCAGCGCATACATCACGTTTATCGGGTTAAACAGCGACTTGATGGTATCGTGGAAAATCAGCCCCAGCACCACCGCCGGGATCATCCCCAAAAGAATATGGATAAGCGACAGGCGACCGCTGCCCTGGCCTTCATGCTCGGGCTTTTTGCCAAAATGAATGCCGATAAGACCAAACAGGCGGCGCCAGAACATCACCACAACGGCCAGAATGGAACCAAGCTGAATGACGACTTCAAACGTATTCGCGGTATCGCCTTCAAAACCCAGCAGATGACCGACAATAATCATATGACCAGTACTGGAGACAGGTAAAAATTCTGTCAAACCCTCAACCACACCCAATATTGCCGCTATCAGCAGCGAGTGTATATCGCTCATCCAATTAAACCCTTTAAAAAGTAAAATGAAAAAACCAGGAACGAAGAACCGAGCTATCAGGCGTGCTTATTTGGCCACAGACAGCGCGCAGAAAAGTGAGCGTACAGGTTGTACGCAAGGATTTCGAGCGCTGTCACAGGGCAAAACGGCAAAGAAAATAGCCTGATGGCCGGATTCTATGACCGGTATAAACGCAATTTGTTTAACGAGTATGACCTGAAAAGTTTTGTTTCAGATTAAGGCCACGTTCAATAATGACGCCGACGTTAGCCGCCCGGGCTACCGCCCCAGGTTTGCTGACTTTAATACGTACCCATGGAGATTGAAACTTTTCCAGCAGCAGGTCGGCAATTTCTTCCGCCACGCGTTCCACCAGCGCAAAACGCCCGCCTTCGACGTGGCTGATTACCAGCTCGCTGATATCAGCATAGCTGAGACAATCGCTGACATCATCGCTGGCCGCCGCTTTGCGGTTATCCCACGCCATTTCGATATCGAACACCAGCTTCTGTTCGATGGTCTGTTCCCAGTCGTAAACACCAATTGTGGTGATTACCGAAAGTTGCTCTATAAATACAATATCCATCACGACCTGCCTGCTTTTTGGCTAAACCGGATACCACTTCCGGCCAATTATGCGTATTATCCACAGATGCAAAGACATCCCCTAAATAATTTGCGTTGCAGGAAGACAGCGACGCGGCAAGGCTCCAGGAGCATAGCGTCGCTATGGGTCCCGGCGAGCCAATGCGCGGACAACGCGCAGTGCGCAGGGGATAAAACGACACTTTCAAAATGGAACAGCTGATGAGTGCAATCGCGCCTGGACTGGTTATCCTCGCCTACCTCTGCGGCTCAATCTCCAGCGCCATTCTCGTTTGCCGCCTCGCTGGTCTTCCCGATCCTCGCGACAGCGGCTCCGGCAATCCAGGGGCGACGAACGTCCTGCGAATTGGCGGCAAGGGCGCAGCCGTAGCGGTGCTTATTTTTGACGTACTGAAAGGCATGCTGCCGGTCTGGGGCGCGTGGGCGTTAGGCCTGACGCCGTTCTGGCTCGGCCTGGTGGCGATCGCCGCCTGCGTGGGCCATATCTGGCCGGTATTTTTTAACTTTCGCGGCGGTAAAGGCGTGGCCACCGCTTTCGGCGCCATTGCTCCTATCGGCTGGGATCTCACCGGCGTGATGGCCGGAACCTGGCTGCTGACGATTCTGCTCAGCGGCTACTCCTCGCTGGGGGCTATCGTGAGCGCGCTGATTGCTCCGTTCTATGTCTGGTGGTTCAAACCGCAGTACACTTTCCCGGTTTCGATGCTGTCATGCCTGATTCTGCTGCGCCATCACGACAACATACAGCGTCTGTGGCGTCGTCAGGAAACCCGCATCTGGACCCGGCTCAAAAAGAAGAAAAAAACGCCGGAGCAGAAATAACCTTTGCTGCGCCGCAACTTCGCGGCAAGTAAGCCCCAGGTGATTAAGGTGAACCAACGCGGCTGCGGCTCGAAGTATGACGGGTATAAGCTTTTCATATGACCGGGATGATTGGCCCCCGATCAATACTCTTCGCTGCTGTTTTATCTTGATTTTGCAGGGGCGCGACATTGCACGGCACCGTGTTACCACAGAATAAAAAAGGCTGGCAGGCCTCGCTGGACCTCCAGTTTCAATTTCTCGGCGGGAAAACCACGCTCGCCTCCCGTCGTCATGTCGGTCCCCTCACCGTTCAGCGCCCGTTTTATCCCGAAGAAGAGACCTGCCACCTCTATCTGCTTCATCCGCCCGGCGGTATCGTCGGCGGCGATGAGCTCACCATTAGCGCGACGATGGATCCCGGGTGCCACACGCTGATCACCATGCCCGGCGCCAGCAAGTTCTATCGCAGCAGCGGCGCGCAGGCGCGTCTTCAGCAAACCCTGACGCTGGCCGAAAACTCAACGCTCGAGTGGCTGCCGCAGGACGCGATCTTCTTTCCCGGCGCCAACGCCGCTTTGTCTACCGCCTTTCATCTCGCCGCGTCCAGCACGCTGCTGGCGTGGGACCTGCTGTGCCTTGGCCGGCCGGTCATCGGCGAAGCCTTTAGCCACGGCGCGCTCGCCAATCGCCTGGAGGTGTGGGTCGACAGCTCTCCGCTGCTGATTGAGCGCCTGAGCCTGGCCGATGGACAGCTGGCCTGCGTCGCGCAGCAGCCGTGGGTGGGAACGATGCTGTTCTACCCGGCGAACGAAACGCTGCTCGAAGGCGTACGCGAAAAACTTACGCCGCTGGCAAACTACGCCGGCGCGACGCTCACCGACGGCCTGCTGACGGTACGCTTTCTAAGTGACGATAATCTGCTTTGCCAGCGGGCAATGCGCGATATCTGGCAATTTATGCGCCCGCACCTGACCGGCAAATCTCCGGTACTCCCCCGAATCTGGCTGACTTAAGAGAACGCTATGGAACTGACACCCAGAGAAAAAGACAAGCTGTTGCTGTTTACCGCCGCGCTGGTGGCGGAGCGTCGCCTGGCCCGCGGTCTGAAGCTCAACTATCCCGAATCCGTGGCCCTGATTAGCGCCTTTATTATGGAGGGCGCGCGCGATGGCAGAAGCGTCGCGGCGCTGATGGAAGAAGGACGCCACGTCCTGAGCCGCGACCAGGTCATGGAAGGCGTGCCGGAAATGATCCCCGATATCCAGGTCGAAGCCACCTTCCCGGACGGCTCGAAGCTGGTTACCGTCCATAACCCGATAATCTGAGGTAGCGCGATGATCCCAGGAGAATATCAGGTAAAACCCGGCCAGATAGCGATTAACGTCGGCCGCGCCACCTGCTGCATTATCGTTGAAAATCACGGCGATCGGCCGATTCAGGTCGGCTCGCATTACCACTTCGCCGAGGTCAACCCGGCGCTGAAGTTCGATCGCCAGCAGGCGACCGGCTATCGCCTGAATATCGCCGCCGGCACCGCAGTGCGCTTCGAACCTGGCCAAAAGCGCGAGGTGGAGCTGGTGGCGCTGGCCGGAACCCGCGCGGTGTACGGTTTCCGCGGAGACGTTATGGGCGCGCTGGAGGCTAACGATGAGTGACATTTCACGTCAGGCCTATGCCGACATGTTCGGCCCCACCACCGGCGATAAAGTTCGCCTGGCGGACACCGAGCTGTGGATCGAGGTCGAAGATGATTTGACCACCTACGGCGAAGAGGTCAAATTCGGCGGTGGCAAAGTGATCCGCGACGGTATGGGCCAGGGACAGATGCTTTCCGCCGGGTGTGTGGATCTGGTGCTGACCAATGCCCTGATCGTCGATTACTGGGGGATCGTCAAAGCCGACATCGGCGTCAAAGACGGGCGGATCTTCGCGATCGGCAAAGCCGGTAACCCGGATATTCAGCCCAACGTCACGATCCCGATCGGCGCGGCCACGGAAATTATTGCGGCGGAAGGCAAGATCGTCACCGCCGGCGGCGTCGATACGCATATTCACTGGATCTGTCCGCAGCAGGCGGAAGAGGCGCTGGTCTCCGGCGTCACCACCATGATCGGCGGCGGGACCGGCCCGGCGGCGGGCACCAACGCCACGACCTGCACGCCCGGGCCGTGGTACATCTCGCGGATGCTGCAGGCCGCGGACAGCCTGCCGGTCAATATTGGCCTGCTGGGTAAAGGCAATGGTTCGAATCCGGATGCGCTGCGTGAGCAGGTCGCGGCCGGGGTTATCGGCCTGAAGATTCACGAAGACTGGGGCGCGACCCCGGCGGCAATCGACTGCGCGCTGACGGTGGCCGACGAAATGGACGTGCAGGTCGCGCTGCACAGCGACACCCTCAATGAGTCCGGATTCGTTGAGGATACCCTGGCGGCCATCGGCGGGCGCACTATCCATACTTTCCATACCGAAGGGGCGGGCGGCGGCCATGCGCCGGATATTATTACCGCCTGCGCGCACCCCAATATTCTGCCCTCGTCAACCAACCCGACGCTGCCCTATACCGTCAACACCATTGACGAACATCTGGATATGCTGATGGTTTGCCATCATCTCGACCCGGATATCGCCGAGGACGTGGCGTTTGCCGAATCGCGCATTCGGCGGGAAACCATTGCCGCGGAAGACGTCCTGCACGATCTGGGCGCCTTCTCCCTCACCTCGTCTGATTCACAGGCGATGGGCCGCGTCGGCGAAGTGGTGTTGCGCACCTGGCAGGTAGCGCACCGGATGAAGGTCCAGCGCGGCCCGCTGGCGGAAGAGAGCGGCGATAACGACAACTTCCGCGTGAAGCGCTATATCGCCAAGTACACCATTAATCCGGCGTTAACCCACGGTATCGCCCATGAAGTCGGTTCGATTGAAGTGGGTAAACTGGCGGATCTGGTGCTGTGGTCCCCGGCGTTCTTCGGCGTGAAGCCGGCGACGATCGTCAAAGGCGGCATGATCGCGATGGCGCCGATGGGCGACATCAACGCCTCTATCCCGACGCCGCAGCCGGTGCACTATCGCCCGATGTTCGGCGCGCTGGGCAGCGCTCGCCACCGCTGCCGTTTGACCTTTCTGTCGCAGGCGGCGGCGGAAAACGGCGTCGCTGAACGGCTGAACCTGCACAGCGCGACGGCGGTGGTTAAAGGCTGCCGCACGGTACAAAAAGGCGATATGCACCACAACGGCCTGCTGCCCACTATTACCGTGGATTCGCAAACCTACGAGGTGCGCATCGACGGCGAACTGATAACCAGCGAACCGGCGGATGTGTTACCGATGGCGCAACGTTATTTCCTGTTTTAAGGAGCGCAAATGCTTTATTTGACCCAACGGGTGGAGACCCCGGCGCAGGCCACGACCAGCGTTACCCTACCGATTGACGTGCGGGTAAAAAGCCGCATTAAAGTCACGCTTAACGATGGCCGTCAGGCGGGCCTGCTGCTGCCGCGCGGTCTGCTGCTGCGCGGCGGCGACATTCTCAGTAACGAAAACGGTAGCGAATTCATTGAAGTGATCGCCGCTGATGAAGCCGTTTCGGTCGTACGCTGCGCCGATCCTTTTATGCTGGCGAAGGCCTGCTATCACCTTGGCAATCGCCACGTGCCGCTACAGATTATGCCCGGCGAGCTGCGCTATCATCACGATCACGTCCTGGACGATATGCTGCGCCAGTTTGGCCTGGCCGTGGATTTCGCGCATCTGCCGTTTGAACCTGAAGCCGGCGCCTACGCCAGCGAATCGCACGGCCATCACCACCACCATCACGATCGTGAGCACAGCCACTAAATGCCGACGCCGGAAAAACGTCTGCGCTTGATGCAGCTTGCCAGCAGCAGCCTCCCGGTTGGCGGCTACAGCTGGTCCCAGGGGCTGGAGTGGGCGGTGGAAGCAGGCTGGGTAGCGGATACCGCCGCCTTTGAGCGCTGGCAGCTGCGCCAAATGGAGCAGAGCTTTTTTACCGTCGACCTGCCGCTGTTTGCCCGCCTCTACCGGGCCTGCGAAGCGGGCGATCTGGCCTGCGCCCGGCGCTGGACCGCTTATCTGCTCGCCTGCCGGGAAACCCGCGAGCTGCGCGATGAAGAGCGCAACCGCGGCGCGGCCTTCACCCGGCTGCTGGCCGACTGGCAGCCGGACTGCCCGCCCGAGTGGCGCAAGCTGTGCCAGCAAAGTCAGCTAACCGGCATGGCGTGGCTCGGCGTACGCTGGCAAATCGCCATTCCTGACCTGGCCCTGAGCCTTGGCTATAGCTGGATTGAAAGCGCGGTGATGGCGGGCGTCAAGCTGGTGCCCTTTGGCCAGCAGGCGGCCCAGCAGTTGATTCTTCGCCTGTGCGACCGCTACGCGGCGGACATGGACAGCGCCCTGGCGACCCCGGACGACGCCATCGGTTCGGCGACGCCGCTTGCGGCTATCGCTTCCGCCCGGCACGAAACCCAGTATTCCCGATTATTCCGTTCTTAGGAGAAGGTATGAACATGATTAAGCAACCGCTGCGCGTCGGCGTCGGCGGCCCGGTCGGCTCCGGAAAAACCGCGCTCCTGGAAGCCCTCTGCAAAGCCATGCGCGACACCTGGCAGCTGGCGGTGGTGACCAACGATATCTACACCAAAGAAGATCAGCGCATTCTCACCGAGGCTGGCGCCCTGGAGCCTGAACGAATTGTCGGCGTCGAAACCGGCGGCTGCCCGCATACCGCTATTCGGGAAGATGCGTCGATGAACCTTGCCGCGGTGGAAGCGCTGAGCGAGAAATTCGGCAATCTCGATCTCATCTTTGTAGAAAGCGGCGGCGATAACCTGAGCGCCACCTTCAGCCCGGAGCTGGCGGATCTCACCATCTACGTCATCGACGTGGCGGAAGGGGAAAAAATCCCGCGCAAAGGCGGACCGGGGATCACCAAATCCGACTTCCTGGTGATCAACAAAACCGATCTTGCACCGTACGTGGGCGCGTCTCTGGAAGTGATGGAGCGCGATACCCTGCGCATGCGCGGCGAACGCCCGTGGAGCTTCACCAACCTGAAAAGCGGCGACGGCCTGCAAAATATCATCGCCTTTATCGAAGACAAAGGCATGCTCGGCAAGTAACCCCTGCACCATCCCGGCGCAGAGGTGTCGGGATGGTGCATACCCTGCCCTCTCTTTAACCATCCCCTTCATGAAGCCCTGATAGCGCCTGCCCTGCGATGTGGCATAAGGTTTGCTAATTCCAGTCATGCCTAACCATTAAGGAATGACTATGTCATCACTGGATATAAAAACTGATTTACCTGCGCAAACCAGTGCCTCCGGCTCCAAAGAAACGCTGGAAGATTATACCCTTCGCTATGCTCCGCTGAGCTTTCGCCGCTGGGGACCGGGGGTTGTCGCGGTGACCGCATTGGGCGGCATCGCCTATCTGGCTGACTTTTCTATCGGCGCCAGCATCGGCATGGCCTGGGGCACCACCAATGCGATTTACGCGATCCTGCTGGCGGCGCTGGTTATTTTTCTTACCGGTATTCCGCTGGCGATTACCGCCGCGCGCTATAACATCGACCTCGACCTGATCACCCGCAGCGCCGGTTTCGGCTACTTTGGTTCGGTGATCACCAGCATTATCTTCGCCGGATTTACCTTTATCTTCTTCGCGCTTGAAGGCTCGATCATGGCGCAGGGGCTGCTGGTGGGCCTGGGGATCCCGCTGTGGATGGGCTACCTCATCGCCACGCTGATGGTCTTGCCGCTGGTGGTCTACGGCATGAAGGCGCTGACTCGCCTTCAGGTCTGGACGACACCGCTGTGGCTGGTCCTGATGGTGGTTCCGGTGGCGTGGCTTATCGCCAAAGATCCGGATCTGGTGGACGGCTTTATGAACTTCGCCGGTAAAAACAACGCCTCAACGGTAGATTTAACCGCCATTATGCTCGGCGCGGGGGTCTGCCTGTCGCTGATCATGCAGATTGGCGAGCAGATCGACTATCTGCGCTTTATGCCGCCGAAGACCGCGGAAAACAGCAAAAGCTGGTGGCTGGCGGTGTTCTCCGCCGGCCCGGGCTGGGTCGTATTAGGCGCGATTAAACAGATTATCGGCGCTTTCCTCGGCTTCTATCTGCTGACCCGCTTCCCGGCGGTGCACAACACCGAACCGGTGCAACAGTTCGTCAGCGTCTTCGATAACCTGGTCCCCGGCTGGCTGGCGCTCACCCTCGCGGTGGTGCTGGTGGTTATCTCGCAGATTAAAATTAACGTCACCAACGCCTATTCCGGCTCTCTGGCGTGGACCAGCGCCTGGACGCGCACCACCAAACGTTATCCGGGGCGGATTATTTTCGTCATCGTCAACCTGACGATTGCCCTTGCCCTGATGGAAGGCGACATGTTTAGCGCTCTGGCGTGGATCCTCGGCTTCTATTCTAACTTTGCCATCGCCTGGGTGGTGGTGGTCGCCACCGACATCACCGTCAACAAAGGGGTGCTGAAGCTGGCGCCGGCGCAGCCGGAGTATCGCCGCGGGATGATCTACAACGTCAACCCGGTAGGCGTGGTCTCTTTTGCCCTTGCGGCAGGCCTTTCGATTAGCGCCTTCTTCGGCCTGCTGGGCGAAACGCTGGCGCCGTTCTCGCCGCTGATTGCGCTGGCGGTGGCTTTCGTGATGACGCCGGTCATGGGGATCGCCACCCGCGGGCGCTATTACATTAAACAGCACGATGATGGTATCGCCGAGCCGCGCTACGATGCGCAGGGTAACGCGTCGATCACCGTTTACCGCTGCCTGAGCTGCCGGGAAGAGTACGAACGTCCTGACGTGATGCATTCGCACAAGCACCAGGGGGCGATTTGCTCGCTGTGTAAGAGTATGGAATAAGTCGCGAAGGCAGGCCGACAGGACGTCGGCCTGTGAAATATCAGACGTTATGCCGCCGGAAGCTCAGCCAGCGGCCAGCGCGGACGAACGGTGACGCCGAGCTCCGCTTTAGCGCCGGAGCGCAGACGGACCATCCCCGCATAGGCAATCATCGCGCCGTTATCGGTACAGAATTCAGGACGAGCGTAGAAGACTTCACCGCCGCGCTTTTTCATCATTTCCGCCAGCTTCGCGCGCAGCGTACGGTTAGCGCTGACGCCCCCCGCCATCACCAGCCGTTTAAAGCCGGTTTGATCCAGCGCGCGGCGGCACTTAATCATCAGCGTATCCACGACCGCATCTTCGAAAGCGCGGGCGATATCGGCGCGGGTTTGATCGTCATCGCCGTTGCTGCGAATGGTGTTCGCGGCAAAGGTCTTGAGGCCAGAAAAGCTAAAATCCAGCCCGGGGCGGTCGGTCATCGGGCGCGGGAAGACAAAGCGCCCTTCGGTGCCCTGGGAGGCCATCTTCGACAGCATCGGGCCGCCGGGATAATCCAGCCCCAGCAGTTTCGCGGTCTTATCGAAGGCTTCGCCCGCCGCGTCGTCAATCGATTCGCCCAGCAGTTCATACTGGCCAATGCCGGTGACGCTGATCAGCTGGGTATGGCCGCCGGAAACCAGCAGCGCGACAAAAGGATACTGCGGCGGATTATCTTCCAGCATCGGCGCCAGCAGGTGCCCTTCCATATGGTGTACCGGGATCGCCGGCACGTTCCAGGCGAACGCCAGCGAACGGCCAACCGTTGCGCCGACCAGCAGCGCGCCCACCAGGCCGGGGCCCGCCGTATACGCAACGGCATCGATATCCTTTGCCGTCAGCCCGGCTTCCTTGAGCGCCGCCTGAATCAGGGGGACGGTTTTACGTACGTGGTCGCGCGAGGCCAGTTCGGGCACCACGCCGCCGTAGTCAGCGTGCAATTTCACCTGACTATACAGCTGGTTGGCTAACAGACCTTTTTCGTCGTCATAAATGGCGATGCCGGTTTCATCGCAGGATGTTTCAATTCCCAGTACACGCATGGCTAGTTTTACCTCGTTTCAATACCGCGCAGTGTAGGACCAATGCGGGTTGATGTAAAACTTTCCTCACCCCTGGCGTTCACTTCGTGTATACTCCCTGTCCTTATAAAAGTCCCTTTCAAAAATCGCGTCGGTGCTTTACAAAGCAGCAGCAATTGCAGTAAAATTCCGCACCATTTTGAAATAAGCTGGCGCTGATGCCAGCGGCAAACCGAATTTATCAAAGGTGAGAGTTACATGCCGGTAATTAAAGTACGTGAAAACGAGCCGTTCGACGTAGCGCTGCGTCGCTTCAAACGTTCATGCGAAAAAGCAGGTGTTCTGGCGGAAGTTCGTCGTCGTGAGTTCTATGAAAAACCGACTACCGAACGTAAACGCGCTAAAGCTTCCGCAGTGAAACGTCACGCGAAGAAACTGGCTCGCGAAAACGCACGCCGCACTCGTCTGTACTAATCTGTTGGGAGCCAGGCTCTCAATTCAGACCGAGTTGTAGTTGTAAGGCCGTGCTTCCGAAAGGAATGCGCGGCTTATTTTCGTTTATGCATTAGCATATACACTCAATCATTCAAGATGCATCAAGGCGGCAAGGGAGTGAGTCCCCGGAGCTTACCGAAGTAAGTGACAGGGTGAACGAGCGAAGCCAACGCAGAGGCAGCTTGAAGGGTAACGTGTATAAAACGGGGCATATGGCTGGACGAATTCCACGAGTATTTATCAATGACCTGCTGGCGCGCACCGATATCGTCGATCTGATCGATGCCCGGGTAAAGCTGAAAAAGCAGGGCAAAAATTTTCACGCGTGCTGTCCGTTCCATAACGAAAAAACCCCCTCTTTCACCGTCAACGGTGAAAAACAGTTTTACCACTGCTTCGGCTGCGGTGCGCACGGCAACGCTATCGACTTCCTGATGAACTACGACAAGCTCGAGTTCGTGGAAACCGTCGAAGAGCTGGCTGCCATGCATAATCTAGACGTGCCGTATGAAGCAGGTAGCGGACCCAGCCAGATTGAGCGCCATCAGCGGCAAAATCTCTATCAGCTGATGGATGGTCTGAACACGTTTTATCAACAGTCTCTGATGCAACCCGCCGCCGGCCCCGCGCGCCAGTATCTGGAAAAACGCGGCTTAAGCAGCGAGGTGATTACGCGCTTCGCGATTGGCTACGCCCCTCCCGGTTGGGACAACGTTTTAAAACGTTTTGGCGGTAATCAAGAAAACCGCCAGTCGCTGATTGATGCGGGCATGCTGGTCACTAACGATCAGGGACGCAGTTACGACCGCTTCCGCGAACGGGTGATGTTCCCCATCCGCGATAAGCGAGGCCGGGTGATTGGTTTTGGTGGTCGCGTGCTGGGTGACGCCATGCCGAAGTACCTGAACTCCCCGGAGACCGATATTTTCCATAAAGGCCGCCAGCTGTACGGTCTTTATGAAGCGCAGCAGGATAACGCTGAACCGCCCCGCCTGCTGGTGGTCGAAGGTTATATGGACGTGGTGGCTCTGGCGCAGTTCGGCATTAACTATGCCGTTGCGTCGCTGGGGACGTCGACGACCGCTGACCATATTCAGCTGTTGTTCCGGGTCACCAATCAGGTGGTTTGCTGCTACGACGGCGACCGGGCCGGCCGCGATGCCGCCTGGCGCGCGCTGGAAACGGCGCTGCCGTATATGACCGACGGGCGCCAGCTGCGCTTTATGTTTCTGCCGGATGGCGAAGACCCGGATACGCTGGTGCGCAAAGAAGGGAAAGCCGCATTTGAAGCGCGGATGGAGCAGGCTCAGCCGCTCTCCACGTTTTTGTTCAACAGCCTGCTACCGCAGGTGGATTTGAGCACCCCGGACGGCCGCGCGCAGCTGAGTACCTTAGCGCTGCCGCTGATAACGCAGGTGCCGGGTGAAACGCTGCGCATATACCTGCGCCAGGAGTTAGGCAATAAGCTGGGGATTTTAGATGATGCGCAGCTTGAACGTTTAATGCCAAAACAGTCTGAAAATGGCATCCAGCGCCCTGCTCCGCAGCTAAAACGCACGACCATGCGTATACTGATAGGGTTACTGGTACAAAATCCGGATCTGGCGCCGCTGGTACCGCCCCTGGAAGGGCTGGACCCGCGTAAAATGCCGGGGCTTGGGTTGTTCAACGAACTGGTTAAAACCTGTTTGGCACAGCCGGGCCTGACCACCGGGCTGCTGTTAGAGCAGTATCGCGGCACAAATGAGGCCGCAACCCTTGAAAAACTGTCGATGTGGGACGATATAGCAGATAAGGATATTGCTGAAAAAACCTTCACCGACTCGCTCAACCATATGTTTGATTCACTGCTGGAGCTGCGGCAAGAAGAGTTGATAGCTCGCGACCGCACGCACGGCTTAAGCAGTGAAGAGCGCCGGGAACTCTGGACCATCAGCCAGGAACTGGCCAAAAAATAAACGAAAGACAAACTCATTCAAGTTGTATCAAAGCAGCATGAGAACGAATCCCCGGGAGTGCGCACAAGCACATGACCAGGATGAGAGAACGTAGCTAACGCAGAGACAACTTGAAAGATAACGCATTGAACGGCTTAAGTGCCGAATATCGTTCGGGAAGACCCCGACAGCCGCTCGAGGCGCAGCGGCAATAATATAAGTACGCCCTCGCTTTAAATGTTGGCAGTTCGCCTGCTTACACCAATCAAACGAATTAAGTGTGGATACCGTCTTATGGAGCAAAACCCGCAGTCACAGCTGAAGCTTCTTGTCCAACGTGGTAAGGAGCAAGGCTATCTGACCTATGCCGAGGTCAATGACCATCTGCCGGAAGATATCGTCGACTCCGACCAGATCGAAGACATCATCCAAATGATCAACGACATGGGCATTCAGGTGATGGAAGAAGCACCGGATGCCGATGATCTTTTGCTTGCTGAAACGAACAACAATACCGACGAAGATGCGGAAGAAGCTGCGGCGCAGGTTCTCTCCAGCGTTGAGTCTGAAATCGGACGCACAACCGACCCGGTGCGCATGTACATGCGTGAAATGGGTACCGTCGAACTGCTGACGCGCGAAGGCGAAATCGACATCGCTAAACGTATCGAAGACGGCATTAACCAGGTTCAGTGCTCGGTGGCTGAATACCCTGAAGCGATCACCTATCTGCTGGAGCAGTACGATCGCGTTGAAGCGGAAGAAGCGCGTCTGTCCGATCTGATCACCGGTTTTGTCGACCCGAACGCCGAAGAAGATATGGCGCCAACGGCGACGCACGTCGGTTCTGAACTCTCTCAGGAAGAGATGGATGACGACGAAGACGAAGATGAAGAAGAAGACGACGACAGCAGCGATGACGACAACAGCATCGACCCCGAGCTGGCGCGCGAGAAATTCGCCGAGCTGCGTACGCAGTACGAACTGACCCGCGACACCATCAAAGCGAAAGGTCGTAGCCACGCCGCAGCGCAGGAAGAGATCCTCAAGCTATCCGAAGTGTTCAAACAGTTCCGTCTGGTACCGAAGCAGTTCGATTACCTGGTTAACAGCATGCGTATCATGATGGATCGCGTTCGTACTCAAGAACGTATCATCATGAAGCTGTGCGTTGAGCAGTGCAAAATGCCGAAGAAAAACTTCATCACTCTGTTCACCGGCAACGAAACCAGCGAAACCTGGTTCAATGCGGCCATCGCCATGAACAAGCCGTGGTCAGAGAAGCTGCTTGACGTGAAAGAAGACGTTCAGCGCGGCCTGATGAAACTGCAGCAGATTGAACAAGAGACCGGCCTGACCATCGAGCAGGTAAAAGATATCAACCGTCGTATGTCCATCGGTGAAGCGAAAGCGCGCCGTGCGAAGAAAGAGATGGTTGAAGCGAACCTGCGTCTGGTTATCTCGATCGCCAAGAAATACACCAACCGCGGTCTGCAGTTCCTCGATCTGATCCAGGAAGGCAACATCGGTCTGATGAAGGCGGTTGATAAGTTTGAATACCGCCGCGGCTACAAGTTCTCCACCTACGCAACCTGGTGGATCCGTCAGGCGATCACCCGCTCTATCGCAGACCAGGCGCGCACCATCCGTATTCCGGTGCATATGATTGAGACTATCAACAAGCTCAACCGTATTTCCCGCCAGATGCTGCAGGAAATGGGCCGCGAGCCGACGCCGGAAGAGCTGGCCGAACGCATGCTGATGCCGGAAGACAAAATTCGTAAGGTGCTGAAAATCGCCAAAGAGCCCATCTCCATGGAAACGCCGATTGGCGACGATGAAGATTCGCATCTGGGAGATTTCATCGAGGATAACACCCTCGAGCTGCCGCTGGACTCTGCCACCACCGAGAGCCTGCGCGCCGCCACCCACGACGTCCTGGCTGGCCTGACCGCCCGTGAAGCGAAAGTCCTGCGTATGCGCTTTGGTATCGACATGAATACCGATCACACGCTGGAAGAAGTGGGTAAACAGTTTGACGTAACCCGCGAACGTATTCGTCAGATCGAAGCGAAGGCGCTGCGTAAACTGCGCCATCCGAGCCGTTCTGAAGTGCTGCGTAGCTTCCTCGACGATTAATTATCGCCGCGTCCCCTGAAAAGCCAGTCACATGACTGGCTTTTTTTATGTCTAAGCAGAAACTATTTATTTAATAAATATTAAAACCCCAATATAAAACCCATCAATATATATCCAGGTCTTATTCTTATTATTTATTTATGTGCCATTAAACCGCTGGACTCATAGTTTTACAATTGTACTATTGGTTGGTTGATGGGGCGTATTTACGCCTAAAACCGCAGGCAAATCATAGGGAAATGAAATGAATAGCAAGCGTAAAATTCAGCTGGCTGATTTTAATAGAACGGTTATTTTAACCACCGCTAATACATTATTTCTAAGCCGTGGAATAGAAAGTACCACCATGGATGAGATCGCACATGAAGCCGGTTTTAGTAAAACCACGCTTTATACCTATTTCGACAATAAAAAGGATATTCTGGATCATCTTATCCTGGAGGTAATGGCGCGTTTCTATCAGGAGCTCATACCAATCGCCAATCGGCAAAATTCATTTCGCGAATTTTATCGCGAGCTGTGCCATGCGCTGATGGCTCTCCACGAAACAAGCCTTGCCTACTTTTCCGCGATAGCCGGGAAGATCGCCTGTTCTGAAAAAATCACTAAAAACAATAAAGCGTTGAAAAATATCGCAATGACTGGAGAACAGATCCACCAGATTATCGCAAAGCGAATCACAGACGCCGCCGAAAAAAAAGAGATTGGATTAAATGCTCCCGTCGCGGACGTCATGATGCTGTTCTGGCTCTGCCTGACCGGGCTAGTGGAAAAGTCCTCGTACAGAGAAGAATGTCTTTTACGTCACCTTGAGAAAGACCGTAAAGCCTTTCTCGACTTCGCTTTTGACGCCCTCTTATTCATGATAGAAAAAGGGAATATTAGCGATTGCGAAAAAGCTGACTAAAGCCTCAGGCTTAAGCCAGCCGCCGACGACCGGGGTGAAAGCCGTAACCCTTTTGTCGTCGGAAATGCATTAAAGCCCTCGCGTGGCCAGCGCCTCGTCAAGCTCCCGGTAGGCCTCCACCAGTTTATCCAGCGTCGCCCGGTTGAGGCCGCTGGGATTCGGCAGCACCCAAACTTCCGTCGCCCCAATGGTCACCTGCTGCTTGCCCCATTTTACGCCGCGCACCTGAAACGCTTTCTCGAAGGCCTGTTTACCCAGGATCGCCAGCGCGCGCGGCTGATACTCTTCCATTTTTCTGACCAGTTCACGGCCACCGTCGCGGAGCTCCAGCAGCTCAACCTCGCTGGCCTGCACCGTCGGGCGTTCGACGAGCATCGTGATCCCGCAGCGAGTATCCAGCAGATGGAGTTCCTCCTCGGGTTTCAGAAGACGGTCGGTAAAGCCGGCCTGGTGAATCACTTTCCAGAAGCGATTGCCCGGATGGGCGAAATGAAAACCGGTATGGGCGGAAGACTTCCCCGGATTGATACCGCAAAAGACGACCCTCAGGTCCGGCGCCAGAATATCGTTAATCATGTTTTCCCCAGCTCAATGCCTAAAAGGTAATTATAAAGGATTGAAAATGCGTTGTTTATAAAAACAGCAGGCGTGATTTTTAGGCTGGATTGCGGGGAACAGTTACTTTATAATCCCTCGCCACGGCCCCTTAGCTCAGTGGTTAGAGCAGGCGACTCATAATCGCTTGGTCGCTGGTTCAAGTCCAGCAGGGGCCACCAGATACAGCAAGGGCCGGAGAGAAATCTCCGGCCCTTTTGCATTGTGCGGCCCCCTCGGGGCGCCGCAGCTTAACGTGAGGTTCGCGACAGGCGGCTTACACCAGCGCCTGCAGCTGTTCGCGCATATAGACGGTGAAGAATTCCGGGTTTTTAATGACGATCCGGTTACCGGAGGCAATTTTTTCCGCCCAGCCGGCCACTTTTTCCGTGAACCCGGCATCCCATCCCTCCTTTTCACCCCGGGCCATGACGTCGGCAGGATTTGCCGGTACGCCTAGTTCATGCAAATACTTCAAAATTCCCTTAGCGGTACTTTCATCCATAGTATTCGGCACCGACAACGATGTGTTCATACCACCAATAAAATCCAGGGCTTTATCGATTGCTGTTGGCATACTCTTATCCTTAAAATTAACCACGTAATGAACATGATGACACTATGGACCCATCTTCGCCGGGATATCAAAGAGATCGTTGCCTTTCTTTGATTCAGACCGCAGCTAAACGCTTGCGTGGTGCTTTTCTGCTCGACTATTCCGTACTACTCCCCACAGGAAACTACTCCATACGTCCGCGCTTAAACTGGCCGGCATCGATATCGTACTGTTTCATTTTTCGCCACAGCGTGGTGCGGCCAATATTCAGCAGCTGCGCCATCTCCTGCACCCGCCCGCTGGTCACGCGGGCGGCATGGATAATCGCTTCTTTCTCAATGGCGCTAAAGGTCAGGCTGGCGGGCAGCAGCGAGGAGCCCGCGTCGGCGCCGGGCCGCTCGGCAAACAGATATTCCGGCAAATTACTCAGCCGGATATGGCCGTTATCGCTGCTAATGGCGATATTTTCAATCACGCTGTTCAGCTCAAAATCGTTGCCCGGCCAGGAGTAGGCCACCAGCTGCGCCAGCGCATCTTCATCCATTTTCAGCCGCGAGGAAAAGCGCTTTTCCAGGCTCTTAAGGCGATTGTGCACCAGTGAAGGAATACTGTTACGCCGCGCGCGCAGCGGTGGGATAACGATTTCAAAGGAGTGCAGCGCGTAGTAAAGCTGGCGGCTAAAGCGGTTTTGCTCCACCAGATTGGCAAGATCGACGGTGGTGGTGGCGATCACTTTAACGTCTACCGGAATCAAGCGGCGGGCATCCAGACGGGTTAAAACCCCCTGCTTGATCACCTGCAGCAGCGCGGACTGCAGCTCCGGCGCCAGGTATTCGATTTTTTCCAGAAACAGCGTCCCGCCGTTGGCCAGCTCAAGACGGCTAAGGCGGCCGTTTTCATCGTCCGTCGGCGCGCTGCCCATAAAGTCCTGGCCCAGGACGCTGTCGGCATACAGCTGGCAGTTGACCGCGATATACGGCCCGCCACCCCGCTCGCTCTCATTGTGAATCGCCTGGCTGAGCAGCTCCTTACCCACCCCCTCTTCACCGCACAGCAACACCGGGAAAGCGCCGCGCGCCGCCTGGCGGCCAAAGTGAATCAGCCGCCGGGTTTCCGGGTCGTCCGCCGACATCTGTTCAAAGGTATGGCTCACTTTGCCAAGCTGGCTGGTCATCAGCTGGCGCATCTGCTCGACGGGATGCAGCAGCAGAATGAAACTGTTGCCCTGCTCTTCAACGATTGGCTTGAGCGTAATCACGGCGTCGACAAACTGATGCTGGCTTTCGAAGGTAACTTCCACATGGTTCAGCCCGCGCGCGTGCTTAATGGCCCGACGCAGCAGGGCCGGCAGCGTCACCAGCTCATTAATGTTTTTCCCCTGGCTGGCCTGGGCATCAAGATGCAGCAGCGTCGCCGCCTGCACGTTAAGAAACTGCAAAATCCCCTGCTCGTTCCACGCCATCACCCCGTCATCCATGCTCTCCAGCAGACCGTACATCTGGTTAAGATGGCGATTCGACTCGGCCAGCAGGCTATCAGTGAGCAGCGAGTTGCCGACTTCCCGGGCGATAGCCAGGGTCAGGGAGAGATCAGGCGAAGCCTGTTCTTCCGTCAGGCAGCACAGGGAAATGGAACCGAACAGACGCCCGTGGTTATCAAACACCGGCGTGGAGCTAAACGACCATCCGTGCAGCGCATGTTTAAAATGCTCCTCGCCCGTCGTTTTGACCGGCTGCCCGAGCATGGAGGCCAGCGAAAGCGCGCAGCTGCCGATAATGCTTTCCGCGCAGTAGCTGCCGTCACGAAATCCCAGCGCCGCCAGCTGGTCGAGGGTCTGCGGATCGCCGCAGCGGCTAAGAATACAGGCGGACTCATCGAGGATGAACAGCGCGCAGGGGCGGTTATCCATAAACTCCCAGGCATCCTCCAGCGCCGCCTGACCAATCGTCAACAGCGCGGTCTTGCGCCGACAAATCGATTCAAACGTCAGCCCCTGCGCCTGATGCGGCGTCTGCCAGGTTTCCCGCTGCATAAACTTGCTGCAGCGATGCCACGACTGGGTTATCACCAAAGGAAAGCTCTGAGTCTGCGCAGTCATATCCCTATCCGCTGTTTCATAAACGACAACCCCTCCGGCGGCAACCGCCAGAGGGGGAGAAAACGTCTCATCGCTTAAATGAGACGGGGCAGGTCGACGCTAAATTAGCGCGCCAGCCACTGCTGTCCGAGCAGGTCGGCGGTCAGAATCGCCGCATGCACGCTCTGCGCGCTGACCGGGAACGGCATGTTATGAATGGTTTCACCTTCCGCGCAGGTCGCTTTGGCGACTGCCTGAATTTTCTCATCGATGCCCTCTTTAACGCCCATTTGCGCCAGCGTAACCGGCAGCCCGACGGTATGGCAGAAGTTCAGCACCGTTTCGATCTCTTCCATCGGGCTATTTTGCAGCACCAGCTGCGCCAGGGTACCAAACGCCACTTTCTCGCCATGGTACAGATGGTGGCACTCTTCGAGGATGGTGAAACCGTTGTGAATGGCGTGCGCGGCGGCCAGACCGCTACTTTCAAAGCCGATACCGCTGAGGTAGGTATTCGCTTCAACGATGCGTTCCAGCGCATCGGTCACCACGCCGGCCTGGGCAGCGAGGCGGGCTTTTTCGCCTTCCGCCAGCAGCGTATCATAGCACAGGCGCGCCAGGCTCAGCGCCGCTGCCGTCGACTGACCGCCCGCCATGCTGGTGGCTCTGGCGTCATAGCAGGCCCTGGCTTCAAACCAGGTTGAAAGCGCATCCCCCATCCCGGCCACCAGCAGGCGCACCGGCGCTTTAGCGATAATCGCCGTATCCATCACCACCATGTCCGGATTTTTCGGGTAGATCAGATACTCTTCAAACTCGCCGGCTTCGGTGTAGATAACCGACAGCGCGCTGGTTGGCGCATCGGTGGAGGCGATCGTCGGGATCACCACCACCGGTAGCTTCTGGTAGTAGCCAATGGCTTTCGCCGTATCGAGCGTCTTGCCGCCGCCGATGCCCACCACGCCGCGGCAGCCGTGATGTTTCAGAATGGCGATCAGACGATTGATCTCAACGTGGCTGCATTCGCCGTTGAAGCGCTCCGCATGGCAGCTGATATTATGGCTGTGCAAACCTTCCAGCACTTTCTCTCCCGCCAGCTTCATCACGAAGTCATCGGCAATCACGAAAAAGCTGTCCGCCAGGTTTTTGGCGTATTGCCCAAACAGCGTGGATGCATCTGGTCCCTGGAGATATTTGGCTGGAGATTGAATAACTTTTAGCATTCCGTTCACCCTCAAATAAGTGCATGTTTTGACATGATGAGCCCCGGTGTTTCTCCGTCCGGCCTTACATCAAAGGCGGGGACGAAAGCGCTACCTGAGCGATGCCATCACTGTAGGGCGAGCCGCGGGCAAAAAAATCTTTCCCCTTTTTGTCCCGATATGAAACAGGACATAAATTTTATTGTTTCATATTGGAACATGAATTCATGTGAAACGATGGGATTGCGATCTCGATCCGCCCCTTTGGCGCAAAAGAAGGTCACCAACCGGACGATCGTCGACGTTTTTCACCACCACGGGCGGCAAGAAGGGGCAAAATTATTTCTCTGAGCAGGCTTTCCACGCTGATGAAGCGAGGTGAAAGAGGCGCCTTACTTCGCATTTTTCCCTTTCCTTGCGCAAAAATGTTTCATTAAGGAACAAAAATTAATAATTACGTTTCGTAATGAAACTCATTTTATGGCGATTTTTTTTCCCGCCAACTCAGCCAGAATCAATACATCGCCCGATATCGCATATCGTCAGGCGGTACCCCTACACGATGATCGCCTCCGTCAGCAGAGAGGCCGCATCGAAACTCCGACGGAGCATAAATAATGAAAAAACTGATTAACCGTGTCGAAGATGTCCTGAGTGAACAACTGGCTGGCCTGGCAAAAGCCCACCCTGAACTGACGCTGCACCAGGATCCGGTCTACGTCACCCGCGCCGATGCGCCGGTGGCCGGGAAAGTGGCGCTGCTCTCCGGCGGCGGCAGCGGCCACGAGCCGATGCACTGCGGCTATATTGGCCAGGGCATGCTTTCCGGGGCCTGCCCGGGAGAAATTTTTACCTCCCCGACGCCGGATAAAATGTTTGAGTGCGCCATGACCATCGACGGCGGCGAAGGCGTGCTGCTGATTATCAAAAACTACACCGGCGATATTCTTAACTTCGAAACCGCCACCGAGCTGCTGCACGAAAGCGGCGTCAAGGTTACCACCGTGGTAGTCGATGACGACGTGGCGGTGAAAGACAGCCTCTATACCGCCGGGCGGCGCGGCGTGGCGAATACCGTGCTGATTGAAAAACTGGTGGGCGCGGCCGCCGAACGCGGCGACCCGCTGGAAGCCTGCGCCGAACTGGGGCGCAAGCTCAATAACCTCGGCCACTCTATCGGCATCGCGCTCGGCGCCTGCACCGTTCCGGCCGCCGGGCAGCCCTCATTCGAACTGCAGGACGATGAGATGGAGTTCGGCGTCGGCATTCACGGCGAACCGGGCATCGACCGCCGCCGCTTCACCTCTCTCGATCGCACCGTTGACGAAATGTTCGATACCCTGCTGGAAAACGGCGCCTATAGCCGCACGCTGCGCCACTGGGACAACGTGAAAGGCGCGTGGCAGGAGGTAACGCAGACCAAGCAGGCGCTGCAAAAAGGCGATCGGGTTATCGCGCTGGTCAACAACCTCGGCGCCACGCCGCTGTCCGAACTCTACGGCGTCTATAACCGTCTGACGCAGCGCTTCGAGGAGGCCGGTATCGTTATCGCGCGCAACCTTATCGGCAGCTACTGTACCTCTCTGGATATGGTGGGCTTTTCCATCACCCTGCTAAAGGCCGATGAAGAGACGCTGGCATTATGGGACGCCCCGGTCCACACCCCGGCGCTGAACTGGGGCAACTAAGGAGCACGACATGTCATTAAGCAGAACGCAAATCGTAGACTGGCTCTATCGCTGCGGCGATATTTTCACCAAAGAGAGCGATTTTTTGACCGGTCTGGACCGGGAAATCGGCGATGCCGACCACGGCCTGAATATGCATCGCGGTTTTAGCAAGGTGGTGGAAAAGCTGCCGTCGATTGCCGATAAAGACATTGGTTTTATTCTTAAAAATACCGGTATGACGCTGCTCTCCAACGTCGGCGGGGCCAGCGGCCCGCTGTTCGGCACCTTCTTTATTCGCGCCGCTCAGGTGACCCAGGCCCACCAGAGCCTGACCCTGGAGGAGCTCTATCAGACCTTTCGCGAAGGCGCGGAAGGGGTGGTGAATCGCGGCAAAGCCGAGCCGGGCGATAAAACCATGTGCGACGTCTGGCTGCCGGTGGTGGAATCGTTGCGCCAGTCCAGCGAACAGCACCTGTCGATACCAGGCGCCCTTGATGCTGCCTGCGAACAGGCGCAAGCCGCCGTCCACGCCACGATCGCCATGCAGGCTCGCAAAGGGCGGGCCAGCTACCTGGGCGAACGCAGCATCGGGCACCAGGATCCGGGCGCGACCTCGGTGATGTTGATGGTTCAGATGCTGGCCGCTGCGGCCAAAGAGTAAGGAAAACGCGATGGTAAACCTGGTTATTGTTTCTCATAGCGCCCGTCTGGGCGAAGGTGTCGGAGAACTGGCCCGGCAGATGTTAATGAACGATGGCTGTAAGCTGGCGATCGCCGCCGGAATTGACGATCCCGCCAGTCCGATCGGCACCGATCCCATTAAGGTTATGGAAGCCATCGAGTCCGTCTCCGACGCCGATCATATCCTGGTGATGATGGATATCGGCAGCGCCCTGCTGAGCGCCGAAACCGCGCTGGATCTCCTCGATCCGGCCATTGCGGCGAAGGTTCGCCTGTGCGCGGCGCCGCTGGTGGAAGGGACTCTGGCGGCGACGGTGAGCGCCGCCGCCGGAGCCGGCATCGACAAGGTAATTGAAGACGCCATGAACGCGCTGGAGGCAAAGCGCGTACAGCTGGGGTTACCATCGCAACCGCAACACGCTTCGCTGACCGCCGCGCCGGTCGACGACCGCGACGCGCGCTCGGTTTCCGTGGTGATTCAAAACCACAACGGCCTGCACGTTCGTCCGGCGTCAAAGCTGGTCGCCGCGCTGGCGGGATTCAATGCCGACCTGGTGCTGGAGAAAGGGGGTAAATGCGTCACGCCGGACAGCCTCAACCAAATCGCCCTGCTTCAGGTGCGCCGGAACGATACCTTAAGACTGCTTGCCCGCGGCCCGGACGCCGACGCCGCGCTGGCGGCGTTCCAGGCGCTGGCGACGGAGAACTTCGGCGAGCCAATGGAGGCGGCGCCCGCGCGTCGGCCCGCCAGCGCCGACCGCGTTGAGGGTAAGGTCGTGCTTTATCCCCAGCCGCAGGACAGGATCTCGCGGGAAACGAGCGCCGCTATCGGCCAGCAGCAGCTGCGGCTGAAACGGGCCATCGATCGGACGCTGGAAGACCTTAGCGCGCTGACGACTCTGGCAGAGGCGACGTTTTCCGCCGACATCGCGGCGATCTTCTCCGGGCATCATACCCTGCTCGATGACCCTGATTTATACGCAGCGGCGTGCGACATCATACGCGACGAGCAGTGCAGCGCGGCGTGGGCCTGGCAACAGGTGCTGAGCGATTTAAGCCAACAATATCGCCATCTCGACGATGCTTACCTGCAGGCGCGCTATATTGATATTGAAGATATTTTGCACCGCACGCTGCGTCACCTTAACGAGCGCAATGAAGCGCTGCCGCAGTTTAGCGCGCCTTCGATCCTCATTGCCGACGATATCTTCCCTTCTACCGTCCTGCAGCTTAACGCAGAGCAGGTGAAGGGGATCTGCCTGCAGGCCGGCAGCGAGCTCTCTCACGGCGCCATTATCGCCCGCCAGGCGGGTATCGCGATGCTGTGCCAGCAGAGCGATGCCCTGACGCTGCAAGATGGCGAGAGCGTCATCCTTGATATTCCCGGCAAACGCGTGATTCGCGGCTAATCTGCCCTAACCTTTCCGCCCCGGAGGCTGTCCCCTCCGGGAACTCGCTTAACTTTCAGGATCCGTTATGTCTCAATTCTTTTTTAATCAGCGCGCCAACCTCGTCAACGAAGTGATTGAAGGGACCATTATCGCCAGCCCGTGGAATAACCTGGCGCGGCTGGAGAGCGATCCCGCCATTCGCGTGGTGGTGCGTCGCGATCTCGACAAAAACAACGTGGCGGTAATCTCCGGCGGCGGTTCCGGTCACGAACCGGCCCACGCGGGCTTTGTCGGTAAAGGCATGCTGACCGCCGCCGTCTGCGGCGATCTGTTTGCCTCGCCGAGCGTCGATGCGGTGCTGACCGCCATCCAGGCCGTGACCGGCGATGCCGGATGCCTGCTGATCGTCAAGAACTACACCGGCGATCGTCTGAACTTCGGCCTCGCCGCGGAGAAAGCGCGCCGTATGGGCTATAACGTCGAGATGCTGATCGTTGGCGATGATATTTCACTGCCGGATAACAAACACCCGCGCGGCATTGCCGGGACGATTCTGGTGCATAAAGTGGCCGGCTACTTCGCCGAACGCGGCCACAATCTGGCGACCGTGCTGCGCGAAGCGCAGTATGCCGCCAGACACACCTTCAGCCTTGGCCTGGCCCTTTCCAGCTGTCACCTGCCGCAGGATGCGGAAACGACTCCGCGCCATCATCCGGATCAGGCCGAACTGGGGATGGGGATCCACGGCGAACCGGGCGCTTCGGTTATCGCCACGCAGAACAGTGCGGAAATCGTTACGCTGATGGTAGAGAAGCTCAGCGCCGCCCTGCCGGAAACCGGCCGCCTGGCGGTGATGATCAATAATCTCGGCGGCGTGTCGATTGCCGAAATGGCGATTTTGACCCGCGAGCTGGCCAATACTCCGCTGCATCAGCGTATCGACTGGCTGATAGGCCCGGCGTCGCTGGTCACCGCGCTGGATATGAAAGGCTTCTCCCTCACCGCCATCGTGCTGGAAGAGAGCATTGAGAAGGCGCTGCTTTCCGCGGTAGAAACCGCCGGCTGGCAGACGCCGGTACAGCCGCGCGCGGTCAGCGTGATGCCGTCATCGCTGCGCAGTACGCGGGTGGAGTTTGCGCCTTCGGAGAACAGCGAAGTTGCGGGCTACGTGGAGCGGGTGACCGGCACGCTGTCCGGGCTGGAAGCAGACCTTAACGCGCTGGATGCGAAAGTCGGCGACGGCGATACCGGCTCCACCTTCGCCGCCGGCGCACGCGACATCGCCGACTTACTTCAGCGTCGTCAGCTGCCGCTGGCTAACCTCGCCACGCTGTTTGCCCTGATTGGCGAGCGTCTGACGGTTGTGATGGGCGGCTCCAGCGGCGTGCTGATGTCGATTTTCTTTACCGCCGCCGGGCAGAAGCTGGAACAGGGGGCAAGCGTCGCCGAAGCATTAAACGCCGGTCTGGCGCAGATGAAGTTTTACGGCGGTGCGGATGAAGGCGACCGGACCATGATTGACGCCCTGCAGCCGGCGCTAACGGCGCTGCTGGCCGAACCGGATAACCTGCAGGCGGCTTTCGCCGCGGCGCAGGCGGGCGCGGATCGTACGCTTCACGCCAGCAAAGCGGGCGCCGGGCGCGCATCGTATCTGAACAGCGATAGCCTGCGCGGCAATATGGACCCCGGCGCCCACGCGGTGGCCATGGTGTTTAAAGCGCTGGCGCAGAAATAGTCTCCCCTGCTCGCGCTGCGCTTAGCAGGGCTACGGGTTCGCAGCCGTCTGCGGGCCGGTCACCCGGACTGATGCGCAGCATCGCCTCCGGGAAAATCAGCCACTCTGCGCGCTGCTCCCGGGGGCGGCGCTTAACGCGCCTTGCCCGGGCTACGGGTTCACCCCCGTCTACGGGCCGGTAGGGCCAGTAGCCCGGGTAAGGCGCCAGCCGCAACCCGGGGTTTCTCCGCGTTTATTTGCTGTGCCAGTAGGCCTGCGAACGCACCAGCTGCGGATCAATCCCCGGGCCTTCAAAGCGCGCCAGCAGCGATTTCACCACCGCGCCTTCCCCGGTCAGCCAGATAAAATAGTCCTCAGCCGGCACCGCTATTCGCGCCAGGCGCTCGGCCACGGCAGAGGAGTGATGTCCCACCACCCACTCGATATGAAAACCATCGAGATCGGCCAGGTAATCTTGATAAGACTCATCGCCAATGGTGACGAGCGCCGTGACCTGCGGGCGCGTCGGAAGCTGCTGCAATCCCAGCAGACGGCGGCGCAGCGCGGGCATGCCTGACTCATCGGTCACATACAGCTGCCAGGCGTAATCTTCCGGCACCACCAGCGAACCGCGCGGCCCGCCGACCACCAGCTTATCGCCCGTTTTCGCCGCCAGCGCCCAGCTGCTGGCAATACCGCCATCGTGAATAAAAAAGTCGTACGCCAGCTCATGACGCCCGGCGTCGTACAGCGGCGTATAGTCGCGGGTCGCCGGACGCACGCCATCGCCCCAGTTAATGCCTTCATCCGTCACCTCCGGTGGCGTGAACGCAGCGCCCGCGGCCGGGAAAAAGAGCTTGGTGTGGTCGTCAAAACCCTGGGAAACAAAGCCTTCCAGCGCCTCTCCGCCCAGCACGACACGCTGGAATGCGCTGCCGATACGCTCGACGCGCAATACGGTTAACTCACGGAAGCGCAGTTCATTACGTACGCGCTGCGGGTATTTGGGGTGCCTGGTCGTTGTCATCTTTCATCGCCTTCGTGAACGGAATAGATATATCTAAAAATCTTGCAAATGATAATGATTGCCATTAAAAAAGAATGCAAGCGTTTTTTGATATAGTCATAGAAAAACGCCACAAAAGCCAAAATCAAAAATTAAAACGTTAAATATCAATTAAATAAAAAATACATTCACTACTTTGTTGCTACTTTATTATTTTTAGATATAAATTAGATATATCAAATAATCACAGGAGAAAAACATGAGACACCATCACGAAGAAGGCCGTGGCCCACGCGGACGCCACGGGGAACATAGCGAACACGGCGAGCACGGTCGCAGAGGCGGCGGACGCCGGCAGCGCTTCTTTGGTCACGGCGAGCTGCGCCTGGTGATTCTGGACATCCTCACCCGCAATGCCAGCCACGGTTACGAACTGATTAAAGAGATCGAAACCCTGACCCAGGGCAACTACAGCCCGAGCCCCGGCGTCATCTACCCGACGCTCGATTTACTTCAGGATCAGGGATTAATCAGCGTGGCTGACGAAAACGGCCGCAAAAAAATCGCCATTACCGCCGAAGGCAGTCAGCTGCACGCGGAAAACCTGGAGCAGCTGGAGCATATTCAGACCAGGCTGCAGGCGCGCATGGTGGGCTGTGAACTCCGTAAAAATCCGCAGATGAAGCGCGCGCTGGAGAATTTTAAGGCAGTACTGGATTTAAGGGTTAACCAGCAGGAAATAACCGAAGCTCAGCTAAAGCAGATCGTCGGCGTCATTGACCGCGCGGCAATGGAAATCTCCCAGCTCGACTAGCCCTCTGCCCCATCGCCGGGCAGCCTGCACCGCCGCGAAGCACGCGGCGGGACCCCTTCTGCGCATGGTTTCACGCCTTCAGGAGTAAAACATGCCAATAATTTCGCGATAAGATTAAATTTTGCTCAACCGCAATTTCACGTTGCGTTTATCCCGATTTTCCTGGCCCGCGCCGAAGTGGCGTAATCCCTGCAATACTTAATTCAGTATCATGTGATACGCCCCGCCCAGGAGCATATTTTGAACAGGTTACCTTCCAGCGCATCGGCTCTGGCCTGCAGCGCACACGCACTGAATCTCATTGAGAAGCGAACGCTCGATCATGAGGAGATGAAATCACTTAACCAGGAGGTCAGGGAATACTTTAAAGAGCATGTGAACCCGGGGTTTTTAGCGTATCGAAAATCGGTCACTGCTGGCGGGGATTACGGAGCCGTAGAGTGGCAAGCGGGAGGGTTAAATACGCTTGTCGACACTCAGGGACAGGAGTTTATCGACTGCCTGGGTGGGTTTGGGATTTTTAATGTAGGGCACCGTAATCCAGTTGTCGTTTCCGCCGTCGAAAATCAGCTCGCTAAACAACCCCTTCATAGTCAGGAACTGCTGGACCCGCTGCGGGCCATGCTGGCTAAAACCCTGGCGGCCTTAACGCCGGGCAAACTGAAATACAGCTTCTTTAGCAACAGCGGTACCGAATCGGTCGAAGCGGCGTTAAAGCTGGCGAAGGCTTATCAGTCTCCGCGCGGCAAGTTTACCTTCGTCGCCACCAGCGGCGCGTTTCACGGTAAGTCGCTGGGCGCGCTTTCGGCCACCGCGAAATCGACTTTCCGTAAGCCTTTTATGCCGCTGCTGCCGGGATTCCGTCACGTGCCTTTTGGCGATATCAACGCGATGCGCACCCTGCTGAGCGAGTGCAAAAAGACCGGCGATGACGTCGCGGCGGTGATCCTTGAGCCTATTCAGGGCGAAGGCGGGGTGATTCTGCCGCCGCCGGGCTATCTGCCCGCGGTGCGCAAGCTGTGCGACGAGTTTGGCGCGCTGCTGATCCTCGATGAAGTGCAAACCGGCATGGGGCGCACCGGCAAGATGTTCGCCTGCGAGCATGAAAACGTCCAGCCGGACATTCTGTGCCTTGCCAAAGCGCTGGGCGGCGGCGTCATGCCGATTGGCGCAACGGTCGCCACCGAAGAGGTATTCTCGGTGCTGTTCGATAACCCGTTCCTGCATACCACCACGTTCGGCGGCAACCCGCTGGCCTGCGCGGCGGCGCTGGCGACCATCAACGTGTTGCTGACGCAAAACCTGCCCGCGCAGGCGGAGCAGAAAGGCGACATGCTGCTGGACGGCTTCCGTCAGCTAGCCCGCGAATATCCGGATCTGGTGAATGACGTGCGCGGCAAAGGTATGCTGATGGCCATTGAGTTTGTCGATAACGAAATCGGCTATGACTTTGCCAGCGAGATGTTCCGCCAGCGCGTACTGGTGGCAGGAACGCTCAACAACGCAAGAACGATCCGCATTGAACCGCCGCTGACGCTGACCCCTGAGCAGTGTGAACAGGTGCTAAAAGCGGCCCGCCTGGCGCTGGCGGCGCTGCGGGTTTCGGTGGAAGAGGCGTAGTGACCTGCCCTCTCCCTCACAGGGAGAGGGCATTGCGTTATACCACCCGCACGCCAGCAGGCATCGCCCTTTCCGGCGTAAGCAGTACGCTTTCGCTGCCATCGTCCGTTTCGGCGCAAAGCAGCATGCACTCCGAGGTTTCACCGCGCATTTTGGCTTTCGCCAGATTACACAGGACCACGACCGTTTTTCCCAGCAGCTCTTCTTCGCTGTAGTACGGCACGAGGCTGGTTACCGTCTGCAGCGTGCGATCGCCAACATCAATCCGGGCAATATAGAGCTTGTCGGCATTCTCATGTTGTTTTATCGCCACAATTTTTCCCGTACGCATTTCCAGTCTGGCAAAATCAGCATAAAGCACCGTTTCCATCTTGCACCTCTCAAGTAAAATTTTAGTAAAAGATAACAAATGTCGGCGAGGTTTCCGCATAATAGTGCGAAGAATGTTAGATTCATCACTCTTTTGCGCAGTAGAAACGCTGCGGCGGGGATGAATAATACGGCGGAAATTTACTGAAAAGAGATGCAGCTGCCCGCGCTTGCTTTACAATGGTTTGCGTCGATGGGGCAACGTCAGATAGATAAGGAAAACAATGGCCACACTAAAAGATATCGCGACCGAAGCAGGCGTTTCACTGGCGACGGTTTCCCGCGTTTTAAACGACGACCCCACTCTGAACGTGAAAGAAGAGACAAAACATCGCATTCTTGAGGTGGCGGAAAAGCTGGAATATAAAAGTACCAGCTCGCGTAAGGCTCAGGTTCACACCGTCGGCCACCACCATATTCTGGCCATCTACAGCTACCAGCAGGATCTGGAAATCAACGATCCTTACTATCTGGCAATCCGCCACGGCATCGAAACGCAATGCGAAAAGCTCGGTATCGAGTTGACCAACTGCTACTTTAACAACGCGCTACCCGAGCTGAAAAAAGTGACCGGCGTTCTGATTGTCGGCCAGCCTTCGCGGGCGATTCGCGACGCCGCCACGGCGTTAACCGACAACGTCTGCTTTATTGATTTCCATGAACCCGGCAGCAGCTATGACGCCGTCGACATCGATCTGGTGCGCATCGCCAAAGAAGTTATCGACTTTTTTATCGCCCAGGGCGCGCGGCGCATCGGCTTTATTGGTGGCCAGGATGAGCCGGGTAAAGCCGACATCCGCGAAGTGGCCTTCGTCGAATATGGCCGCCTGAAGGGAGTGGTTTCGGAAGAAGATATCTGGCGCGGCGGGTTTTCCAGCTCCTCCGGCTATGAGCTGGCAAAAACGATGCTGGCAAAGGCGGATTTCCCCACCGCGCTGTTCGTCGCGTCAGACTCTATCGCCATCGGCGTGCTGCGCGCCATTCATGAACGCGGTCTCTCGATCCCGGAAGATATTTCGCTCATTAGCGTTAACGATATCCCCACCGCGCGTTTTACCTTTCCGCCGCTCTCCACGGTGCGCATTCATTCAGAAATGATGGGCAGCCAGGGCGTCAACCTGCTGGTTGAGAAAGCCCGCGATGGCCGCGCGCTGCCGCTAAACGTCTTTGTCCCCAGCGTGCTGAAGCTGCGCGGCACCACCCGCTAATCCCGTTTCTGACGCTAAATCCTCTGCGCCCGGCTCCCCAGGGCGGCGCTTGACGCGCCTTGCCCGGGCTACGGGTTCACCGCCGTCTGCAAAACAAGCCCGGACAGATGCGCCAGCATCGCCTCCGGGAAACTCCACCTCTCTGCGCTCTGCTCCCGGGGGCGGCGCTTGACGCGCCTTGCCCGGGCTACGGGTTCACCGCCGTCTGCCAAACGGTAGCCCGGACAGATGCGCCAGCATCGCCTCCGGGAAATTCCCCCTCTCTGCGCCCGGCTCCCGGGGGCGGCGCTTGACGCGCCTTGCCCGGGCTACGGGTTCACCGCCGTC